>JBGQKM010000256.1:0-8674 GCA_041499515.1 Planctomycetia bacterium | reverse complement strand
TTTTGTCCGGTCCGACGAGAACCGTCTCGACCGCGATCGCGGCGCCGCACAAACTTTTTTGTGCCTGGGCACCTCCGCGCGCCCGCCGCGCCTTCTTTCCGCATTTCGACTGCGAGAGCTCGGAGGAATTTGCCACCGAGGCTTCGTCGCGAGCGCTCAGCCGAGCGGCCTCCGAGAACACAGAGGGGAGGAAGTTGCAAGCTCACCTAGTCTCTGTCTTTCTCGGTGTCCACTCGGCTGCCTTCGTCCCGAGCTCAGGCCGCGGGGAGCGCTCGCGACGAAGCCTCCGAGGCCTCTGTGGCTCCCGTGCTTCCGTGTCAATCGAATCAGTCGGACATATGCATCATCTGCAAAACGAGTGCTCGATAAGGGCAACGTCCGATGGTGAAGCGTGCCCACGACTTGCAACGACAAAACATTTTTTGCGCGCGCATATAGATCCTGGTGCACAAGTCGAGGGCTTCAGCACGGCTCGTGGGAGGCGAATTCTTGCCGTTCTTGGCTCAAACGGCCTGCCGCGGATTGCGGTACGCCTGCAGCCTCCCGTGGGAGGCATGCGGCTCACCCGGAAATCGAGAAAGTGCTTCAAACGGCATCACTACCGCGGGCCGGAAGTGCTTGCCAATGTGCCTGCCAGCGCGAACAATGAGGGGAACCCTTTTCGCGCGAGAAACTTTCACCGCTTTCGCAGGCTCCCGCCGTGTACGTCGCAACGCATGAACTCTCGAAACAGTACGGTCGCTTCACGGCTCTGGATCGCTTTACCTTCGGCGTCGAGCGCGGCGAAGTTGTCGGTTTGCTCGGTCCCAACGGCGCGGGCAAGACCACGCTCCTGCGATTGTTGCTGGGCTACCTGCGCCCTTCGGCCGGCACGGCGTCGATCGACGGCCTTGACTGTTATCGTCAGGCATTCGAAGTGCACCGCCGCGTTTCGTATCTGCCGGGCGAAGCCCGATTGTTTCGCGGCATGCGCGGCCGGGACGTGGTCGAGTTCTTCACCGCGGTGCGTCGCGACGGCAGCCGCCGGCGCGCCGAGGCACTGGCCGGCGAGCGTTTTGGTTTGGACCTTTCGCGTCCCGTCGCCGCCATGTCGACCGGCATGCGGCAGAAACTGGCCCTGGCCGTAACACTGGCTGTCGACACGGCGCTGGTGATCCTCGACGAGCCCACGTCGAATCTTGATCCCACGGTCCGTTCCGACGTGGCGGCGCTGGTGGCCGAGGCGAAACGCGCGGGACGCACGATCCTGTTCTCCTCGCACGTGATTTCCGAAGTCGAACAGGTCTGCGATCGAGTGCTCATTCTGCGGCAAGGACGCCTGGTGCACACGCAAGTGCTCGCCGAATTGCGGCACAAGCACCGCATCCGCGCGCAGTTGACCGGCCCGCTTCCCGCCGTGCCCGCAAGTTTCAACGGCCATGTCACCGTGGCCACCGACCCGGCCGGCGATTTGATGATCGAAACACCGGATGAGCTGTCGAGCTTGCTGGGATGGCTGGCCACGCTGCCGTTGGCCGAAGTTCACATCGAGCCGTTGGGGCTGCGAACCCTCTACGACCAATATCACGCCCCCTGACTTGTCGCCGAGAAAGAGCATGAACGCGGCCCTGTGGAAAAAGTCGATTCGCGAATCGCGCTGGCTGCTGTTGGGCAGCCTGGCGTTCATGTTTGCGGTGCACTGGCTGCGGGTTTGGGTCAGCAGCTATTTTTCGACCAGCGCGCTGGAGGGCATGTTCAGCTTCATGCCCGATCTGGTCGAACAGTTGCTGCCGGTTCCGTTTTCGCAGGTTGCGAGTTCGGCGGGCCGCATCGCCGTGGCCTACGATGATCCAATCGTATTGTTGCTGGTGACCGTGTGGGCCATTTCGCGCGGTTCGGACGCGGTTAGCGGTGAACTGAATCGGGGCACGATGGAGATGTTGCTGGCACAGCCGGTCACGCGACTGGGCGTATTGGGAACGCAGGCGGCCGTAACGCTCGGCGGCGCGGCGCTATTGGCCGGCATGGCCCTGCTGGGCACCAGCGTGGGTCTGGCCACGATCCGGCTGGAAGAGACCGTCTCGCCGCAAGTCTTCGTGCCGGCGGCGCTGAACCTGTTTGCGATCACGGCTTTTCTAGCCGGATTGACCACGATGGTCTCGGCCGGCAGCAATTACCGTTCGCACACGATCGGGATCGTGGGAGCCTTTTACGCCGTATCGATGATCGTCAAGATCGTCGGGCGCTTGGCGCCGGGCTGGAAGTGGTTGACCTACGGCTCGTTTTTCACGCCGTTCGAGCCGCAGTTGCTGGTCAGCAACGCCGTCAAAGCCTGGTCGCTGGCGACGGCCGACGCCGGCGGTTCCTTCGAGTTGGGCGGCTTGGGTTATGACGGCGTTTTGATCGGCCTGGGGCTGGCTTCGTACCTGGTCGCGTCGGTCATTTTCTACCGCCGAGATTTACCGGCCCCACTATAATGCATTCTGGGTCGCGACCGCACGGCGGATCCAACCGGATCCGGTGCGGCGCGTGCAGATCGAGAGTGCCAGCACCTGACGTCCCCGGACCGGATGCCGGCGAAACTCGAAGTCGCATGGCCTAGGAACTCGGATAGCGTCGTTTTTGCCTTCGCGTCATAATGCGACCGCAATGACGGTGTTTTATTGGCGTCGAACAAGGAGCAATCATGGTGCGCCCCAGGGCTTGGCAATGGCTGTTGTGCATTGCCGCGATACTAGCAAGTAGCGCGGTGCGGGCCGGCGAAGAGGGACACGCCCTGCTGGAAAAGGCCACGGACGTCAAACTCTCGGCCGAAAACATGGGCGATCTGAACCAGGTGATCAAGCTCTGCCAGGATGCCATCCAGGCGGGCCTGGACGAAGATAGCGCCAAGTTCGCCAACGAATTGCTGGCCAGCACGCTCTCGCAGCGGGCCGAGATGGTGTGCCTGGAACTGTTCGAGCGCCCCGTGACCCCCAACCGGGGTCGTAAGCTGGTGCAGATGGCCCTGTCGGACTTGAAGCAGACGCTCGATCTCGATGCCCAGCAGCCCCAGGCTCAATATTTGATCGGGCGACTGTATGTCCAATTGGGCGAGACGGAAAAGGGTCTGAAGGCCTTGGACGAAGCGGTTCGCCTTTCCGAGGATGATCCGCAGACGAAGGCCAAGGCGCTGGTGATTCGGGCCAATTTGAAGCCCGATCTTGCCCAGCGGCAAGCTGATTTCGACGAGGCGGCGAAACTGACGCCGCACGACGCCAATGTGTTGCGTTTCCGCGGCATGTTTCATTTGAGTCAAAACCATCTCGAGTTGGCCATGTCTGACTTGAACGCCGCGATTATACTGGAGCCCGAAGACGCCGACACGCGCGAAGCTCTCGGCGTTGCACTTTCGCTGGCACAGAAGTACGACGAGGCGATCGAATGCTTCGACAAGGCGATCGAACTCGAGCCCGATTCGCCGGCGGCCTATACGCATCGCGGCCGCATTCGGGCGATCAAGGGCGACCTGCCCGCCGCCCTGAGCGACGTGGAGCAGGCCCTGAAACTGCAACCCGGTTCGGTGCAGGCTCTGATGCTGCACGCAAGCCTGTTGGGCAGCAGTGGAAAATTCGAGCAGGCGCTGGCCGATTTGAATCTCTTGCGCAAGGCGATGCCCGATAATTCGGAAGTGTTGTTGCAAATGGGCATGCTGTATCAAGCCGCAAAGCAGCCGCAAAAGGCGATCGTCATGTACGATCAATTGATCGACACGAATCCCAAGAATATGGCGGCCTATCGGGGCCGGGCCGACGCGCGCCTGAGCCAAGGCAAACAGGCCGAGGCCATCGCCGACTATGAAGAAGCGCTGACAATCGAACCCAAGAACAGCGGTGTTCTGAACAATCTGGCCTGGGTGCTGGCAACCTCGCCCGAACAGGAATTGCGGGACGGTAAACGCGCCATCGAGTTGGCCACGCAGGCCTGCGAGGTGACCGAGTACAAACAGGCCCACATTTTGAGCACGCTGGCGGCCAGCTATGCTGAAACGGGCGATTTCGAAACCGCGATTACGTGGTCGAAAAAATCGGTCGAACTTGGCGAGGACCAGCTCAAGGAGCAGTTGACCAAGGAACTGGAAAGTTATCAGGAGCGAAAGCCATGGCGCGAGGCCGTGCCGCCGGCCGACGCCGTGTCGCCGGAGCAGACGGCCCAGCCGGAAATCAACACCGCGCCGGCCAATGACGAGACCGCCCGGGCAAAACGCGGGAGTTAACGCGTGGACCGGCAACAGTCGTGGAAGCTGGTCTGTGAATACACGGTCGGCGAGAGCCTGCGCAAGCACATGCTGGCGGTCGAAGTCGCGATGCGAGCCTACGCCCGGCGATTCGGCGCCGACGAAGAGACCTGGGGAATCGTGGGCCTGTTGCACGATTTCGATTATGAGCGGTGGCCCGATCCGCCCGACCATCCGCTACGAGGCGCCGCGATTCTGGCCGAGCAAGGCTATCCGGACGAGGTCATCTACGCCATCAAGTCACACGCCGACTATTTGACCGACTGCCCGCGCGTTTCGCCGTTGGACAAAACTTTATACGCCTGCGACGAACTTGCCGGTTTCATCACGGCCGTGGCCAAAGTGCGTCCCGAGGGCCTGCTGGGGTTGAAGGCCGGCAGCGTGAGAAAGAAGTTCAAACAAAAGACCTTTGCCGCCGCCGTGCGCCGCGAAGACATCGCGCAAGGCACCGCCGACTTGGGCCTTGATTTGGACGAACATATACAGTTCGTCATCGATGCCATGACGACCATCGCGGCCGAGTTGGATTTGGCCGGCCACACCAACGGCTGAGCGTAGCGTTTTTTGTTGGAAGTCCTCAGCCATCTTGAGAGCCCGCAACGCGGTAGAGGCGGTGCAAGATGATCGCGAACAGCGGCAGGTAGATGATGTCGGAAAAGAATAACACGACCAGAAACATCAGCGGCAAGTTGCCCCTGGCGACGTGGCCGATCCCCAACACCGACCCCAGCGCCTTGCTCCAGAATCCGAGCATCAGCACGTTGCGGTTTTCGATGGGATTGCTGGCCACGAGCAGATAGCCGACGCCGAACAACCCCACCAGAATGCCCACGAGCTGCACGAACAGCATCACTTCCGGCTTGGGCAAGCCCAGGGTCTTGAACATTTCGTGATAGAACACGAGCATGTTCAGGCCGGCCAGCAAGTTGTAACAGCCGGCAAAGCGGAGCACGTAGCGCATCCAGGTTTGAAGGGGCTGCATGGGAACTCCTTTTCCACGAAACGAGACGGGATCGGCCCGGCTAGGCGGGCGCCGATGAGGCCGTGTACTGCTCGGTCCAGGCCAGCAGATCGGCGCTGCCTTTGCGATGGCAAAAATCGCCCAGGGATTCGCCGTTTTGCCGGGCCTGCTTGAAATAGACCAACAAGGGCACGATCGTGGGCACGACGTCGGCCGCCGGAATCATGTCTTTGTAAATGAAGTTCAAACGATCGCCCAACAAACGTCCACCGACCAAAACCGTATACCGGCCGGCGGCCTTGCCGACCAGCCCGATGTCGCAGTTATAGGGCCGAGCGCAGCCGTTGGGACAGCCGGTCATGCGGAGCGTGAATTTTTCGTGCGAAAGCCCCAATTTTGCCAACTCGATTTCCAGTTGATCGATCATGCCCGGCAGGGCCCGCTCGCTTTCGGTGATCGCCAAACCGCAGGTGGGCCAGGCCACGCAAGCCATCGACCAGCGGCGAACTGTGGAAATCTCATCGTGCAACTTGACGCCGTGCTCGCGCAAGATTTTTTCCAGCGACGGGCGATCGGCCTGGTTGAGATCGGTAAACAACAGGCTCTGATGCGACGTCAAACGGAGGCCCGGCTTGAGCGTGCCGCAGATGACTCGCAGGGCCGTTTTGAGCCGCAACGTGTCTTCGTCGTGAATGCGGCCGTTTTCGACGTTCAGCCCAAAAAATACTTTTCCGTCCCCCTGTTCGTGCCAGCCGATGTGATCGTCGAAGCCGTGTACGTCGTCGGGGTGAGGATCGACCAGTGGGCGGCCGTAATACCGCTCGACTTCGGCCTTGAACTTCGGCAAGCCCCAGTTGTGGATCAAGTATTTCAATCGCGCGACCTTGCGATCCGACCGGTTGCCAAAGTCGCGCTGCACCTTGATGACCGCCGTGGCCACCTCGACGACTTCGTCCGGCTTGATGAACGCCATCCGTTTGGCGACCGCTGGAAAAGTTTTCTCGGCGCTGGGCGTGACCCCCATTCCCCCGCCAACCAGCACGTTGTAACCCTGAATCGTGTCGCCGTCGGTGATGGCCATCAGCCCCAAATCATTGGCATACAGATCGACGCAATTGTCGTGGGCCAGTCCAATCGCCGTCTTGAATTTGCGCGGCAAGTACGTCGGGCCGTAAAGGGGTTCCACCTCGTGTCCGTCGCTGCCGCCGCCTTGCAAGGTTTCTTCGCCCGTTTCTGGATCGGTCAACCACAGTTCGTGATAGGCCCTCGTGCGGGGGCAGAGATGCGCGGCAAGCTGATCGGCCAGCGCCTGCAACTGTCCGTGCACGCGATCGTGCAACGGCGCCGGGCAGCACATGACGTTGCGTTCCACGTCGCCGCAAGCGGCCAGGGTCGAAAGCTGGATTTCGTTGATGCGGTGGATCGTTTTCCACAGGTCGTGCTTCAGCACGCCGTGCAACTGCAGCCCCTGACGGCTGGTGATCCGCAGCGTCGTGTTGCCCACCTCGTCGCACAGGTCGAGCTCTGAGAGCAGTTGCTTGCTGGTCAACTTTCCGCCGGGGATCTTGGTGCGCACCATGAAGGAATAGGCTCTAGGCGACTTGCCCTTGTGCCCCTCGACCCGGCCGGCCGCCCGCGCGTCGCGGTCGCCCTGCTGATAGGTGCCGTGGTGCTTGAGCAACTGAATGCTGCCCTTGCCGAAAAAGTCGTTGCTGTCGCGCAACTCCGGCCCGATCTCGCCGCGCAGATAGTCGCTCTGGATCTTGAGGACTTCAACCGAACTGGGTTTCACTTCGTCGGACATAGCGTGAGAGTGGGTCAAAAGTAAACGGAAGGAAAAACCGGCGTCCTGACAGGGCCCTCATCAATGGTCATAATGTTAAGCATCATTATAATATACTGCCCAGCGTGCCAAGCCAAGTGGCAAGAAACTATAGCCACACGAGCCGAATCGGACCACACTGATTCGGCGGGACACACGGCCGAAGCGCGAACGTTACCCCACGGCGGCGGTCTGCCCTCGAGCCGATAGTCGGCCAACCCTGCCTGGGCTAGAATGCGGCCTCCGTGGCTCCGTGTGGGCATTTTGAGAGAGGCACCGCGTTGACGGCCACAATCCTCGATGGCAAGAAACTGGCCCGGCAAATCCGCGAGGAGTTGCACGAGGAAGTCGCCGACTTCATCGAGAATAACGCCGAAGTGCCCACACTGGCCGCAGTGCTCGTGGGCAGCGACCCGGCCAGCGAAGTCTACGTGCGCAACAAGGTCACCGGCTGCGAACAGGTCGGCATGCAAAGCCGCTTGTATCGGCTGCCGGCCGAGACCTCGCAGGACGAGTTGCTGGCACTGATTGCCAAGTTGAACAAGGCCAAGGAGGAGCCGGTCCACGGCATTTTGGTTCAATTGCCCCTGCCGAAGCACGTCGACGTGACGCGGATCTTGCACGCCGTCAGCCCGCTGAAGGACGTCGACGGATTTCATCCTGAAAACGTCGGCCGCCTGGTGCAAGGCCATCCGCGTTTTTTGCCCTGCACGCCCTATGGTATTCAGCAACTGCTCGTGCGCAATCACATCGAGATCGCCGGCCGCCACGTGGTCGTCGTGGGCCGCAGTGAAACGGTCGGCAAGCCGATGGCGCTGATGCTCATGCAGCGCGGACCAGCCGGCGACGCCACGGTCACCGTCTGCCACAGCAAGACCCGCGACTTGCCCGACATAACCCGCCAGGCCGACATTCTGATCGTGGCCATTGGCCACCCGCAATTCATCACGGCCGAGATGGTCAAGCCCGGAGCGGTCGTCGTCGATGTGGGCATCCATCGCACGCCCGGGGGCCTGGTCGGAGACGTCGATTTTCCGGCCGTCAGCCAGATAGCCGGCCACATCTCGCCCGTGCCGGGCGGCGTCGGCCCGCTGACGGTGACCATGCTGTTGGTCAACACGCTGGCAGCAGCCCGGCAGCAGCACTAAACCAGGGCGCCGTGCTGGCCTCAGTCCAACGTTACCAAAGCCCTCGACTTGTGCACCAGGATCCCTAGGCGCGCGCAAAAAATGTTTTGTCGTTGCAAGTCGCGCCCATGATTCACGATCGGGATTCGCGCTTATCGAGCACTCGTTTTGCAGATCAAGCATATGTCCGACTGATTCGATTGACACGGAAGCAAGGAAGCCACCGAGCACGCCGAGGCTTCGTCGCGAGCGCTCCCCGCGGCCTGAGCTCGGGACGAAGGCAGCCGAGCGGACACGGAGTAAGCAGGAAGTTTGTGAGCTTGTAACTCCTTGCCTCTGTGTTCTCGGAGGCCTCTGTGGCAAACTCCTCCGGGCTCTCGCAGTCGAAATGCGGAAGGAAGGCGCGGCGGGCGCGCGGAAGTGCCCAGGCACAAAAAAGTTTGTGCGGCGCCGCGATCGCGGTCGAGACCGTTCTCGTCGGACCGGACAAAAAATGCCTCGACCGCGGT
>JBGQKM010000255.1:0-8690 GCA_041499515.1 Planctomycetia bacterium | reverse complement strand
CCAAAGGGAATCCTAATGTACGGACTTGGACCGATTGAATTGCTGATCTGTTTAGTGATGTTCGGTTTCTGGGGATTGCTCGTCGTGGCCGCATGGAAGATCGTGACGGGCAAGTTTCAGGGGCCGAAGACTTGCCCTCACTGCGGCGCAAAGCTTCGAGAGTGAGCAATGCCCGCTCCAAAACGCCGCTGGTTCCGCTACTCTCTGCGGACGCTGTTCGTGGTGGTGACTTTGGTCGCGGTTCTGGCTGGCGGACTGGCTTGGGAGTTGCACGCGGCGCAAGAGCGACGTGCAGGGCTGCAATGGATTGAGGATCGGGGTGGAGAAGTTATCTACAAAACATCGACGCGAAAAATGCCTCTATGGAGACGGCTGGCCGACAATCCTGAGATCGCGTTCATAATCTTGGGCGCAAGCTTCACCGAGAGCGACAAATGCCGAATTGGGGCCCAGTTCCCCGAAGCGGAAATCAATCCCGAAGAGAACGGGTGGATGATGTTCAAGGCCCCTTAACCGCCCCGCAACACATTTATAAGACCCCACCGATCTGGTAGAATACTGCAGCGGGGCCACGGCTCTTCGCCGGCGCTAACCATTTCCCGTGTTGAAAGGGACACAGCATGCTTCGATATGCTCTGATCTTCTTGATCGTGGCTTTGATCGCAGGGGCACTGGGCTTCTTCGCCCTGGAAGGCCTCGCAATGCAAATTGCGAAAATCCTATTTCTGGTGTTCCTGGTTCTCTTCGTGATCTCCCTGGTCACCGGCCGCCGACCGACCATCGATTGAGCGCGGGGAACGGTACCACGACCCCTTGCGAGCGACGTTTCACCACCGCTTGCGGCTTAGCCGCGCGCCCGACCACGCGTTTTGCGCCGGACTTACTGCTTCGGCGTAACCGCCGTCGGCACGCCGGGCGCGCTGGAATTCGCCAGCGGGCTGGCGCGACGCACGTGGATCGTCACGGGCCCGGAGCATTGGTTGCCAACCTGGTTGGCCACCGCGAAACACGGCCGGCTCGTCTCGGGCACCCAGGCATCGGCCGTGATGAAGATCTGACGCTCGTTTTCGCCCTTGGGCATCAGCACGCCGCTTAAGCCGATGTTGTCCACGATCACGCCGTGCGGCAGGTTGTCGACCGAAAACGTGACCAGGTCGTCGTGGCCGTTGCGCTCCACTTTCAACATGGCCGAGACGGTGGTGCCCGGCGCGACGACCAGGTCGGCCGGCTCGAGGCGCACCAGCAGCTTCGGCTTCGGACCGAGCTTCAACTGACCCAGCGAATTGACCGGCTTGACCACTTCCTTGCCGTCGACCGTGGCCTTGGCCGTTACGACCATCTTGGCCAACGCCTCGGGCACCGGCGGCTTGGCATCGGCCGCGGCAAACACGACCCCCTCGGCCTCGCGATGGCCGGCCTGGATCACCAGCGGACTGGAAACGCGAAAACCCTCGGGCAAGCCCGAGAGGTCCACTTGCACTTCGCCTTCGAAACCGTCGATGCGATCCACCTCCAGGGCAAACCGTTTGCCGCTGCCGGCCTCGACCGTCGGACTGGCGCCGACCAGTTTGACATCGAAGTCGGGCCGCGGCGGGCGAACCGTCAGGCGATAGGCGAACCGCGCTCCGCCATCGTCCCGCGCGTCGCGCACGCGAACCAGGTAGGCCCCATCGGCCGGCGCGGTAAACATCAACCGCGAGTCGCTCCCCAAGCGCCTCTGTCCGTCGTCGTCGTTGACGTAATACAGCGGAATCACCGGCAAGCCGCTGGATACCAGTTTGCTGCCGGGGGCGTGCGGTTCGACGATGAAACACGGCTCGTCCACGGCGTGCACGGTGCCGGTGGTGTCGAAATAGCAAAGCCGTTTGCCGCCATCCCCTTCGTAAAACAAGAAGCCCGAGTCGGGCCCGCGCGGCGAGCGGAAAAGCTTGACCACTTCGCCATTCAAATAGACCAGTTGGTTCAACTGCATTTCTTCCCAATTCGTCAAGCGGCAATCGCGCGAGTTGCCGTCGATGCCGCGGAACGTGATGTACGAATCGCGGACCGCCTGCAGCAGCACCCGCTCGATCGGCTTGCCGTCGGCCGAGAGCACCTCGATCACGGTGTCGACCGGCGAGCCGTGCCGCTCGGCGTCGGTCTCCACGATCCAGGTCTGGCCCGCCTTGCTCTCGAAACGGAAATAATCATTGTCCGCCGCCCTTTGAATCCGCCCGCCGACCGTGCCGGGCACGTTGAGCGGCGTGGCCTGCGCGGCGTTGTCGTTTGGCTCGACCTCCAGCGTTTCGGGCAAATTGCCCACCAGGACCTTCAGCGGTTTGCGCTGGCGATACGTTTTGGCATCCAGCGGCACATCCACCTCGCCGCTGGCGGCGGCCGGCACTTTCACTTTCAAACCGGCCGGCACGTTCAACCCGGTCACCTCGACTTCCGTCTCGCGCCCCGCCGACATGCTCAATGGAAAGACGCCCGTGGCTACGGCCAATTCGCCCAGCGAAAGCCGATAAAAATGTTCCGCGCTGCCGGCGCGCGTCAAATCGCTCACCTGGATCACATAGCGGCCGTCGGCCGGAACGGTAAACGCCAACAGCGGGTCGGAGCCCGCTTCGTTCTGATCGGCCAGCAGCCGCCCGCGAGCGTCGTACAGGGTCAACACGACGTCGGCTTTCGAGCCGATGCTTCCGGCCGCGACCAGGAACACGAGCCTCTGCCCCGCCCGGGCTTCGAAGGCGAAACTGTCGATATCTCCCTTCGCGGCCAGCACGCCCCACACGTCGGCCGGCACGCCGATGGACGTGGCCTGCACGAGCGCGTCGTTGGGCTCGACTTCGGTGGCCTGCGGCAGATCGTCGACCTGCAATGCCTGAGGATTGCTCTGGCCGCCGGCATTGGTCAGCCAGATTTCATAACGGCCGCGGGGCAGTTCGGCCGCCGCGGTGACTTCGATTTCCACTTGGGTCGGGCCTTCGACCGCAATCAATTTGGCGGCCAGTTTTTCGTGACTGGCGCCGACGGCCGTCACTTCGGCCAGATGTTTGCCGATGAGCTTGATCCGGCCGGTGGTGCCAATCTGGGCTCCGCGGGTAGAGAGCGAAGCCAATTCCGGCTTAGCCGGCGGCGGCGAGGGAACGAGCGCTCCGGAGGCCGCGTCGTAAAACGCCAGGCTGCCGTCCAAGCGTCCGACGGCCACCGACTTGCCATCGGGACTGACCGCCAGGGCCGGCGCCCAATCGCTTTGCCGCTCGAGCTCGAACCGCTCGGTCATGGTTTCGGCGTCCCAGATTTTTACCGTGCGGTCTTCACCGGCCGACACGATCGTCTTGCCATCGGCAGAATAAGCCAGCTTGACCACGGCCCCTTCGTGGGCAAATCGGGAATAGAGCAGCGGATTCGTGTTTTCCTTGCCCTGGTCGCTGATCTGCCAGACGCGAATGCGATTGTCGACGCCGCCGGCAGCCACGCGACGGCCATCGGGGCTGAACGCCACGCAGTACAGTTCCTTCAGCGGCTGGCCAAACGTATCGAGCCTCTCACCGCTGGCCACATCCCACAGCTTCACGGTGCGATCGCCGCTGGCGCTGGCCAGGATCTTGCCGTCGGGCCGAAACGCCAGATCGAACACGGCGTCGTTGTGCCCGGCCAGGGTGCGCAGTTCTTGCCCGCCGGCGACATCCCACAGTTTGATCTGCTGATCGTAGCTGCTGGTGGCCAGCAGTTTGCCGTCGGGACTGATCACCGCCGAGAGCAGGCTGTCCTGATGGCCCTGAAACATGTGCACCGCCTTGCCGTCGGCGACGTTCCACAGCCGCGCTTCGCCGAACACGCCCGGCTCGCCGCCGGCCGCCAACAATTGCCCGCCATCCTTGGAAAAGCTCACCGCGTTGATGCGTCCCCGTTGCGGACCGAACTTGGCAAGCAGCGAACGGTCGGGCAGCGCCAGCAGTTCCACCATGTTGAACCGCGCGATCGCCAGGCTCTTGCCGTCTGCGGCATACGTCAGCGCGACCACCGCCTCGCGCACCGGGCCGACGGGTTTGATCTTGGGCGTGACGATCACCGTCGGGTCGGGTTCGGCCCCCTCGGGTCCCTTGGCGCCGGCGTTGATCCAGGCCGAGAGCGTCGCGATTTCCTCCGCCGTGGGTTTCTCGTTATCTTCCGGCGGCATCGACGGCTTAGCCTTGCCGGTGAGCACGAGGATCAGCCGGCTCTGCTCGCTTTTTCCCGGTGCGATCACCGCGCCGTGTTCGCCGCCGGCCAGCAGCGTCGCGTACCGCTCCAACACCAGCTCGCCTTCCTTGTCCGCGGCGTTGTGGCAGCCGGTGCAATACTTCTTGAAGATCGGCGCGACTTGTTGGTTAAAGTCGGGTGCCGCGGGTTCAGCCGCCGTCGACACGGCCACCCAAAACAAACACGCCCAGACGACGGCAAAGTGCAAAGCTATACGCATAGATTCCGAACGCTCACGAGAATGTCGTTATTGTTTTCGGATCGAAAAAGGTTTTTCGCTCGACGATTCGATGGCTAATGGTTGAACAAGAATTCCTTGCTGCTCATGATGCTCCAATACAAATCCTCGACGACCGACCGCTTGTCGCCCGCCGGCGCCTCGGAAAGCGCGGCCAACAATTTCGATTTCTCGGTGTCCGTCGGCATGCGCGACAGGGCCGACAGATAGGCTTCTTCGACGATCTGCTCATCGCTCAGATGGGCCGCGAGCATTTGCTCGATCCGGTTGCCCTTGGCCGCGAGTTTCTGGTTGATCGTGTCGCCATTGGAAATGTGCAGCACCTGCACCATGCTCGGCTGGCCGGCCCGTTCGCATTCGCACGTGATCGCGCGCAGCGGCCGGCCGAAGGTCTTGAGAAAATACGAGTTCACGTTGACGTCCGGCAATTGCAACGCCCGGGTGCCGGGCGCATAGTCGCCAAAATCGGTGGGCACCCCGCTGACCTGCGACAGAGAGTCCAACAGCACTTCGGCCATCATGCGGCGTGGATAATAGCGCGAATAAAATCGCTGATCGTCGATGTTCTCGGCCAGCGGCCGGCTGGAGCGCGCGTAGGTGGCCGATTGCAAGATGGCCCGCATCAGAGCCTTCACGTCGTACTTTTTCTCGACCAGATACTGGGCCGCCGCGGCGAATAGTTCCGCGTTGCTGGGCGGATTGGTCAGCCGCAGGTCATCCACGCTCTCGACCAGGCCGACGCCGAAAAAGTTGGCCCAGATGCGATTGGTAATCGCGCGGCTGAAATACGGATTCTCGGCCGACGTGAGCCAGGCGGCCAGGTGCGTCCGCCGATCGGTCTCGGCTTCGAACGGCATCACCGCGCCGTCCAACGGCCGAGGCGGCTGCGGTTTGCCGGTCCGCGGCTGCACCCACTCGCCCGTGGTCACGGCATACACGATCCGATTGCCCTCGCCCGAGGCTTCTTTCGACCGCACGCGGGCGAACAGGTTGGCCATGCCGTAGTATTGGTCGTTGGTCCATTTCTCCAGCGGATGGTTGTGGCACTTGGCACAATTGATCGACGTGCCCAGAAACGCCACGGAAACCGTTTCGGCCAGGGCGGGCGGGTCCTGGTGCAGCACGAAAAAATTCGCCGCCCCGTTCTCCAGCGTGCTGCCGGTGGCGGTCACCAGATTGCGAGCGAACTGATCCCAAGGCGTGTTGGCGGCCACGTTGTTGCGAATCCAATGATAGTACGACCACATGGCCGGCCGCGCCAGCCGTTCGCTGTTCACCAGCAGCAGGTCGCTCCACTTATAGGCCCAATAGTCGACGAACTCAGGCCGAGACAACAGGCTCTCGATCAGCTTGTCGCGCTTGTCCGATGCCGTGTCGGCCAGAAAAGCGCGCGTCTCGGCGACGGTGGGCAACAGGCCGATGGTGTCGATCGTCGCGCGGCGCAAAAACTCGGCGTCGCCCGCCGGCGGAGAGGGGGGCAGATTAAGATTCTTCAATTTCGCCAGCACCAGAGTGTCGATGAAGTTGCGCGGCGCGGCGCCGGCGAACAATTCTGGCGCGACCGGCGCTTCATAGCCCACGCTCACCGTGGCGATCACGTTCCAACTTAAGTACCAGGCTTTGATGGCCGCTTCGCCGTGCCCCGCGACTTGCACCAAACCCATCGGGCTCACCTGGGCCACCGACTCGTTGGTCGACGTGAAGCGGATCCAACGCGTCACGTCCTCGGCATGGCCGTCGCTGAAATAGGCCCGCACGATCAACTGCTGCTTCGCGCCCAGCTTGAGCACGGCGCCGCCGGGCAAAATCTCCAGACGGTTCAAACGCGGATCGTCCTCACGCGGGGCCGGCGCACCCGAGGCAATCCATTCGGCCATCACGCGATACTCGGGCGAATCGACCGTAAAACGCAGACCCCCTTTGTGCGGCACCGCGCCTGAGGGCTTGGTCAACACCAGGCTGCGGCCCGGATCGCTCAACACGACACGACGCGCCCGGGCTTGCCGCGTGATATAGAAGTAGTCGCCCAGCGGATCGAACGCGCCGAGCGACAGCTTGAAACCTTTCTTGCCGGCCAACGCGCCGTGGCAGGCGCCGGTGTTGCAGCCGGCCTTGGAAATCACCGATTCGACGTGATTGCGAAAACTCCAGGCGAACGCCTTGTCCATCTCGGTCACGTTCACTTCGGCCGTCGCCCGCCGCTCGCCCGCCGCGGCGGTGATCGTCGCTTTGCCGTTAGCCACCGGAAGGGCCACGCCCTCTTCGATCTTCACGATGGCCGGGTCGCTGGACGTGAATGCCACGTCGCCGGTGATTTGTCCGGTGGCATTCGCGCCGTCAAACGTTTCCAGAATCAGCGATTGCTTGGCCGCGGTGCCGGTCAGGGTGAACTCGCCGGGAATCAGCCTGGCCGTTTCGGCGGCCCCCGCGGCCGAAACCAGCACGCACGCGGCGACGGCCCACGCCGCCAGAAGTCCGAGCTTGGAACCGGAAACCATCGGTCGTGATTCTCCTGGAAGATTTGCCCGCGCCGCGGCCCTTGATGCAAGTCTACTGAGCCGCCGCGCGACGACGATGAGGATTCAACGAGGATTAAAACAGTTCGTGGATTTCATGCTTGCCGGTGTCGACCAGCGGGAAGGGGCGGCCTTGCGGGCCGGGCAGTTTGGTTTCCAGATCGAGCCCCAGGCTGCGATAGATCGTGGCGGCGATTTCTGGCGGGTCGACCGGCCGCTCCGCCGGCACGCCGCCGATGCGATCGCTCATGCCCACCACGCGCCCGCCTTGAATGCCGCCGCCGGCGAAATAAACGGTCCAGCATTGGGGCCAGTGGTCGCGCCCGCCGGCCGGATTCACCCGCGGCGTGCGGCCGAACTCGGCCAGGTTGCAAACCATCGTATTCTCGAGCATGCCCCGCTGGCTCAAATCCTCCAACAGCGCCGTATAGGCCTTGTCGTACATCGGCGCCACGATCGTGCGCATGCCCTCGATCGACGTAAACGGATTCGAGCCGTGAATGTCCCAGGTGATTTCGTTGAACACGGTCAAAAACGTGTTGACCGTGACAAACCGCACGCCGGCCTCGATCAGCCGCCGGGCCAGCAGGCAGCACTGGCCAAAACGGTTCATGCCATACCGTTGGCGAACCGCCGTCGGCTCTTTCGACAGGTCGAAAGCCGCGCGGGCCTGGGGGCTGGTCATCATGCGGAAGGCCGCTTCGAAATTGCTGTCCAACAGTTTGGCGTTGTCGCTGGCAGCGAAGTTGTTGACCGTTTCGTCGACGATCGCCCGCAATTTGCGGCGACGCTCCAGCCGCACTTCGCCAATCTCCGGCGGCGGCAGCAGGTCGGGCACCTTAAAGTTCGGCTGCGAGGGGTCGGCCATCAACGAAAACGGATCGTGGGCCTTGCCCAAGAACCACGCATCCTGGCCGTGCGGCATATTGCCGCCGGTCGGGCCCATCGGCTCGGGCAGCAGCACGTGGGCAGGCAGATCGGTGCGGCGGCCGCGCAGGTAGGTCAATGCACAGCCGACGTGCGGCGAATTGATGCCGCCGGTAAAGAGCCGGCCGGTTTGCATCATCTGATGCCCCGTGTCGTGCACGGCCGCGCCAGTATGGAAGCAACTGCGGACCAGCGAAAACTTATCGGCATGTTGGGCGTGCAGGGGCAGGATTTCGGAGATCTCGATGCCCGGCACGTTGGTTTTGATCGGTTTGAACGGCCCGCGGATTTCGACCGGGGCGTCCGGCTTCATGTCAAACGTGTCGAGCTGGCTGGGAGCGCCCAGGTTGAAGATCATGATCACGCTCCGCTCGTCGTGATCCTTGGCCACCGCCCCCAGCGCCTTGGCGGCCATCAGCTCGGGCAGCGACAGCCCAATGGCCCCCAGCGTGCCGACTTGCAGAAAATCACGCCGCGTGATGCCATCGCAGGTATGCGCCTGTCCCCGACCGCTGAAATGAAGCATGGCTACGCACTCGCCTCCTGGCTAGAAAGTGGAACCCGCAAGCCTCGTGGTCCGTCAATGTTGATGGGACTGCTTGTGTGCCACTGCTGGCTGGTCCAGCAGTGCGAGGACCCGGGTGAACAAGCCACCCGCGGCGCCCATCAATTCAGGTTGGACGGAGCACTAGAAACGAGCGTACCACACGCGCAGCGCAAGATCAAGAAGCCGTGGCATTTAAGCCCTGCACGGGGGCTGTGGCAGAGAGCCTCGGGCTGTG
>JBGQKM010000254.1:0-8723 GCA_041499515.1 Planctomycetia bacterium | reverse complement strand
GGCCGGCCAGCGAAAACGTTCGTGCAGGCGGCTGCAGATGGCTTGCGGCACTTCGATCTTGGTATGTTGCTTCGGTGCCACCGCGGTTGGCACGTCGATCGTGACCGGGATCATTTTCTCCACCTGATCGACCTCGCAACGAACCACCGCGTCGACCACTTTTCCGTCCAGCGACAGCAAAGGATTGAATTCCAGCTTGAAGCCTTCGTCGAGCTGGGCCGTTTGGGGCTCGAAGCCCGGCCAGGCATCGGACTTCAAAGCCACTTCGCGCACGTAGTTGCGCGTCTGCATGGCGGTAATTTGCTTCGATTGGCCGTTGTTGATCAGCAAGTGGGGCGTGCTGTGCTCTTGAAAATCCATACGGCGTCGCAAATCGGCCAACAGAAGCGCCGCATCCTCTTTGGCCAGCAGCCAGGCTTGCACTCCCTGGGTCTGGGTCGCCACCGGATGCAGCAGCCGATGCGATTTCGACCGCCAATCGGGGCTGCGCACGGTGATCACCCGCATCCCGAAACTGTGCGATTCGGCCTCGGTGTTGACAAACCGGTCGACCATTTCCGAGACGATCGCGTGCATTTCGGGCGTGTGATAGACGCGCAGGCGACGGTTGTCGATGCTCAGCACGGCCAGCGGTTGCGTGTGCCAGGCTTCATAACCGGTTTCGCGCAGAATCCAGTCGAGGATCGCCTGTTCCGGGCGATTGGTCGACGTGACCCGGGTCGTATAGGGAGTAATATCGTAGTCGCGCCACTCCTGTCCGGCGTCATTGGGCAGGCTGCCTGGCCCTGCGGTCACCCGGGCGATGGGCTGACGCGCGACGCCACTCGGGACGGGGCGCAGCGGAGCCTGGCCGTCGACGGCAGACGGCGTGGCGCGTGCGACCGAATTCGGCGTGCGCCATTTGGCGTTTCCGCCGGAGGCCGCTGGGATCGGCTGCGCATCAGCAGGAGTTCGGCCGGCCGAAGCCGTGGGAGCGTCGCCAGCCGCCTGGGCCTGCGCAATGCCGGCCACCGACAAGAGCGTCGTGCCGATAAACAAACGTCGGGTGAGCATTGGCCGGCCTCCTTACCTGCGCGCCGCTTGTGCCCCGCTGGCCGATTCATGACGCGCGCGAAATCCTGTCGCGCAAGGCGGGAAGTATAGGGATCGTGCCGGAGAGCGACAATAGCGGCTAGCGATGCGGCCGGCCCGGATGGCCGGGTGCCCAGTCCTGGCCCGCTGGCGCTTCCGCGGGCCGAACCCTGGCGGCAAGTCTGCGCAGTTTGCCAGCGGCAGCGTTGGGGTCGCTCACCCGGGTGCCAGCGGGGTCAATCGCGGCCATTGGCCAGCCGGCCGACCACGACCGACGCGTTATGGCCGCCGAAACCGAAGCTATTGCTCATGGCGACCGCCAGCTTGCGCTGGCGTGGTTGACCGGGCGTGTAGTCCAGGTCGCAAGCCGGGTCGGGCGTGTCAAGATTAATCGTCGGCGGCACGACACTGTCGCGCAGCGCCAAAATCGTGAGCACCAGTTCCACGCCGCCGCTGGCGCCCAACAGGTGGCCCAATTGGCTCTTCGTGCTGGAGATGCTCAACTCCCGGGCGTGATCGCCGAAAACGCGCTTGATGGCCGTGGTTTCGGCCATATCGCCTAGAACCGTGCTGGTGCCGTGGGCATTGATATAGCCGACGCGCGAGGGATCGATCCGGCCGTCGGTCAAGGCCCGTTGCATGGCCCGGGCCGCGCCGATTCCACCCTCGTCGGGCTGCGTGATGTGGCCGGCGTCGGCACTGGCGCCGAAGCCCAGTACTTCCGCGTAGATTCTGGCTCCGCGTTTTCGCGCGTGTTCGAGTTCTTCCAGAACCAACACGCCGGCGCCTTCGCTGAGCACGAAGCCATCGCGGTCGCGATCGAACGGCCGGCTGGCCTTTTGCGGTTCTTCGTTGCGTTCCGACAGGGCCCGCATGTTGGCAAAGCCGCTGATGCCCATGGGCGTGATGGCCGCTTCGCTGCCACCGGTGAGCATGACGTCGACGTCGTCGTATTGGATGGTTTTGTAGGCATCGCCGATGGCGTTGCTCGCGCTGGCGCAGGCGGTGGCCACGGCATAGTTGGGGCCGCGCAAGCCGTACTCGATGGAAAGCTGGCCGCTGGCGGCGTTGAGCATCAGCTTGGGAATCGTGAAGGCCGAGACCTTGTCGGGGCCCTTGTGCAACAGGCGTTCGACCTGGGTTTCGATTTCGTGCAGTCCGCCGATGCCCGAACCCAGGATCACGCCGCTACGGAAAGGATCGAGCTTGGAGAAGTCGATGCCGGAGTCGCGGACCGCGTCGATGCCGGCGACCATGGCGAATTGCGTGAAGCGGTCGATGCGTTTGGCATCTTTGGGCGACATGTAGTCGCCGGTGGACCAATCGTGGATGTCACCGCCGAAATGGACCTTATGTCCGGTGGTATCGAACAGACGAATCTCGTGGATGCCGCTTTCTCCCGCGAGAACGCGTTTCCAGAGATCTTCGATCCGACAACCCAGCGAGGTGACCGCCCCCAGTCCGGTTACGACGACACGCCGATTCATGTATGCAGTTTATGACTGGGAATTCTCGATGTATTGAACCGCTTGTCCCACGGTTTGGATTTTCTCCGCGGCATCATCGGGGATGGTGATGTCGAACTCTTCTTCCAGTTCCATCACTAGCTCGACGGTATCCAGAGAATCGGCGCCCAGATCATTGACGAATGATGTTTCGGGGGTGACCTTTTCTTTATCGACGCCCAACTGTTCCGCGACGATGTCAATTACTCGTTCTTGAACTGACGCCACCTTCACGATCCTCCAACTGATATTCAGAATCGGGGAGGAACGAGACGTTTCCTTCCCCCGCCAGTTAACCCAAGACCCCTGATGCCAACCTGTGGGGTGCCTCCCTGGCACAAAAATAGAGGACTTCCATAAGACAGGTCAAGATAGAAAGTTTTCGATCCCCTGTCTATATCAATCAATTTAGAGACGCCGGCCGCACCCCCGCGGTCACAACAAATTCTACACGCGTCGGAAGTCCTAGGCGCACAGGCCGCCATCGATGGTCAGCACCTGACCGGTGATATAACCGGCCGCCTCGCTGGCCAAGAACAAGACCCCCCAGGCGACTTCCTCGGCCCGACCCACCCGCTTTGCCGGAATCCGCTTCTTGACTTCCTCCAGCACCACCGGCCCCAGGGCTTGGGTCATTTCGGTTTCGATAAAGCCGGGGGCCACGGCGTTGACCGTGACTTTGCGGCTGGCCAATTCCCTGGCCACGGTACGGGTCAGGCCGATCACGCCGGCCTTGGAGGCCGAATAGTTGGCCTGGCCCGGGTTGCCAGAAAGCCCCGAAACGCTGGCTATGTTGATAATGCGTCCGTAACGGCCCTGCATCATGGGGCGCGTCGCGGCGCGTGTAAATAGAAACGTTCCCCGCAGGTTCGTATTAATGACCGAATCCCAATCCTCGTCCGACATCCGTGGAATCAGCGTGTCTCGCGTCAGGCCGGCGTTGTTGACCAGGATCTGGAGTTTGCCCCATTTTTCGACCACGCTGTCGACCACGCTCTGCACGCTCTGGGAATCAGTCACGTCGCAGGCATAGACTTCGGCCGTGCCGCCGGCTGCCCGAATCGCCTCGGCCGTTTCGGTCAGCTTTTCGACGTTGCGCGCCACGCAGGCCACCTTGGCGCCCGAGGCCGCCAGGGCCAACGCGATCGCGCGCCCGATGCCGCGCGAGGCACCGGTGACGATCGCGCTCTGAGAGCTCAAATCCACCTGCAAGGGACTCTTGGGTTGCTCTGTCATGCGGACACCGATCTCTCAAAAAAACTGCCGCGCGGAAAACGGCCCGCGCCCCAAATTACCGAAACTCAATCGAACACGCCCTGGCAGGAAATTCGCCGTTCGATGCGTTTCAGCAGGCCCCGCAGCACGCGGCCCGGGCCAACTTCATAGAACTGATCGTAACCCTGCGTCAACAAGCTGCGCATCGAATCTTCCCAAAGCACCGGCGAGACGACCTGCTGGACGAGCAGGTCGCGGATTTCGCTGGGGTCGAAGTGTGCCTGGGCATCGACGTTCGAAATCACCGGAATCGCGGGCCGATGGATGTGGGTGTCGGCCAGCGCGTCTTGCAGCCGCTGGACCGCCGAGTGCATGATCGGCGTGTGAAACGCGCCGGCCACCGCCAACGGCACCGCCTTCATCGCACCGGCCGCGGCGGCCATTTCGGCGGCCCGCTCGCAGGCGGAATTCGTCCCGGAAATCACGATGTTGCCTGGGCACAACAAGTTGGCGATCTGCAACGTCTCACCCCGCCGGGCTCGCGCGCACAACGCCTCGACCTCCGCCCGCTCCAATCCCAAAATACTCACCATGCCGCCGGGATTGGCGTCGGCGGCTTCCTGCATCGCTTCTCCGCGGACGGCCACCAGCCGCAGCCCGTCTTCGAATTCCATCGCGCCGGCAAAGACCAGCGCCGTATACTCGCCCAAGCTCAGGCCAGCCGTGGTTTCGCACGACAACACCACTTCGGGCGCCGATTGTCGCAACTGCTCGATGGCCACCAGGCTCGTGACGAACAAGGCCGGCTGACTGACCACGGTCGAGTCGAGTTCTTCGGCCGGCCCCTCGAAACACAATTTGGCCAGATCGTAGCCCAGGATATCGCCGGCCCGATCGTACA
The DNA here is from genome assembly GCA_041499515.1 of Planctomycetia bacterium. Taxonomy (GTDB): domain Bacteria; phylum Planctomycetota; class Planctomycetia; order Pirellulales; family PALSA-1355; genus PALSA-1355. The sequence goes on along the minus strand of JBGQKM010000254.1, from coordinate 4,031 downwards.
ATTGCCGCGCCGCGGGCAACGACTCGGCGGCCTGTCGACCCATGCCGACCATCTGGGCGCCCTGACCCGGAAAGAGAAACGCGATCTTGCTCAAGGTGACATCCCCGACTTCGTGCGACAATGGCTGATGTATCGGGCGCGATGGACGCCGCGCCGCGAGATCGGGCTGGTCCGCTCGGCGATCGACCGTCTCGCTTCCGCGGCCTCGAGACATCGCCCCACGGATCGCTTACTCGGCGACCGTTTCGACGATCGCGCGGCCCATGTAGTGGCCGCAGTTGGGGCAAATCCGATGCGAGGGCACCGCGATGCTGCACTGGGGGCAGTACTCCAACTTAAGCGGCTTCAAGGCATGATGGGCCCGGCGACTGTTGGTGCGGGCGTTGGAATGTTTCCGTTTTGGGACAGCCATGACGATCCACCTAATGCCGGACGCCTGTGAAACGCCCAAGCTCAATGAGGACAACTTGTTGCAATGCGGCAAACGGCTAATCGTAAGCGACTCACCCGCCAGGTGTCAAGCGCGGGAATTCGGCGATCAATCACGATCGCCCAATTCTCTTATTGCCTTGCTGGGCGAGGGCTTCGATCGCCGACGCATTCGGTCTGCCGCGGGGGCTTCTCTTGACGCGCGCCGCTGATCGCTGCTATACGAACACCCCCTCGCGCGGGCTTGCCCAGCGGTTTCTCAGGTGCTTTTTGCAACCGCGGTACACATCCCAATGGCTTCGCCGATTACATTTGCCGACGTGGCCCACACGGTGCAGCGGCTCTCTCGCAATGGGCCGCTGGTGGCGCGGACCGGGCAGCGATGGCGCCCGTACTTCTGCCCATTCGACGTTTTGCTCAATTGGGTGCCCCCCGCGGCGCGCGTGCTCGACGTCGGCTGCGGCTCGGGGCTGCTGCTGGGTTTGGCCGCCGAACTGACTGAAATGCAGCGCGGGTTGGGCCTCGACGCACGGGAGCCGGCCATCGCCTCGGCCCGTCAAATGCTGGACGACGTGCGGCCCGCCGTGCGCGAGCGTCTCGAGTTCCGGCAAATGGACGTGGGCGGACCCTGGCCGGTGGATGAAGAAAAATTCGACGTGGTCTCGTTAGTCGATGTCTTGCACTTCATCCCGCCCGAAGCGCAGGGAGCCTTGGTAGACCAGGCGGCCGACAAGCTCGCGCCGGGCGGCATCTTGATGGTCCTGACGGTCGATCCGCGGCCAGGGTGGCAAGCGTTGGCCCATCGCCTGCACCAACGGCTGGGCTCCCGGCGGCGGACAATCTACTTGCGGCCATTTTCGGCCATCGCAGCGTGGGCCTCTCGGGCCCAACTGAAGCAAATCGAATACAAGCGCGTCGATTCGTCGTGGTACGGACACGATTTAGGGATCTTTCAGCGTCCGATTTCCCGAGTGATCAACCGACCGCACCGCCACCTGCCCACCTCGGCCACCCAACGCCGCCCGGGACGCCGGCCCTAGAACGTCTGGACAAAACTTATAGTCCCGTGCAAGGCTAAGCCGCAAGCGGCCATGAAACGCCGTTTGCAAGGTTTCTCGCTGAGTTGTGTCCATTGGTTTTTAATCTTTCCGTGGCCGGTTCGAGCCTGGTTGATTTGCCGCGACGCACATTCGACAATGGCGCTCGCGCTGGGGCGACACTTTTGCAGACCACCGCCAGGCATCCTGGGCCGGAAGCACGCGAACCATGAGCCGCATCCTTTCCCGCCGTCATTGGCTGCAAAGCGCCACGGTCTCGGCGGCGGCGCTGGCCGTGACGTCGCGGCAGGAGCAATCGCTAATGGCCGATGATTCTTCCAACCTCCGCATCGTGGACTCGCACGTTCACGTTTGGAAAAACGACCTGCGGTTTCCCTGGCCGGCCGATCTGAAAGAGCCGCCCAAGGAAGAGGCAACCGCCGAGATGCTGCTTTCGCAAATGCGCCAACACGGCGTCGAACGGACCGTGATCGTGCACGTCATCTATTATCGCTGGGACTGCCGCTACTCGGCCGCCGCCGTGCAGGCGCATCGCCAGCAGTTCATGGGCGTATGCCGGGTCGATCCGCAGAGCCCGACCGCGGACAAAGAGCTGGACCATTGGGTGGCCGAGGGCTTGCGCGGAGTGCGTCTGAGCCCCGCGGCCGGACCGGCCGGCGATTGGATCAACAACGAAAAGCAAATGGATATGATTTGCCGCCGGGCGTCGGAGCTGCGCGTGCCGGTGTGTTTTCTCTGCTCGATTTCGCGCATTCCCGACGTCGAGCGCGTGATTGCGCGCCATCGCGAGCGGCTCGATGTTTGCATCGACCACATGTCCGACTGCCCAATCGATCAGCCGGCTGAGTTGCAGAAGTTGTTGGCGTTGGCCCGGTATCCGCGCGTGTACGTGAAGCTGAGCCACTTATGGTTGATTTCACGCCAGGAATACCCGTATCGCGATACGCACGACCAGGTGCGCAAGCTGTACGACGCGTTCGGGCCCCAACGGCTGATGTGGGGGACCGACTGGCCGGTGGTCGAGCAGTATTGCGGCTACGGCCGGGCGCTGGCCTTGTATCGCGATGAAATCAAGTTTTTCAACGACGAAGACCGTCGCTGGATTCTGGGCGAGACGGCCTTGCGGCTCTGGCCCGCGGTGAGTTGAAATCATTCCAAGGAGATACACCTGCCATGTCTGAGCTGACGCGACGAGAGTTCGTGGGCCGCGCGTGCGCGGCGGTTGCGGCCGGGGCCATCGGAATGCCCGTCGTGGCAAAGGCCGACCAGGCAACCGGCGGCAAGCCGCGGGTGCGCCCCAATATTTTGTACGCCCTGTCGACCGGTAGCTGGGGACGCGTGGCGCCGCCGGGCAAGTCGCTGCCGCTGTTGCAGATTCTCGACGAAACGGCCGCCGGCGGTTTCAACGGCGTGCGGCTCACCGGGTTTCCCGGCATTCTGAAACAGAACAACCTGTCGGTCGAGCAGTATGGCGAGGAGCTTGAAAAGCGCGGACTGAAGTTTTCGACCGTGTCGTTTGGCGGACCCTATTACCACGCGGACAAGCAGGCCGAGATTCGCACTCGGGCCCGCGAGGCGCTGGAGGCCCATAAACGTTTTGGAGCCACGGCGATGGTGTTCTTTCCGCCGTCGCCGGTCGCGTCGGCCGAGGAGGCCGCGGCGCTGGACACGTGTTTTCGCTTCTGGAACGAACTGGGAAAAATGGCCCTCGAAGAATACGGCATCCGCATCGGTCTGCACAACCACACCGACTCGCTGGTGGAAAACCAGGCGCAGGTCGACCGGTTTCTCGCAGGCACCGATCCGCGCTATGTGTTCTGCGCGTGGGACAGCGCGCATTTGCACTTGGGCGGGTGCGACGTGCAGGCGACGTACGCAAAGTCGATCGATCGGATCGTATACACCGACTTCAAAGACGCCACCCGCGAGCCGGTGGCCAGCGACTATCTCTCCCCCAACGGCGAACGCTTTGCCGGCGATTCGCACCAGGGAAAGTTTTTCAACTCGATGCTCGAACTGGGGCGCGGGCAGATCGATTTCACGGCCCTGATGGCCATGCTTCGCGACCGGCACTATCGCGGTTGGATCAACCACGACCTCGATACGATTCGCGTATCGATCGCCGATAGCTGGCGCGTGTCGATGGAGTATATCACCAAAAAACTCGATCCGATTTACGCCTGAAAAGACACGCACGATGCGATTTCGCGGGACGTGGCGGTCGTCACCAGTCTGGTGGTCGCGCGCCACGTTTTTCATGTGCCGCGGACGCCACGGCACCTTAATCGCCGCGTTGCGCGGCCCCGTCGGAACCCTATCTTCAGCCCCTTTTTAGAATTCTATCGGGCTGGCCGCGCGAGTGCGAGATGCGCGGACACGAGCGTATCGACTGGCCAACGCTGGCAACCAGCAATAAGAGCACGGAAGGGGGCTGATCATTACCGTCAAGCGCCCGGGTCGGGGCTGAGTACTTTGTCGCAAACCGTTCCTTTGCCGGCACCCTTGCACGACGGGCATGCGTCAACCGTAAGTTCCGAATCCCAT
>JBGQKM010000253.1:0-8750 GCA_041499515.1 Planctomycetia bacterium | reverse complement strand
TTGGAAATGGAAAAACGTCAATGGATCTGAGTGGCCAATCTACGAAGATCCGCTCAACGCAACAGGGTTGACGCAGGTTGGCGATGGGCCATCGCCCTAGAGTGTCGCCCGGTACTCGCGATCGGTCCATGCAAAGTCAGTGGCCCTACACAAGTTCACGGCCGCTTCCATACCTCGCAATAGCAAGGCAATCGGTTTCATGCGCGCGTGCGTGCAACGAGTCAGTCAGGCCCAGGTCACGGTGGGCCAGGAGATTTGTGGGCAGATCGGCCGAGGGCTGCTGGTTCTCTTGGGCGTGGCCGGGGACGACACGCCGGAGGACGCGCGGCAGCTCGCGGAAAAAATCGTCGGCTTGCGGATTTTTGACGATCAGCAGGGCAAAATGAATTTGGCGCTGGGCGACGTTGGCGGCGCGCTGTTAGTGGTCAGCCAGTTCACGCTCTTGGGCGATTGTCGCAAGGGCCGCCGGCCGAGCTTCGTGGCCGCCGCGCCGCCGGAACTGGCCGAGGCGCTGTACGAACGTTTCGTCGCGGCCGTGATCGAGCAAGGCATTCCCGTGGCCACCGGAAAGTTTCGCCAGCACATGCGGGTGAGCCTGACCAACGACGGACCGGTCACGCTGCTGCTCGACAGCCGCCGCGAATTTTAAGCTTCACTGCAGCGCACGTGCCGAGTCTTGTTGCTGGCAGGGGGCCGACGCAGGGCGGGGGACTCATGAAGCGGCGCCGCGCCTATTGAAAACCCCGGTCGGCACGTTGCGTGGCGATGACGTCCTGTGCCTGGCCCGAGAGCTGCGTGCTGATCGTCGGATCTTGCACGATCAAGATGGCCAGCAGGATCAGGTTGGCATAGGTGGCCAGGTTGGCCCACCAGCAATCGCCCCAGAATTTGATTGCCGTGCCGAACGAGCTTTTCAGTCGCGCGTGGCTGAAGTCGATGCTCCAGATTTCGTCCAGCACCAGGTGCGAGGCGAATCCCAGCATGACCGCGCCGGCATTGAAGGCGCGCATCCAGGGATTTTCGTGCGCGCAGATCAAAAAGGCCAACTCGCCGACGATCGCCAGCGCCGGCACGCTGTGAAACATTCCGCGGTGCACCGTGAATTTGCGCAGCATGCGGCCGACGCCGAAGCGAATGAACAAGTACAGCAAACCGCCGGCCAGCACGATCGACTCCGGAGCCATGTGCATCTGTTCGAAACGATCGATCAAGAGCATCGGCACCACCGCGGCGGCAAAGGCCACGCTCTCGCGCAGCGGCACGCCCGGTCCGCTATCCAAGTCGGGTAGCATGCCCGAGACGCCGCATAACCCGCCGGCCAACAAGCAAGCCGGCAGCGGCACCTGGTAGGCCACGGCGGCCGTCGCGCCATACGCCGCGCCTAAAAGAGAGCTGGTCGTGATATGTGTCTTGAAACCGGCCATGCCAATGTGTCCCTTGCGTGTGCGAATAGAAAGATAGCATCGTTGCAACCGCGCGCGACCCAGCCCGTGCCGCCCGAGGGCGCGGACTGTATCGCGCGAGTGATTGTGCCGCCAAGACCAGTTTGCCGCGGCGAGTGCTAGCACGAGTGCCCTTCGCCCGATTAACGCAGTTGGATATACTTCCGCAGTTTTCCACCGCGCAAGTTGTCGCAGGGTGGGGGAGCTGGAATGGAACTGTACGATATTTGCATGCTCGTGATCCTGGCCGGCGCCACGGTGTTCGGCGCCCTCAAGGGCATGGCCTGGCAGGTGGCTTCCTCGGCGAGCCTGGTGCTCAGCTACGCGGTCGCGCTGCGCTTCAGCACGCAACTGGCGCCTCGCTTTGGAGAGCAGGCGCCCTTGAATCGGTTCATCGCCATGTTCGTGCTCTACGCGCTGACGTCGCTGGTGATTTGGGTCCTGTTTCGCATCGTGGCGGGTTTCATCAATCGGGTTCGCCTGCAAGAATTCGACCGACAGATGGGCGCGCTGTTTGGCGCGGCCAAAGGGGTTCTGCTGTGCGTGGCGATTACCTTCTTCGCCGTGACCCTGTCGACCAAGGCCAGGGCGGCCGTGATGAATTCACGCTCGGGCTACTTCATCGCCGTGCTGCTGGACCGGGCCCACTCGGTGATGCCCAAAGAGCTGCACGAAGTGCTGGACCCCTACCTGAACAAGCTGGAAAAGGAACTAGACCCCGCCAACCAACCCAGCCCCGGGCCCGCCGCGCCCAGTCCGCGCCAAGCGTAGCAGGGGGGCAGGATGTTCGACCGTGGAGCGCGGCAGACCTTGATCCAAGAGTAGCTTCATGCTGTCGGGCGAAGTTCGACCACGCGGTCGTCGAGGTTGGCGGCGGCATACTCGAGCGCCTGCCGAATATCTTCGTCTTCGAGCTCAGGATACTCGACTCGAAGCTTATTGCGGTCGGGATAGGTCGCCAGGGCTTCCAGCACGCGGCGCACGGTCAGACGCAAGCCACGAATGCAGGGCTGGCCATTCAGTACGGCTGGATCGGACGTGATTCGGTCAAAGGATGCCATCATTCGATTCTCCCAGTGGACGACTTGATTCTACCCGATTTTGTCCATCGACGCATCGACGCCTGGTCAACCGGACAGGACCATAAAACGATGCCCCCGCCAACCAACCCAGTCCCGCGCCCAGCGCAGCTAGTCCGCGGCAGACATTGCAGGGGAGAGCGCGAAAAAAATCTCGCACCGTGAAAACGTGGCGGCCGCCGGCGATTGAGCGGGCGACGCGGGGGCGTGAAAATCCGCGTTTTTCCGGCTGTATTTCAGGCCCGAACCGAACATAAGAAACATTATCGGACGTTGGCGAGGGAGTCGAATCGGGGCTGCAGATTGCCTTGCACGGGCTCATCCGACACGCGTAGAGAATCGTGGCGTGCCGCGCGAGGGTGCCATTGAGCGTCGAAACGTCGGCCAGCGCCACGCCCTGAGCGCGCGGCCCAGGTGCTAGTTTCCGGCGGCCGAAGTCGGGCCGGCCGGCTCGGCATCCAATGGGTCCCCGGCGTCGGTCTCGGCGGCCCGTTCCAGGAAGACGCCCATCCGGCGAAACTTTTCGTAGCGTTGTTCAATGAGTTGATCGCTTTGCGTTCCGACCAGTTCGCGCAGGCACTTGAGCAGGTACATTTTCATCCGCGCGGCCATCTGGTGATGATCGCGATGCGCCCCGCCGAGCGGCTCTTCGATCACATCATCGACCACGCCCAGGCCCAGCAAGTGCTTAGAAGTCATTTTCAAGGCCGCGGCGGCTTGTTCGGCGAAGGTGTGGCTCTTCCACAAGATTCCGGCGCAACCCTCGGGGCTGATCACCGAATAATAGGCGTGTTCGAGCATCGCGACCCGGTCGCCGACGCCAATGCCCAAGGCCCCGCCCGATCCGCCTTCGCCGATCACGACGCAAATGATCGGCGTGGGCAGGCGCGACATTTCGAACATGTTCTGGGCAATCACCTGGGCCTGGCCGCGCTCTTCGGCGCCGATGCCCGGATAGGCGCCCGGCGTATCGATCAGGCAGATCACGGGCAGCGAGTACTTGGCGGCCAGTTTCATTTTGGCCAGCGCCTTGCGATAGCCCTCGGGATGCGCGCAGCCGTGATAGCAGGCGATGCGCTCTTTGGTGGTTTTTCCTTTTTGATGGCCGATGACCATCACCTTGTATTGGTCGAGCTTGGCAAAGCCGGTCCGCAGGGCGCGGTCGTCGCCGAAAAACTTGTCGCCGTGCAGTTCGACGAATTCGTCGAACACCAGATCGAGATAATCGGTGGTCATCGGCCGATCGGAGTGCCGCGCGACCTGCACCGTTTCCCAGGGCGTGAGATTGCCGTAAATCCGTTTTTTGGCGTCGGTCAATTCGCGCTTCAGCCGGTGCAGATCCTCGTGCCCCGTCAGACTATTGTCCGCGGCCGCTTCGAGTTTTTGCAGCCGGGCTTCCAGCTCGTAGATGGGCCGCTCGAATGCCAGCCGATGGTTGACCGTCGCCATGTTCTTGCTTCCCAGAGGTTCCCAGGCGTGCAACTTGTCCGCACTACTCTCAGCCGGCCACGTCATTCAGGAGCCGGCGCTTTATTCAGGAGCCGGTGCTTTCACGCCCGTCGGGGGGACTTTAAAAACCTGCACGTTTCGCATTTCGGCCAGAATGTCGGCCATCGACGCCGGGCGCTCCGCGGGCTTCTTGGCCAGCATATGCCTGACTAACTGCGCGAAGTTGTCGCTCACGTTGCGATTGGATGCCTGCAAAGGCGGAATCGGCGATCGCAAATGTTTGTTCAAGAGTTCGTTCGTGGTCGAACCGGTATAAGGCGGCTTGCCGCCCACCAGTTCGTGGACCATGCAGCCGAAGCTGTAAATGTCGGCCCGTTGGTCCACGGATTGCCCGCGAATCTGTTCCGGTGACATGTAGCTGCGGGTGCCCTGGACTTTTGTTTTTCCGGAGAACATCCGTGCCAATCCCCCCTTGCGGCGCACGGCCAGGGCAAAGTCGATTAGCTTGACGTCTCCATTGGCCTTCATCAGATAATTATCCGGTTTGATATCGCGATGAATCCAGCCTTGCGAGTGGAAATAGGAAAGTCCCTCGGCGGCTTTGCGGATAAACTCGCCGGCCAAAGGCGCCAGGGCCTCGATGCCCTGCAGGATCCACTGCTTGAGGTTCAGCGCGGCGAACATCTCCATCGACAAATAAACGCAATCGTGGTCGGTGCCAAAATCGTAAATCTTGATCACATACGGGTGGTCCAGCCCACGCCCCACCTGGCTCTCGTGCTTGAGGAAAGCGACTTCCTCGCGATCCTTGACGGCCTCGCCGGCGAGCAATTTGATGGCCAATCGCTCGCCTTTCAAGTCGTTCATGACCTCCCAGATTTCACAGGATTTTCCCGAGCGTATCAGATTCAGAAGTCGGAACGGGCCGACATAGTCTTGTGCAGCCACCGCGGGCAAACTCGCTCGAACCGTGGGAAAAAACGCGCCGGCGCAGCGACGCGCACCAATTGCTCAACATGCTGATTTTACCAGCTATGACGCGAAGTTGAAACGCGCATCGCCGGCTCGTCGACTGGAAAAAACGTCCAGCGCAGGCCTTTTATGCCCGGTACGCAGCCCGCGGGGCCGATAGAATTCGCTCGTACAGCGACCGCAGTTGGGCCGCCATGTGCTCATGCCGAAATTGATCGGCAAACCGCTCTCGGCCCCGCGCGCCGAGCCGATCGCGCAATTGCGAATCGGCCACGAGCCTGCCAATGCTAGCAGCCAAGGCGTCCACGCTCTTAGGCGGCAGCAGAAAACCGGTTTCGTTCGTGATGACCACTTCCCGCGCGCCGTCCACGTCATAGCTCACCACCGGCTTGCCGGCAATCAAGGCCTGCGGCAAGACCCGCGCCAGCCCTTCGCGCAAACTGGTGTGCACGACAATATCCAAAGCGCCGATCAAGGCCGGAATCTGCTGCGGCTCCACCAACCCGGTGAATTGAAAATACGGCTCCAAGCCCGCGCGTCGCACCTGCCGGCGAACGTGCTCCGACAAGAGGCCGTCGCCCACCAGCAAAAACCGCACTTCCGGATGCTCCCTCACAACCTGCTCGGCCGCGCGCACCAGGTACTGGTGCCCCTTGAGATGAAACAACCGCGCGATTTTTCCGACCACCACGTGCCCTTCGCTGTAACCCAACTGCCGGCGCATCGCCGCGCGGTGCTCGTCGGCGTGCAGCAACGGCTCGACTTCCATGCCGCTATAAATCGTCGTGAACTTATCGCGCGGCGCCACCCGCGCGGCGACCAGCAAATCGGTCATGGCCTCGGCCACGCTCACCAGCGCGTCGCAACGCCTTGCCGCATAGCGTTCGCACCAGCGAAAGACGGCTTGCGCCCCCCTGCCCTGATACGGATGAAACGGCGCCCCGTGAACCGTGTGCACGATCGCCGGCACACCCAGCGCGTGCGCCGCGGCGCGGCCCAACAGGCCCGCCTTGCCGCTGTGCGTGTGCACCACGTCGGGCCGAAACTCCTTGATCGCCCGTTTGATCTGGAAGTAACTCTGCACGTCGCGCAGCGGATGGATCGCGCGCCCCAGCGTCGGCAGAATCCGCAGCGGTACCTCGTTGCGCTCGGCGCGCGCCAGCAAACTGCCCTCGGGCCCCAACGGCGGACCGCTGAGGAGCAACACGTCGTCGCCGTAGATCCGCAACAGGTCCTCGCAAGTGAGCAGCGTGTTTTCCTGGGCGCCCCCCAAGATCAGTCGCGTGATGAGATGAACAATCCGCATGCGGCAGTCGTTTTCGCAAAAGATCGATGGGTAAATCCAGGTGCTCGTCGATCGTCAAGCATAATCGACCCGCACCAAAAACAGTCCCTGCGCGGGGGCCGTCTGTCCGGCCGCCTTGCGATCGCGCGCTGCCAGGACCTGGGCGGGCCACGATTCGGCTTGCCTGCCGCGCCCTACTTCGACCAGCGTGCCGACGATCGCGCGCACCATATTATAGAGGAATCCGTCGGCTTCGACTTCCAGCACGATGCGATGCTCGGCGGCCCCCTGCCCGCGGTCCAGCGAAATCTCGTAAATCGTTCGCACGCTCGTTTGCCGCTGCGAGCCGTGGGTTTCGAAACTGGCGAAATCGTGCGTGCCCAAAAGCGCCTGTGCAGCTCGGCACATGGCCGCGTCGTCGAGACGCCCGTGACAGTGCCACGCGTAGCGTCGCTCGAATACGTCGCGCACCGGGCCGTCGTGCATCACGTAGCGATACCGCTTTCGCACGGCATTGCCGGTGGCATGAAAATCGTCCGCGGCCTCCACAAGAGCCAGCGCCGCCATGTCGCGCGGCAACTCGGCGTTGAGACCCCGCTGCAACACGTCGGCCGCCAGATGGGTCCCGCTGCGAAAGCTGACCACCTGGCCCAGCGCGTGGACTCCGGCGTCGGTGCGCCCGCTGGCCGTGACGCGAATCGTCTCGCCCGTGATTTTTTGCAACACGCGTTCCAGCGTCTCTTGCAGGGTCACCTGGCCCGACTGGATTTGCCAACCCGAATAGTTCGAGCCATCGTACGCCAGCGTCAACTTGAACGTCCGCATGAAGTCGAGCGCGCGGACCGCTAAGGGCTAGCGACCGGCTCCCCCCTGCTGGGCGCCTGGCGCCCGCGGCGCACCAGGAGTTCGGCGATTTGCACCGCGTTGGTCGCGGCGCCTTTGCGCAGATTGTCGCTGACGCACCAGAACACCAGGCCGTGCGGACTGGAGAGATCCTCGCGAATCCGCCCCACGAACACTTCATCCCGCCCGTCGCAGGTCGACGGCATCGGATAACTCTTGGCGCCCAGATCGTCGACCACCACGATGCCCGGCGTGGCCGCGAAGAGCGCGCGGGCTTGCTCGACAGAGAGCTTCTTTTCGGTCTCGACCAGAACGCTCTCGCTGTGGCAGTTCGCCACCGGAACCCGCACGCAGGTCGGACAAATCCGAATCGTCTCGTCGCCGATGATCTTGCGCGTCTCGTAGACCATCTTCATTTCTTCCGATGTATAGCCCTGCTCCTTGTGCGAGCCGATCTGCGGAATCAAATTAAAGGCGATCGGGTGTGCAAAGGCCTGCGGCTTAAACGGCTCGCCGGCGATCGCCGCGCGCGTCGAGGTGTCCAACTCCTGGCTGCCGGCCAAACCCATGCCACTGGTCGACTGATACGTGCTGACCACCACTCGGCGGATGCGCGCCGCGTCGTGCAATGGCTTCATGGCCACGACCAGTTGCGTCGTCGAACAGTTGGGGCTGGCGATGATCCCCTGGTGACGATCGACCGCCTCGGGGTTGACCTCGGGCACGACCAGCGGAACCTTGGGGTCCATCCGCCAGTAGCCGCTTTCGTCGACCACCAGGCACCCGCGATCGACGGCCCAGGGGGCAAAGTCGCGGGCCACTTCGTCCGGAGTGCTGCCGATGGCCAGATCGACCCCCTCGAAGGCCGACGGCGCGAGCAATTCGACCTGATAGTCGCGCCCCGCAAACCGCAACGTCTTGCCGGCCGAACGCGCCGAAGCCAGGAACTTGATCCGCTGGAAGGGGAACTTGCGCTCGGCCAGCAGTTGGCACATGATCGTTCCCACGGCGCCCGTCGCGCCCACCACCGCCACTGAATCGAACACGCGAGCGATCTCCTAGTACTTCTATTGATTTTGCGGCCCCGTCCCCAGACTCGGCCGGCCTTGGGCCAACACGCTAGTATAGGCCGAAGGCTGGACAATTCAACGCGAGTTGCGGTTCGCGCGCGAGCATGGACACTCACCGCAATGCGCGGGAAAAGAGCCGAAAATGTCCCGGCGGGAGAGGTGGTATGGCCCGCCCCAAGTTTTGTGGGCGCTCCAAGGAGATGGCATAATGCTGTCGAAAGGAGCTGCCGATGGGACTCAGGACGTATTCGCGAGATGATGGCGGCCAGGCGACTAACTTTCCGGAGCAGTATGGGTGATGTCTTCGGACTTCAATTCGTAAATGTGGCGTTTGCCCGTGGCCCGTTCGATAAGACTCAGCGGGCCGCGATAGTCGGCCGGAGGTATCCAAGGGACGAGACAAAAGGCGGCTGTCTCAGGAACGTGAATGTAACTGATGATGGCGCCTTTCGCATCAACGCCAAGAGCGTTGCCGCACGAGTGGAAGTTATTCGGGCTGCCCGGGGGCCCATCGACGCCAATAGCATCGTCATCAGACCCTCGAATCAACAGGCAAATCGTCAGCAGGCTGTAATCGCCCTCGTAGTTATCGAGCACACCGCCGACGAGA
>JBGQKM010000252.1:0-8811 GCA_041499515.1 Planctomycetia bacterium | reverse complement strand
CGCCGCTCGATCCGCGTCCGGCGTTGAGCACGACATAGCCCGGCAGATTCTGCGACTCGCTGCCCAGCCCATAGGTGATCCACGAGCCCATGCAGGGCAGCCCAAAACTGGCCCGGCCGCACTGCATCAGCAGTTGGCCCGGGTGGTGGTTGAACTGGTCGGTGTGCATGGTGCGAATCAACAAAAGATCGTCGGCCACCGAGCCCAGGTGCGGCAGCAGGTCCGAAAGTTCCATGCCGCACTGGCCATGCTTCTTGAAGACCCGCTTGCTGCCCATCAGCGTGGCGGTGTCTTTTTTCAAGAACGCGAACCGCACGTTCTTGGTCATCGAGTCGGGCAGTTTCTGGCCGTGCAGCTCGTTGAGCTTGGGCTTGGGATCGAACAAGTCGATATGGCTCGGCGCGCCTTCCATGAAAATGAAAATGCAAGACTTCGCGCGCGGCGCAAAGTGTGACGGCCGCGGCGCCAGCGGGCTGCCGTGCGCCAGATCGGCCGCTTGCGCCGGCCGCGGGCCGAGCACGCCGTCGTCGGCCAGGCTGGCACCCAGGGCCAGCGCGCCCAATCCGGTGGCGGCGCTAGTAAAAAACTCGCGGCGGCTCTGTTCGATCATCTTCGCGGAATGCGTATCCATGGTCGGTACCCAGGCTCCTTACTCGCGCGTCAAAAACTCGTCGAGGTTCATGATCATGCGCACCGTAGCCACCCAGGCGGCGGCCTCGGCGACGCTGCTGCCGTTGGGCTGAAACGGTCCCACGATCGTCGCCGCGTCGGCAGGATGCTCCAAATACCAGGCGCGGCCGCTTGTGAGCAGCTCGCCAAAAGCCTGCAGCTCCTCGCCGCTCGGCGGCCGGACAATGCACAAGCGCAGCGCCAAGGCCAGCCGCTCTGGGTCGCCACTGGCCGGGGCGCTCAGCACCCGTCGGGCCAGGGCTTGCGAGGCTTCGACGAACACTTCGTTATTCAGCGTGGTCAGCGCCTGCAGCGGCGTGTTCGACGTGCGGCGCTCGACGCAGGTCGTGTTCGAATCGGGACAGTCGAAGGTCGTCAGGTTCGGATGCGGGGCGGTCCGCTTGAAAAACGTGTACATGCCGCGTCGATAACGATCTTCGCCGCTGCTGGTGGGCCACTTGAAGCCCGTGTCGTAGCTCAGCTCGACGATGCTCCGCGGCAGCGGCGGATAGACGCTCGGCCCGCCGATTTTTTCCGACAGCAACCCCGCAGCCGCCAGCGCCAGATCGCGCACGATTTCGGCTTCCACGCGATAGCGGTTCTGCCGATAGAAAGCGTCGTTGAGCGGATCGACTTCCGCCAGGTCCGGCCGATAGTGCGACGCCTGCCGATACGTGGCCGAAGAGACCATCAGGCGAATCATCTCCTTGCGGCTCCAACCGCGCTTGTGCAATTCGCCGGCCAGCCAATCGAGCAACTCAGGATGCGTCGGCCGATCGCCCCGCACGCCGAAATCGCCGACCGTGCGCACGATGCCACGCTCGAACAAATGCGACCACAGTTGATTCACGATCACGCGCGGCGTCAGCGGCTGGTCCGGGTCGACCAGCCAACGCGCCAAATCGAGCCGGTCGGGCGGGCCGCCGCCGCGGGGCTTCAGCGGCGGAAGCGTCGCGAGCGTGGCCGGCTGAACTTCGGCGCCCGGCTGCAAAAAATCGCCCCGGTTCAGCACGTGGCTGGCCCGCGGCTTGTCGACGCGCTGTGAAATCACCCGGGCTTTCATCAGCGGCCGCGCCGCCACGCGATCGCGCAGCTTCTCGACCTGCTCGGCCAGCTTGCTGGCTTTCGCGTCTTGCGCGATGAGATAATCCACTAGCGCCCGCGATTGCTCGGCCGTGCGCTTCTCCACCGCCAGGACCAGCACGTCGCGAACGTTCTGCGGGATGCCGATCCGCGGATCGCGTCCACTGACGGCCATCACGCGGAAGCGGCCGATCGTGTGCTGCGTGCCGTGATTCTGGCTCAGGACCAGTTGCAGCCAGGGCGTCGCGCTACCTTGAATGGGCTGCTCGGCCATGAACAGGATCCAGTGATCGCGCCCGGTTTGCGGCGCAATCGCCCAGCCTGTCTGCTCCTTGCCGTCGAGGGCGTTCGACGCCGGAAACTGGTCTTGCGCGAAATCGGCCTCGACGTGCCGCAGGGCCACGCGATGCTCGGGCTTGATCTCGGCGCCGGGCGCGGCGAAGGCGCGAAATTCGCTCAACACGAAATTGCCGTGCTCCGTGCGGCCCGGCCCGTGTCCGCCCAGCGTATCGTGGGCCAGCGTCTCGATGCGAAAGCCGGTGACTTCTTTCAAGTCGGTCTTGGCCGTGATCGTCACCACGTCGACGTCCGGATTTTTTCCGCCGGCCAGGTACGAGCCGTCGGAGAGCAATTTGAATTCGGCCCCGGCGCTGGATTGCACGCCGAGCAGCTCCACGGGATGCAACGCGATCGGCTGGCTCGAGGCGGTCTGCAATTCGGCTTCCCAGGCCGGCACTCTGGCGGTCGCCTCGGCCCGCGCCTGGGCCAGTTGCGGCTCCAACTCGCTCAGTTTCTTTTCGGCGGCCAGTTTCTCCTGGTTCCACTTGCTCAACACTTCCCCAGAGAGCGGCACGTCGGTTTCCGTTTCGTCGCCGTTGTTATAGAACGCGAAGAGTTGATAGTATTCCTGGTGCGAGATCGGATCGTATTTGTGCGAGTGGCACTGGGCGCAGCCGAGCGTGAGCCCCAGCCACACGCTGCCGGTGGTGGCGATGCGGTCAAAGATCGCCTCGTTGCGGAATTGCTCCTGGTCGGCGCCCCCTTCGGTGTTGGTCAACGTCTGGCGGTGAAAGGCCGTGGCCAGCCGCTCGTTGGCCGTGGCGTCGGAAAGCAAATCGCCGGCCAACTGCTCGATCGTAAAACGGTCCAGCGGCACGTCGGCGTTCACCGCCTCGATCACCCAATCGCGATAACGCCAGGCGTCGGGCCGCGCGTTATCTTTTTCATAACCGTCGGAATCGGCAAAGCGGGCCATGTCGAGCCAGTGACGCCCCCACCGCTCGCCGAAGCTCGGCGAATCGAGCAAACGCTCCACCAGCTTGTCGTACGCCTCGGGCGACGCGTCGCCCACGAACGCGTCGGCCTGCTCCACGCTCGGGGGCAAACCGAGCAAATCATACGATAGCCGCTTGATGAGCGTGTAGCGGTCGGCCTCAGGCGACGGAACCATGCCGCGGGCTTCGAGCCGGGCCAACACGAAGCGATCGATCGCGTTGCGCGTCCAGGTCTCGTTCTTGATGGCCGGGGGCGCCAGGCGCTCGATCGGCTGAAAGGCCCAATGGTTTGACCGCGCTGCCTGACCCTCGGGCCATGCGCCCCCCTGGTCGATCCACTGTGCGATCAAGTTCACCTCGGCCGCCGAGAGTGGCTTAGTCTGCTCGCCCGGCGGCGGCATGCGCGTCTCGTCGTCGCTGGCCGAGATGCGCCGCCACAGTTCACTCTCGTCGCGCTTGCCCGGCTCGAACAGCGAACCCGACTCGCCGCCTTTGAGAGCCTGCTCGCGCACGTCCAGCCGCAAGCCCGACTCCTGCTTGTCGGGACCGTGGCATCGATAGCAATGCTCGACAAAAATCGGCTGCACCTGGGCCGCAAAGTCGATCTTCGCCGCCGGTGGCGTGCCAGCCTGCTCGGCCGCGGCCGCCGGTGACGCCAGCGCCACGACGCCCACGGCGCACAGCCCCAGCAGCCAAGCGGTCATGCATCGAGCCGTTTCCACGTGCAATGTCTCCGCCTCGGGCCGTCGGTCAACACCAGCTACTAGGATAGCCAAGTGCCCCGCGCGAGCCAAGCACCGCAAAGACCCCAAAACGGCCCTTGAACGCTTCCATTTGAGAAGATTCGCCGCCTCGCTACCGGCTCGCCGGCGAGACGTCGCGCGACTCCACGCAAAAGTCCAACACCGTCAGCGGATCGGCGCCGCGCGGCACCAATTCAGGCTGGCGCGCGGTCTTGATCAGATGCTCGACCAGCAGAGCCGTCAGCCGGGCGCGCGTGGCGGCCTGGGCTGGGTCGTCGGCCAGGTTGTGCATTTCCTGCGGATCGTGCGCCACATCGTACAGCCGAAATCCGCGCCGCAGCGGCCGGCCGGTATCGTATCCGTCGGTCCGCCGCCGCACGCCGCGCTCGTAGACCAGCTTCCACGACTCGTCGCGAATCATCACCTCGTCGTTCGGCGCATATTCGACAGTCACATGATCGCGGTGCTTCGTGGCCTGGCCCAGCAAAATCCTCAGCAGGCTGCGGCCTTGCGGCGGCACGCTCGGCACGACCTGGCATACGTCGTGCACCGTCGGCACCAGGTCGATCAATTCCACGAACGCCCGCGACACCTGGCCCGCGGCCACGCGGCCGGGAAACCTCACCACCAGCGGCACGCGGATCGCCTCTTCATAACTGCAATGCTTCTCGAAGCGGCCGTGCTGGCCCAGCAGATAGCCGTGATCGCCCAGGTAGATCACGATCGTGTTGTCGGCCTGGCCCGAACGGTCCAACGCGTCGAGCACCAGCCCCACGTTCTTGTCCAGAAACTCGACGCTCGTGGCATAAGCCGCCGCGATGCCCTGCTTCTGGCCGGCGGTCAGATCGCGAAACACGGCCGGAATCTGCTGGTCGTCGTCCGGCCCCACCTCGGGCACGACGAACTGGCCCGGCGTGTGACGATCAAGATACTCCAGCGGAAATTGAAACGGCGAGTGCGGCTGGTAAAAACTGACCATCAGAAAAAACGGCTTGTCGCGCGGGCTTTGCAAAAACTCCGTCGCGCGCTCGGCCAGATACGTGCCGTCCATCCGCCGATCGCTCAAACCCATCGGTCGCGCGCCGCTGTTGAGCCACACCCGGGCCGGATCCTTGAAGGGACGCCAGGCGGGCTGCGTCGCGATCCCCTCGGGCAGAACCTCGCGCGGCTGCATCGCGAGCCACGCTCGATAGTCGGGCAAGTCGAGGCGCGTGTCGAAACCGTGCTTCAGCTCGCTGTTGAAGTGCATCTTGCCGACGGCCGCCGTGTCATATCCGGCCGCATGCAGCGTCTCGGCCAGGGTCACCTCGCCGGCCGGCAGCGGCGTCTCAAGCCGCGTCACGCCCAGCGTGCGCGGATAGCGGCCGGTCAAAAACGATTGCCGCGAGGCCGTGCACACCGGCGAGTTGCAATACGCCCGCTCGAAACGCATGCCGGCCCGGGCCAGCCGATCGAGGTTCGGCGTGCGGACTATCCGGTTGCCATAAGCGCCCATGACATACGCCGCATGATCGTCGGCGCAAATCAAAAGCACGTTAGGCGCCCGCTCGGCCGCCGCGGCGGCGCCGCAAACGAAGTGCACGAGCGCGAGAAGCGCAAGGCAGGAGATAGTGGCTGGTACTTGGTGGTTAGTGGTTGGAGACAGAAGACGATGGCGCAAGCACTTCATTTTCTACCCACTAACCACTAGTAGTGATTAGTGGTTGGTGGTTAGTGGTTGGAGACAGAAGACGATGGCGTATTGAGTTCATCCTCTAACCACTAGCCACTACCCACTAACCACTTCCTCCTACCCACTACCCACTACCCACCAACCACTATTCTATAAATCGTTTCACCAGCACGCCCTTGTCGAAGTTGTGGTCGCGGCCGGGTTCGAACCCGACGGGGATCGAGCGGTCGTAGATATAAAAGGCCCGATGCCGTTTGATCTCGCCCGAGTCGCTACCCACCTCGCGTCCGAGCTGATAGCCGTCGGGATGCGCGACGTCGATGCCGGCCGGGTTCGGCGAAACCTCGAAATACCCCACCGTGATCCAGACCGCATACACGTTGGACCGCGTAGTGAGCAAGTTGCTCAAGCGCTCGAGCGTTTGATAGCGGAAATAGGGGTTGCGGTCGGGATCGAGATAGGGTTGGTTTGGTAAAAATGGATTGTCGGGATCACCTTTTGCGAATTTGAACAGCGGCAGGTTCGCGTTTGTCGGGTCGGGGCGCAACATGGTGACATTCACTTCCGATGTCGGCGGAGTCGTGCCCGGCAGATTGAATGCCGCGCCGCCGGCAGTGCGAAACGGGTTGGGAAAAACCGTGGGAACGTTCGCGATTGGGGTGGTCACGTTACCGCCCAACACTCCCCGGCGACTGTTCACGATTTGCGGCCAACTCGGCCCGGGGCCGCCGTTGAGAATCGCGTTCCAGATGGGGTTGATCGCGCTGATGCCGCCTCCATTGCTCGGAATCGTATTGATATTCACCCGGCCCGGATCGCGATAGTTCGAGACTTTGTTGAACGGCGGATGGTAGAACGAAGCAAGTTTTTGTTCCGTCGCCGCGTCGGGCAGCAGTCCGGCAAAACTCGACGGCTTCAAATACGTGTCCGTGCCGACGAAGCGCGACGGCACCTGAACGTATTCCAACAGGCGATAAAAATAAGGGGCCTTCAGAGCCGTGCCGTCGGAAGTCAGCATGAAGTTCAGCAGATGCGAAAACGGACTGTTGAACCCGGCCGGCGGGCTGGTCACCGCGTCGTACGGACTCACGACCGTATTGGCCGTCGAAAACTGCCGCACCAGTTGTTCGGCTGAAGTCGCCGGCACCTGCATCAATTCCATCGTGCTCGTATACGGCCGATTGTTCCACGTCAGCCAGGGGAACGTCTTGCCGTTGGCCGGATTCGGCGCGTTGATATACCCGAAGTCTTTCGGAAACGTCGGCGTCGTGGCCACCGGGCTCGCCCATTGCTGGCCCATCTTGGCGTTGATGTACCCCAACGTTTGCGTGAAGTTATAGTCGTAAATCGCGGTCGTGGCCCCTCTGTTCACGGGAACCGTATTGGAGAGCGTCGGGTATTCATTCCACAAATCCGGATTTGGCAACGCCGCCGTGCCGGTGCCGCGCTCACGACTGCCGCACAAGAGCGTCGCTGACGGAGTCTGAAAACCGGGATCGTCAGGATCGGGGTTCCCGATAGGCTGTGCCGCTTCACCATTGAAAACGTTCAAGTCGATCGGCTGCCAGTCGACCGTGATGTACGGATTGGTGACCGGATCAAACGCGATCAGCGGATTGGCCAACCGCTGCAGCAGCGCGGTTTTGTAGTTTATCTTCAGGCCCGTGGTCAAAGCCGCGTCCACGAAAAGTGGCGCATTTGCTACGCCCAGAGCACTGTCGAGTGGATGATCTGGTATCAACGCCGGCGTGTAGGTATCCGTGGCGCCGGTCGGACCAGGCGCGGTCGGAATTTGATAGTACGCGCCGGAAAAGAGCGGCTCCGAAATGCTCACGCCGATATTGGCCGGCCAGGCTAGAGTCGGCCCCACATTGCTCGTGCAAATAATCGGCAGAGCCTGATACGTCGTCGCAGCGGCGGCGGTTGACGTAGACGTGATCGTGCCGGCGGCCGTGTTCAGTGCAATCTGCTGGGCAGCGCCATTGGCGCCCGTTGTCAGTCCGACGTACGTCGTGGCGCGCGGCCCAACCACCGCATATTGTCCAGGACTCAAGAGCGGCGTCGAACCAGCCGTGGTGTTGTAGAAGATCTGCGTGGCGTTCGGATAGTTCTTTGGATCGGTGGTGGAAAACCAAACGTACCGCTCAACGGTTACCTGGCCCCCCGTCAAGCTGCCCGAATCGAAAATGCTGCCATGCATCGGATCCACAGTGCCAGCCACGGGAACGGGATCGAAATTCAACAGATCCGGGTGTAGAGCAACCCGGGCGTTAATATTGTTCGCGGCCCCGCTAGCCGTGCTCCTTGTGATCGCGATCTGCCAGACCGGATAGGCGTTGCCACTGGCGTCCGGCGGTGAGAGCCGGCCCAGATCGAGCCGCGGCTGCTGCCCAGCGTTGTTGTACAAGTCCGCCGAGTATGCGGCCTTCATTGACGGGTTGCCGTTGTGCGGGCAAAACAGCTCGAAGAAGACCGATCCTTCCGGGATGCGCGGCTGATCCATGTCGGGATCGGGCGTAGCAGAATTTCGCAGTCCGCCGGGACTTGCCAAATCCTTGACCCGCCGATCGTGAAACGCCAGCGTTTCGGTCAGCAGCAGTTCGGGGGCTTCGCAGCCCCATACGAGGCGGCGATCCGAACTGGTGGCGTCGTCGCCACTCCCAAGGATTCCATCGACCGGGATATTGTTGAACGGGTCGACGTCGTATTCAAACGGCGTCATGATCGAGTCGGGGTCGCGAAAGTCGACGACGTTCACGGCCCATTGGGCGATGCGGCGGGCGGTGAGCTCCCTTTGCAATGTTATTTGTGCCGGAGTCAGGAGCGCGCCGTTGTCCTGTCCCCAAAGATAATCCCGGTCGGCCAGAAGCATCATCAATACGTAAAGATGTTTCGCGTATTGCTGCCGGGCATAGAGATCGTTCCCATCGACCACCCCGTCGTTGTTCAGGTCAAGACCGGCCGGGGCGCCCGCGCCAAACGCAGTCGTCCAAGCCGTCGGAACTTCATTTTTCGCGTTGAACTCGGCGGGCGTCGGTTCATCGACCACGCCGTTGCCGTCGTCATCCACGCCGTTGCCGAACGGACGATTCAAGTCAAAACGAACGCCGGCCAGCAGCTCCGGCGGCAGCATCGTCGCGATCTGATTGCTGAAAATCTGCTGCTGCGCCGCGGGAACGGGCAAGGTGTTGGCAGGGACCGTAAGCCACGTCTGGATCAATTTGGCCCGCAGCAGATCGGCGATGTTCACCGATGGTTGATACACACCGCCATTCTGGGTTGCCAGGTTTGCGGCCATGTCTTTGGTCGGCAGTATGCTCGGGCTGGGCAGATCAAAACTATCGGTGGTGATCATCCGCCCGTAGTCGTT
>JBGQKM010000251.1:0-8816 GCA_041499515.1 Planctomycetia bacterium | reverse complement strand
GCCCCAAAATCATCCCAGTGCGTCGCCGCGGCCACCGCGGTTGAGGCATTTTTTGTCCGGTCCGACGAGAACCGTCTCGACCGCGACCGCGGCGCCGCACGAACTTTTTTGTGCGCTGGGTCACGCTGCGCGCGGGCCCGCAGGCGGGAGGCGGTAGGCCGGAGGCCGGAGGTCATGCACTTTGGGTGCCACTGCTTGCTGGTCAAGCAGTGCTTCTCTCTGACCCACGAGTTTGCCGGAACACATTCGATGAGCGGCAACCCGACAAGGCTTTCGGGGCACACTGGCGTGGCTTGCTCCGTCGTACTTCTCACTGCTGGACGAGCCAGCAGTGGCACACACGATGCCGAACACTATCGTGGAGAAACGTCCAGACCCGATCACCATGCGCCACCCATGTCCTGATTGCACCTTGTGCCCCTCCGGCCTACAGCCTCCAGCCTCCAGCCTGGCGATGTGTCAACCACATCGCGCAAACTTATGCATCATCTGCAAAACAACTGCTCGATTAGCGCGATGTCCGATCGTGAACCACGGCCGCGACTTGCAGCGACGAAACATTTTTTGCGCGCGCATATAGATCTTGGTGCACAAGTCGAGGACTTCGGTACGGCTCGCCGGAGACGAATTTTCGCCATCCCCCGGCTCAAGCATGTCGGGGTGGATGGCCGGCGGCTCACCTGGAAATCCAGCCGGGATTTCAGGCGATTTCACGACCTCGGCTGGCCCAGACTTCCCAGGGTGCCTGGCAACCCTTACATTCAGGGGTGGGGGAGAAGCAGTCACGATGCGCGCGATTCGGCAGGAAACCGGGAGAAGCCTGAGACTGGTTTCCGTTCTCGTCCTGACCGTTCTGGCTTTGGGCCTGCTGGTCGATGCCGGCGGCTGCAGCTTCCGCACGGCGGCCGACGCCAAGAAGGAGCTCGAGCGGCTCAAGAAAGAAAAGCCCAAGCCCAACTTCAGCCAGTTTCGGGTCTTCACCGAGCCGAACGAGAAATCGTTCACCGATCCCAAAGAAAAGGAAAACCAAAGGATCGTCACGGCGCTCAAGCCCGGCCATTGGACCAGCATCCTGGTGGAAACCAAGGCCAACAACTTCGACTTCAGCGGCGAAATGGTTTCGACGCCGCAAGATCAGCAGCAAAATCCGATCGGTCTGGAGGGCAGCTCCTTCCGCCTGGTCACGTCGCGTCCGGTCGCATTGCCCAAGGGACAGCAGAAATCGCTCGAGACGCTCTTCTTTGCGCCACGATCGGCCGTGCCGCGGACCTCGACCTGGATTGCCAACCGATTGCACGATCGACGGCATGGCGAGCAGTCGCAGGCCACGATGGAGCCGATTCTGCACATGCCGAGTTTCCAGTACTTCCTGGTCGTGCTGGCGCGCGACCGCAGCCGCTGGGGCTATTTGAAAGTGCTCGATTGCGTGCGCCCGCCGGCCGAATTCGTGCCGATCAACGCGGAGGAAGCGTGCTACTATCGGGTTTTACTGCCGCGAACCGACCAGCCGCTCGCGCTTCCCACCCAATCGCTGTGCTGGACCAACATCGCCTACCTGGTGTGGGACGACGTGTTGCCAACGGCGCTTTCGCCCGAACAACAGCAAGCCCTGCTGGATTGGTTGCATTGGGGTGGGGGTTTGATCATCAGCGGCCCGCAAACGCTCGACGCTCTGCGCGGCACGTTCCTGGAGCCGTATCTGCCGGCCACGGCCGCCGCCACGACCCAGTTGGACGCCGCGGCGCTGGCCGAATTGAACGCCCACTGGACTGTCGCCGAACAGGACCAGCGGCGCACGATCGAACCGGCCGTTCCATGGTCGGGCATCACGCTGGCCAGGCATCCGGCGGCCGAGTTCGTCAACGGGACTGGCGGACTCGTGGCCGAACGCCGCGTCGGGCGCGGCCGCGTGGTCGTGACCGCGTTTCATCTCAACGAACCCGATTTGATCCAGTGGAAGAGTTACGACAGCTTTTTCAACGCCTGCATCCTGCGCCGGCCGCATCGCAGGTACGACGTCACGCGCGGCCAATTCGATTTCGTCGGCCCCCGCGCGCCGGAGCGGTGGGATCCGGCAGTCGTGTCGAACGTGAGATACTTGACGCGCGATTCCACGGATCCGGCGGAGATGGGCGGCGAACCGCGTCTTCATTCCGCGGCGGACGACGCCGCGCCAACCGTCGCGCAAGAAGTCGCGGTGGCCATGAACTTCCGAGGGCCGGGCTCTGAAGGCGAGGTTGTCGATAGTGACTCGTTCGACGCGCTCAAGGCGGAGTCGGGCGTGGCCGCCTGGAATGATTTCAGTTGGGTCTCGTCGGTCGCGCGGAAAACTCTGCGCAACGCGGCCGGGATTTCGGTGCCCAAACGCGCGTTCGTGTTGTGGATGATCGGCAGTTACCTGGTGCTGATCGTGCCCGTGAATTGGCTGGTCTTCCGATTGATCGGTCGGGTGGAATGGGCCTGGGTTGCGGTGCCGGTGGCGGCTCTCGGTTGGGGAATGCTGGTGGTCTGGTTGGCGCAACTCGACATTGGTTTTGCCCGCGCCGAAACGGAAATCGCCGTGCTTGAGGTGCAGCCGGATTTTTCGCGCGCTCATCTGACGCGCTACACGGCGCTGTATAGCTCTCTGTCAACCAGCTATGACGTGCACTTCGACGACCCTTCGGCCGTGGCCCAGCCCTTTTCGGTCGATTGGAAGCTGTTGCGGGGACAGGCTCCCTCGACCGTGGCACTGCGCACCACGGGCGACCGGTCGTTAGACGACTATCTGGTTTCGTCCAATTCGACCGGCATGCTCCACAGCGAACAGATGTTCAATCTGGGCGGGAGCCTCTCCTGGCATGGTTCCGGCGACGCTCCGGCCACGCTGGAGAACAACACGCATCTCCGGCTGTCGGGAGTCGCGATCGTGCGCTGCCGCTTGAATTCGCGGGGCGAATCAGTCGCCGAATCGGCCTGGGTGGGCGATCTGCCGCCGGGCGGCAAAGTCGTCGTAACGTTCCAGGCGCGTGACGAACGGCGAATGAACGACGCGCGAGACCAGTCGCCGTTGACGCGCGAGAACCCGCCCGACGGGGGCCTGAGCCTGCGGCGCCTGATCGACGGCGCGCAAGATCATCAGTCGCTACGGCCCGGCGACGTTCGGCTGGTGGCCTGGCAAGCCCGACCGCTTGTGGGCATGCGGATCGAGCCGGCGGCCAGCCAGGCGCGGCGCGCGACCCTGGTCGTGGCCCAGTTGCAATTTTCTCCTGAGGAACCGCCAGGGCCGGACGTGAATCTGAGGACTCAGGCATTGCCGATCGGGGATCCCTTGAGCGAGTAGTCGAGCTTTCGGCACCGCGTATGACGCATCGACCACGAATCGCAGCCATGATTGAACTGATCGACTTCGGAAAACGCTACGGCGACTTTACGGCCGTCGAGAGCCTGAATCTGACCATCGATGCCGGCGAACTGTTCGGTTTCATCGGACCGAACGGCGCCGGCAAGAGCACCACGATTCGCTTCTTGGCCACGCTGCTCAAGGCCAGCCACGGCGAGGGCATCGTCAACGGCCACAGCGTGACCAAAGATCCGCTGGCGGTCCGCAAGAGCGTGGGCTACATGCCCGACAACTTCGGCGTCTACGACGGCATGAAAGTCTGGGAGTTCCTCGATTTTTTCGCCGTCGCCTATCAAATTCCGCGCGTCAAGCGCAAACAGGTCATCGGCGACGTGTTGGAACTGCTCGATCTGATGCACAAACGCGACGACTTCGTCAACAGCCTGTCGCGCGGCATGAAGCAGCGCCTGTGCCTGGCCAAGACCCTGGTCCACGATCCGCCCGTGCTGATTCTCGACGAACCCTCCAGCGGCTTGGACCCGCGGGCCCGCTTGGAAGTCAAAGCCCTGCTCAAGGAATTGCGTCGCATGGGCAAGACCATCCTGATTTCAAGCCACATCCTGACCGAGCTGGCCGACTGTTGCACGTCGATCGGAATCATCGAGCGCGGTCAATTGCTGATGCACGGGCCGATCGACGAGGTATATCGGCGGATTCGCGGCAACCGCATGGTCGAGATCAAATTCGTCGATGGCCTGGACCTGGGGCTGGCGATCATTCGCAGTTGCCCGCACACGCGCGACGTGCGGATCGAAGACGGGCAGGTGTTCGTGGAAATGGCCACCGACGACGACGGCGTCGCCCTGCTCATGCAGCAGCTTACGCAGTCCGGCGCCCGCATGCGCTCGTTTCACGAGAAAGATCCCACGCTGGAAGACGTGTTCATGCTGGTGACCAAGGGGCTCGTGATCTGAGCCGATGGAGCGGGAGATTTGGATAATGGGGCAAGAGAAGACGGCCGTCGACTAAGCGCGCCGTTCAATTGAAGACCACCAGTTGCCAGTGTCCGCCCGGCTCGCGGCGCTCCCATTCCTTGCGGGCTTCGTTCAAGCCGTAGGCGCACAGCTCGAACTCCTTGCTCAATCGTTCGAGCACTTCGCTTTGCACGTCTTCGGGTTCGGTGGGGATCGTGCTGGCGATGTAGTAGGCGCGTTTTCCCTGCGTGCAATAATCGACGAAACGATCGTGTTTGCGGTGGGCGCTAGAGCTGCCCAAGGCCTCGGGATACACGCCGGTCCAAAACAGAGTGAAGTCGCCGATCTGGCGGTGTACCTGGCGGCGCGCTTCGCCGATGCGGGCCTGGGCCTCGACCATCATGGCGCCGACTTCGCCCAACCGCTGGCCGCTCAGGCCGCGCACCGAGTAGAGGGCGTCGGAGTGAATGAAGCGGGTCAGCAGATCGGTGATGTAGTCGATCAGCGGCGGGTCGGCGACGCCCAAACGCGTTTCGAACGCATACTCCGCAACGCCGGCAAAAAAATCCCGCAGAGGAAGCTGGGGACGATCAGCAGTCATGGACCACGACCTCCACTGTTCCGAACCAACACGCGTCTGTTCCCGTGCCGGGGCTCGAACCTTCCGGCCTGGCCCCTTGCTAGAGTCGCAGTTTGTGGGCCGTCGGACGACCATCGCCAAGGCGGAAATGCCAACCGCGGCTCTCCATCTTCAATACTAAGTCGGCATTTCGGCGCGGGTCAAGTTCAGCGTATTTTGACGGCCCCGGCGTTTGATACGCAACCGACGCCTCGGCAAGCACTTATCTCCTTCCCCAGAGGGACGAGTGCCGACAGGCGCAAACCGGTTCCCCAGAGGGACGAGTGCCGACAGGCGCAAACCGGCAGCTCTGTTACGCGACCCCCAACCGGCAGTGGCTGATCCCGATGTGACGGCCAGCTGGCGAGGCGATATACTAACCGTGCTCGACCGCCGACCCCCGGGAGTCCGCGTCCATGTTTTCCCTGCACGACCGGCCCTATACGCTTTGCGACCGTATCTCGCGGCGCGAGCTGATGCGGATTGGCGGCCTGAATTTGCTGGGGCTCTCGCTGCCGGCCTTGCTGCGGGCCCAGGCCCAGGGTTCTCTGTCGGCCGCAGGCGATCCGACCTTTGGCCGGGCCAAGAACATCATCTACCTCTGGCTGCAGGGCGGGCCGCCCCAGCACGAGACGTTCGATCCCAAGCCCGAGGCCCCGCTGGAAATTCGCGGACCCTTCAAGCCCATCTCGACCAACGTGCCGGGCATGCAGTTTTGCGAGCTGTTGCCGCGCACCGCTAGCATCGCCGACAAGCTTGCGGTGGTCCGCTCGATGTCGACCGATGACAACACCCACGACACCAGCGGCTATTGGGTTCTGACCGGTGCCAAGTACGAGTCGGGCAGCGCCCGCGAGATCAAGCCGACCGATTGGCCCTATTTCGGGTCGGTGGTCAAGATGCTCAAGCCGAGCCAGCGCCTGCCGGCCCTTTCAAGCGTCTGGATTCCGGACATCATGCGGCTCAACGACAATGTGCGTCCGGCGGGGCAGACCGCCGGGTTTTTGGGTGCGCAGTGGGATCCCGACCGGTTTATCGGCGATCCATCGAGCGAAAACTACCAGGTCGAAGGCCTCGGCCTCCAGCCTGACATTTCGCCTTTGCGCCTGCAAAGCCGGCTGTCGCTGTTCGAGCAGGTCGGCAAGCACTTGGACGAGGTCGAGCGTCACGGCGCGATTCGCAACTTCGACGATATTCGCCAGGCCGCCTTCGGGTTGTTGACCTCGGGACAGGCCCGCGAGGCGTTTGCGGTGCGCAAAGAACCCGACCAGGTGCGCGAGCGCTACGGCAAGAACCGCTGGGGCCAGTGCGTGCTGTTGGCCCGGCGGCTGATCGAGGCTGGCGTGCGGCTGGTTCACGTCGGCTGGCCGCGCGATCCGGGCGACACGGCAGTCGACAACCCACTTTGGGACACCCATGCACAAAACGCCGACCGTTTGCAGGACGTTCTGTGCCCGATGTTCGACGTCGGCTTTTCGGCCTTGATCGAAGACTTGGATCAGCGCGGGCTGTTGGCCGAAACGCTGGTCGTGGCGATCGCCGAATTTGGCCGCACGCCGAAGATTAACCAGTTCGGCGGCCGCGATCACTGGGGCCACGTGTTCAGCTTCGTCATGGCCGGGGCCGGTATCGCCGGCGGACAAGTCTATGGTTCGAGCGAAAAAACCGGAGGCTATCCGGCGTCGAACCGCGTGCAACCGCAAGAACTGACCGCCACGATATTCCACCTCTTGGGCATCGGCCACGACTCGACGTTTCGTGATCGCGCAGGCCGGCAACTCAACGTCAGCAGGGGCGAACCGTTGTGGAAACTGTTGGGCACCGCGCCGGCCACGACCGAGCGCGTCCCGTCTGGGGGCAATGTCGCCCTGGTACCGCCCTACGACGACCGGCAGATACATAACACCGATTTTGCCAGCGGCACGCCACTAGAGCCACACGGCACTCTGGAGCGTCCCAAGACCTGGCAGGCATCGCCGATCCTCACGGCCGAAAGCGCCGGCCCATTCGGCGTCACGCTTTTCCAAGAGCCGGCCAACTCGCGCAGCGGGCAATATCACGCCGCCCTGGGCCTCAATCCTCCCCTCTCCCCTTGTGGGAGAGGGCAGGTGAGCGCCAGCTCGCCGGGTGAGGGGGCATCCTTTGCGTCAATCGTGCCCCAAGCCGCCCGCGCCATGCTCTCCCAAGAAGTCCGCAATCCCCGCGCCGGCCGCTTCACCTTCAGCGTTCACGCCTGCGGCGCCGGCCCGTCCGGCGAATTTTACCGCGACGTGTTTTTAAAGCGTTTTGTCTGCCGCCTGGTCATCTTCGGCTTTGTGGATCTGAAGAAAGACCACCGCCAGCACCGAGTGTTCGCCACGACCGATTTTCAGCCCACATGGTCCGAAGCCGGACAACCCAAATACGACCGCTTTCAAGTCACCGCCACGCTGCGCAGCCAGGACAGCGGCGCGATGGAAACCAGCCGCGGCATCGGCGTGGCCGTGATCGTCGAAACGGTAACGCCCGGCGTGCTCGAATTTCCCTTGGGCCCGAGCGAGCCCCGGGCCTTCATTCGCATCGACGACGTCGAGTTGTCGTTCAATCCCCGCCCGCGAGACGACAAAGTGACGGTCTAGGGGTTAGGGTTTTCATTTTCTGGATTCGGGAAGCCAACGTCGCGGGAATCCTCGGAATACCAGACCAAAAACCAATGGGGCTCGAGCTCGATGTAATTGTCGAAATTGTGGGCAACCAATATGCCATCATCCCAAGTTCGGGTAAAAGAAGCGGGCTTGCTGTCGTCAGGTCGATACTCGACCGTCTTAGATTGTCGACGCACATCAAGATCTAACCGGATGCCACCATCTTCGATTTCCTGAATGAAAAGTATTATGTCCCCACAAAATCCTGGTTCGGAATTGCCCCTGTGAAACACCGCTGTGGATTCTTTATCGATGGACCCCATCGCGTATTCACCAAAGAAAGGGAGGACTCCGTCTGTGGTCGGCCAATGCGCCAGCAAAATCGCGGCATCTTCCTTCAGTCCTGGCAACGATCGGTGAACCCGCCACAGACAAGAGGCATGATCGATCTTTTCGCGTGACAGGATGAATGTCAGCCAGAGGCCGATCAAGACGATCGTCAGCATCAGGGCCCGAAGCGAGCGCCCTCGGCTGTCGCCGAAAACGAGCCGGTAACAGACGGCAAGGATGGAAAGGAGAGCCAAAACGCTTAGCGCGCCGAACAAAAACGTCGTCAGGCTAAAACTGCCCAACCTGACCAATAGTCTACCGACACTAAAAGACATCTTGAGGGCAAAGAACGCCGTATAAAGTTCATCGTCGATGAAATACCAGACGACCATCACCAGCAACAGCGCCAGCGAGCCCAGATAGGCGGTTCGGAATGATGGCATGCGGAGTCGTTTGGGCCATCGCATGGCGTTTTTCCTATTCCAGCGCCGCGATCAAGCTGGCGACGTAGTCGCCCACGTCTTTGAGCACTTTGTCGCGCGGCTGGGTTGCGGCTTCGGCGATCCGCCGCACGATGGCCGAGCCGACGATCAGGCCGTCGGCCACGGGGGCCAATTGGCGCACGTGCTCGGGCTGGCTGATGCCGAAGCCGACGCAGATCGGCAACGGAGTCTGCTGCCGCAGCCAGCCGACATTGTCGATCAGACTTTGCGGAAGTTGGGTCCGCTCGCCGGTGATGCCGGTGACCGAAACGTAATACAAAAACCCTGTCGAGCTTTCGGCGATCCGCAGCGCCCGCTCGCGCGGCGTGGTGGGAGTGACGAGTTGCACGAGGCTGAAATCGGCCTGGCGGCAGATCGTGGCAAACTCGTGGGCTTCTTCGACCAACAGGTCGGGCACGATCGCGCCGGCCGCGCCCGAGCGCTGGGCATCCTCGACATATTTCG
>JBGQKM010000250.1:0-8845 GCA_041499515.1 Planctomycetia bacterium | reverse complement strand
GGCCTGCTCAAACAACATCCCGACAAGAAGAAAAGCCTGGTGATGAAACGCCGCCTCGCCGGCTGGAGCAGCGACTTCCTATCCGAAGTCCTGTTCGGAACAGGAACTTAGTGTGCGCCAGCCCTGGTCTTGTGCCGCGCATAGCTCCTTCTGCCACCTCGTGAGTAGGTCGAGTGCTACTTGAGGCTTCAGTGTGGGGCTTGCGAGTGCTTCAATCGCAATCACCAACAACAGGAATCGAGTCCTTGCCTGGCGTTCATGAAAATGTGAGCCATACAACTCCAAAGCTGTCCGCAGCTTTTCCGCATGTGGTCCAACCGACAGGATACGGGCAATGCTTGTTACGGCTGGCTCCAGATCCGCCTTCGATAAAAAGGTGCGCGCATGTACAGCGAGTTCGTGCCCAAATGTTAATTGGCGGCCTGATGTCAAAACTACGCTAATCTGCAGTGGAGCGACCGGTGTAAGGAAGTCAGCGAGTCGCAGATTAATCAGCGACATGAATGCGAAAGCGGCGGACCTTATCGAATCGTGAGCAGTCGACGGAAGTTGACCATCGAACATAAACGCGAATGCGATATCGATTTCGCCTCGTCTAGCATTCGCACGTTCAAGTGTGACCGTTATTTCATCTTCGGGCGCTTTGAGTATCGCATCGCGAACAAGGTAAAGGCCCGGCACGGTGCCCGTGAAAACAAGAGGTCCGTTCTCCGTGCGTTCGGCTATGTATTCCCAGTGCCGCGAGCGATTCAGGTACGACAACACAGCAGCTTGCGCGGCGACGGAATGTCCCGCACCCAGCTCGAGCACAAAGGACGCAGCCTCGATTGCAGTCAATTCGGGCCATACATTCCACGTTTGACATCGCAGCGTTGCCATATATCGCTTCGGGTCCTGCATGTCAGCAGTTCCCATTCCCTTCTCGATTCGCCTGTCTACAGAGTCCATTGGCCGTACTCCCACGCATAGATCATTGCTGCAACGACTTTAGACAAGGCAATGGGAACGAATAGAAGAGCGCCAATTGCGTACAGCATCGCGCAGAAAATGCGAACTCGCGGTTGGCGCCACGAGTGCGGCCAGTAATGAACGAGCGATCGCCCGTGCGCGTAGCGCCACTCGGTGCTCGAAAACTCCTTGATTTTAGCTGGACACCCAAGAGCATATACGACGGACGCTCCGATCAAGAGTAAAGTCGACACCAGCAACAGTACTGATGGCTTACTGATCGGGAAAGGGCTGAGGGCGAGAAGTTTGTCTGCTAGCGGCCGGGTCGCGATATTGCCGTCGGCTCGTTTGAGCTGGGCCCAGGCCTGAATCGCTTCAAGTTTGTCGTTGTACTGACCAATCACGTAGAAGGATGTAACGAGATAGACCATCAAGAAGTATGACGCACCGAACAGCTGCATCCGTCCAGCGCTCTTGATCATCTCCCAGTCGCACCATTTTTCGAGCCATCGGCGTTCTGCAGTTTCAAACCATTGCGGTTGCAGCGTCGGCTCCTCGGGCGCAAATGTGTTTTCAAGGTTGATAGCCCTGTGCGCATTCCTTATGTTACGAAGTTGCGCTCGCGTAAGGGTTGCATCCAGAAAGTCTGCCCCAGCAACATCCGCGCTCGAGAGATTCGCGAACTGGAGATTTGCGCGACAAAAGTTCACGTTCCTGCAGCTCGCGCCCTCGAGGTGAGCGCCTGCAAGGTTGATCTCGACGCAGGATGAACTATCGAATAGGGCGTTCCGAAGATCGGTAGCGTTGCACACCGTGCCTTCAAGGTTACACGCCAAGAAACGGCTTTCACGAAAGTCAACCTGCGACAAGTCAGCGTGCGATAAATCGCAGTGTTCGAAGACAAGTCGCTCCACGGGATTCACGGGTTCAATGCGTGCGAAGCGAAAATCAACCTTTGACAGTGTGGCTCCCTTTAAGGCTGTCGCTCGGAAGGTTGTGCGCTCGCAAGTTGCGCTCGTAAGGTCAGCACTAATTAGGTTTGAATGAAAGAGGACTGATTCTGAAAGGTTGGCCCTCGACAGATTGGCTCCAGCGAAGTTCGTCGAGTTGAAGTTGATTTGCGTGAGGTTCCAGCCACCGAAGTCGCGGTTGTTAAAATCCTCGCGAGTCACGTCGAATCTTTCTGGGTTGTGCTCCCTCCATTTGTGAAAGCTCTCCCTGCCGGATCTGATATAGTTGAGACCTTCCTCGTTGGTCATGTTGCCCGCCTCCCTTTTAAGAAATCGGTTTGTCACTGTGCCCCAGGTCGAGCACAAACGTCGTGCGATAGCTTGGGGGCCGTTGACGGCGCTCAGCATTGTACTGTCCGCTGCATGTTTAAAAGTTCCCTGATGTGGACCCCAAAAACTGGGCTCGCTTTTCGGGGTTCGACAGAGCCGACTACCCAGGACGTCCTCAATTGGTCAAGAAATGCGCGGCAAAAGTTGAGTAATAGGGACGGAGGAAAAACCGCTAAAACCCGGTTTCCAGCGGGATCACGGCCCCCGGCGGGCGATTTGACGTGGCGACACGATGGGATTTGCCTACGATCAGACTTTTGGATTCCACATGGGCTGGGCGTGGCGGTAGGTCAACGACCGCCACAACCATTCCACGGGTCCGAATCGAAAGTAATTCAACCAGAGTGGACAGCACCAGAGTTGCCATACCCAAATGGCCGCGACGACCCCTAGTAGCTCAACTCGGTCGAGCGCGCCAAACAGGCCGAACCCGTAACCGTCAAACAGCATCGAGCAGATGACCGACTGCATCAGATAATTCGAGAGAGCCGTTCTTCCGACGGCCGCAAGACGCCGCGTCAACCAGCGCGCCAGCCCGGCCTGGTGGATCGCAACCACGGTTCCGATATGTCCCAGGGCGACCAGCAGGCTGCCGAAATCGTTGAATTCGGTGCCGCCGCCGAACAGGTAGACCACGTCGAAGTCGTGTTGGATCAGCCGATAGGCGCCCACGCCGACGACCGGCAGACCCAGCCCATAACCGGCGAGCGCCAGCGCGCGGTAAAAGCGCGGCGACCGTTGGGCCGAGAAAACGCCCAGCTTCATCAGGGCCATGCCGATGAGCATCCTGCCGGTAATCGTCCAAATGAAGGTTCGACCAAACTTCGTGGTCTCCACGCCCAAGGCGTTGGGCGCACGATGAAGGGCCAATTGCCAATACGATCCCTGACGGTGTTCTGCGATCGTTGCGGCGATTTCGCGAGAGGTTGGGCGGAAGCCATTTTGAATTCCGTCCCACTCCTGAGCGAGGGCCAAATCCGTGTCGCTCGAGGTTTCGCCGTGTGCCTGGGCTGTTTGCACGCGCCCGGCGGCATCGCGAGCCTCGGCGAACGAGGCTGACTTGTTGCGTGACAGCCATGCCGAAGGCAGCATCACCAACAGGCCCACGACAATCAATGATTTGGGGGACAACTTTCGCAACGGATACACCAGCATCCCGCAGAGCGCATAGCTGACCAGAATATCGCCCGCCCACAGGAGGTAGGCATGGGCCAGGCCGATCAACAGCAGAATCGCGGAGCGGCGATAGAAAAATGCCGCCGGCGAGCATCCCCGCTGCCGCATGCGCTCGGTCATCAGCACCAGCCCGCCGCCAAATAGCATCGAAAAGATCGTCATCATCTTTTCGTCGAACAGCACGTAGCAGACGACCCACGCGACGAAGTTGGCTCCGCTAAAACCGCCCGCCAGAGTTGGGTTGAGAAAAGCAATGCCCGGCAACGCAAACCAGGGAATGTTCATGGGCAGAATGCCCAGCAAGGCGACGCCGCGCAGCACGTCGATCGAATCGATCCGTTCGGACGACAGGATGGGAGTGGCAGTTTCCATATCCAATGCTCCGCCGCATTGTTGCATGGAACGGAATGCATGCAACTAGCGGCCGACGCTATTCAGCGAGCGCGGCTCGAAGCGCCTTGGTCACGGCGGGAATCTTGGCGCCGATGCGAGGGCCGGTTCGATTCGAACGGTAGGAGATCCACGCCTTGTTGCCGCGGGGCCAGAGGGTAATCTCGAGGGTTCCCGGCTGGGACTCCAACTGAAAGTGCCAATGCACGGAGCCCGGATACGTCGTCAATTCGCATTTCAGCGTGCACGCCAGGTCAAAGGAACCACAGACGCGCTCGATCGAACCGGCCAGCGAATCGGCATCGCGCGTCGAGCGTATGGGGAGCTCTGTCTTGCTCATTTACATGGATGGCACGCCGCTTTTCAATGCACGGGGCGTCAGTCGTGTGTGATCGTGAGCTTTTCCATATTGCGACTCCCGCCTGGTGAACGCCGGCTAACGGCGGAGCAGGGCGTCGACGGCTGTGCCGATGTCGGGGCTGGCCATTAGGGTTTCGCCGACCAGGATCGCGTCGACGCCAGCGGCGGCCAGACGTTGGACGTCGGCCCGCGTGCGGATGCCGCTTTCGCTGACCAGCACGCACTGGTCGGGAATCCGGTCGCGCAGACGCAGCGTGTGCTCGAGGTCGGCGTGGAAGGAGCGCAAATCGCGGTTGTTGACGCCGATCAGCGTGGCGCCGGCATCGAACACGCGCTGCAGATTCTCCGGCTCGTAGAGCTCCACCAGCGGCGTCATTCCCAGGGCCACCGCCTCGTCGTGCAGTTTGCGCAAGTTGCAATCGTCCAGGCACTCGGCGATCAGCAGCACGGCGTCGGCCCCGGCCGCGCGGGCTTCGTAAAGCTGATAACTGTCGAGAATAAAATCCTTGCGCAGCACCGGCAGGCGGACCGCCGCGCGCACCTGGCGCAAGTCGTCGAGACTGCCTTGAAAATACGACTCGTCGGTCAATACGCTGATGCAGCTTGCGCCGTGTTGTTCGTAGGCGCGGCCGATGGCGACCGGCTGGAAGTCGGCCCGAATCAGCCCGCGCGTGGGGCTGGCTTTCTTCACTTCGGCGATCAAGCGGATGGGGCCGGGCGCGGCCAGCGGCGCAAAAAAGTTGCGCACCGGCGGGGCGGCGGCCGCGGCTTCGCGCAGGGCGGCCTCGGGCCGGGCCGCTTTGGCAGCGGCGATCTCGCCCCATTTGGTGGCCACGATCGTGTCGAGCAGGCTGGGCATCAATGAGTCCTAGGTAAGTAACGGCATCCGGAAAATGGGCCCGTTCGCCAGAAACACGAGTTCCACTGGTTTGCCAGAGATCATTAATGTTTGAAATGCCGGCGGCCGGTGAAGATCATCGAAATGTGGTGCTCGTTGCAGGCGGCGATCACTTCGTCATCGCGGCGCGAACCGCCGGGCTGAATGATCGCCGAGATGCCCGCGGCGGCCGCCCGCTGAATCGAATCGGCAAACGGAAAGAATGCGTCGGAAGCCATCACGCCTGAACGCACGCGGTCGCCGGCCTTCTTGATGGCGATTTCGACCGAGTCGACGCGGCTCATCTGTCCCGCGCCCACGCCTAACAGGGCTTTTCCGCGGGCCACGACGATGGCGTTCGATTTGACGTGGCGGACGATGGCCCAGGCAAAACGCAGATCGTCCCATTGGCCGGCCTGAGGCTCGGTGGCAGTGACGATTTTCCACTGCGATTCGTCATCGGACTGCAGGTCGGCTTCTTGCACGAGCATGCCGCCTTCGACTTGCCGCAATTGCCAACGAGCCGGCTGGTCGTCCAACGGGCCGACTTGCATCAGCCGCACGTTGGCCTTCCACTTGGGTCGCGTGGTCAACATTTCCAGGGCTTGCGGAGCATAGTCGGGCGCGACGATCGCCTCGACAAACCGGCCCGGTTCGCAAAGCACTTCGGCCGTGGCCGCGTCCAGAGTGCGATTGAACCCCAACACCGAGCCAAACGCGCTGGCCGGATCGCCGTCCAGAGCCGCGCGGGTTGCCGCGGCCAGCTCGCCGGCCGTGGCGGCGCCGCAGGGGTTGTTGTGCTTGATGACCACGCAGCCCGCTTCGGCCAGCGACCGCACGATGGCCAGCGCGCTGTCCAAGTCGAGCAGGTTGTTGTACGAAAGCTCCTTGCCGGCCAATTGCCGTGCCGCCACGAGATTGGCCCTGCCGCCAGGATTTGCCCCGTCGCCGGGATTTGACAGCGCGTACAGCGCCGCTTCCTGGTGCGGATTCTCGCCGTATCGCAGAATCTGTTGACGACGCAATTCGACGTGCCAACGCTGTGGAAACAGCTCGGGCTCGACCTGGCGGGCCAGGTAATCGGCAATCACCTGATCGTAACGCCCGGTGCGGGCGATCGCCGCCTGGGCCAGGCGGCGACGCAACGCAAGCGTGGTGGCGCCCTGCGCCGTCACTTGCTCCAGGATCTCGAGGTATTGGTCCGGATCGGTCGCCACGGTGACGAAGGCCTGGTTTTTGGATGCGGCCCGAATCAGGCTCGGACCGCCGATGTCAATTTGCTCGACGGCTTCTTCGAACGTGGCGTCCGGGCGCGCGATCGTGGCCTCGAACGGATAGAGATTCACGATCACCAGTTCGAAGGTCAGGATGCCGTGTGTGGCCAGTGCGGCCAGATCGTCGGGCCGATCGTGGCGGGCCAGAATGCCGCCGTGGATTTTGGGGTGCAACGTTTTGACGCGGCCGTCGAGCATTTCCGGAAAGCCCGTGTATTCGGCCACGTCGCGGACCTTCAGTCCGTTGGCTTGCAGAAAGCCTCGGGTGCCGCCGGTGCTGAAGAGTTCCACTCCGGCGGCCGAGAGTCCTGCGGCAAATTCAGCGAGCCCCAGCTTGTCGCTGACGCTGATCAAGGCGCGTTTGATGGGGGGGGATGGCATCGTAAATCGATTGGAGTGAACCCGAGACAGCCCGCGTGCCGTCGGCACGGCTTTCGCGTCGAGCGCGCTACGGTTCGCCGAGCGGACTCCCTTGGTTTAAGGAGTTGACCGCCGCGAGTCAACTACCCGAAATGGTGTGCACTTCTTGGTCGGAATGAATCACCCTGGCGCTTCGACCAGAAACGAGCGCACGCGCAGGGCCGGATCTTCAGCGGAGATCTTCGTTGAACGGCTCGGCTATTTGAATGGTCCGGCGTTGTCGTCGGCGTCCGCCTCTGGCTTGTCAGCGTCGTCGGCCGGCTCGGCGGCGGAATCTGCCTTGGGCTTGGCCGCCGGCGCCTTGGCTGGAACCTTGGCCTCGTTCTTCGTCGGAGGCGGCATCGTATAGATCACCGGCGACTTGAGGTCGATTTCCCGCACGCACTGCATCACGCACGAGTCGGCGGCCAGGAACAGGCGATCGCTTTGGGCGTTGATCAACTTCAGCGAAATGCCGTCCAACGGCATGGCGCCTAAGCGGGTCCCCGAATGGGCGTCCAGGATTGCCAGGCGGCCAAGCCGGTCGCAGGCATAAATGCGGGTCGGGCTGGTCGCGACGAATTGGATGATCTTGGGCGCGGTCCATAACTGCGCGCCCGTGGTTCCGTCGAGGCAGATCATGCCGCTCAATACGGAAATCACAAAGACTTTACCTTCGATCGCCACCGGCGAGGTATAAATCGGGTCGCCGACCGCGAACTTCCACACGATTTTTCCGTTCTTCTCGTGCACGGCATAGACACAGCCGTCGCTCGAGCAGGCATACAGATGGGGCGTCCAATAAGCCGGCCGCGAGTGAATGGCGTCGCGAGTTTCCAAGCGATAGCGAATGCCCAGGCCCGCCGGATCGGCCACATAAAAGTAGCCTTTTTCGGTGGTCCAACTAACGGATTGGTTGGTGGTCATGGGCGGCACCAGCACGCGTCCGGCGGATTTGTAAATCCAGGGAGTCTGATTGGCGCCTTTTTCCAGGTCATAACCCTCGACCTGGCCGTTGACCATCGGCACGAACGCGTGGGTCTGGCTCGCGCCAGGACCGGCGCCCGGGCAGCCGTCCAGCGGCTTTTGCCACTGCAGGCGGCCGTCCGCGCGGTCAAGCACGTAGAGCACCGAACCGTTCACGACGACGATGAAGTTTTCGTTGGCCGAAGGCTCGGTGCTCGTGTGATTCTCGGGACCGACTTGGGTGGACCAAAGCATGCGACCGGTTTCGGCATCCAGCGCGCTGATCATCCCGGTTTTGCTCTGCACGAACAGTGTGCCGCGATCGTAGTTGACGTTTGAGATGGCGCCGGTCGCCCGCGGCGATCCGATTTGGGTATACCACGCGCGGGTCAAGCCATAGCGCGCGGCCACGTTCTGCGGAATGACTCCCTCGGCCAATCCGACCGTCGCACAAAGACTCGCCACCAGGGCAGTGGCCAACGACCCACACAGCAATCGCCGCATTTGGAAAATACTCCAGGCAAAGTTCGTTTTGTTCGCAACGGCGCGCCAGGCCGGTTTTTGGCCCGACCTTCCGATCGCCCTGTCACTTCATGATAGTCGCCCCAGCGGCATTTGCTCAATAAAATTCGCGGACTCAGCCGGGCCGATCCCGCGGCTGGGGAGTCGGGGTTTACAGGAGATAGCAGAGCGGCGCGCACGAATCGGCGGCAAAACGGCTCTCGCCAGGCCGAGGCCACCGCCTAGACCAACTCCCGCGCCATCTCCTAGGATGAAGACGCTTCCTCCCCCCGGAAACGACCCCACATGGCCGCTGACCAGCTCGGCACCGATCAACCCGCCGATATGCAAGAATTGTTGGGCTACCTGAATTTCTCGTCGGGCACGCCCGATCCGCAATTCTTGCGTAATCTCAACGAGCTGTTCGGCTCGATCGAGGGCCCCGAGAGTGCCCATCCATGTTCGTTGCCGGCCGTGGGGGACGCATTGCGCGGCGGCCTGGAGGAATTGGCGGGCCGCGTTGGGGCGTTTCAAGATGCCCAGCAAGCCCACGCCGTGTTGCGATTAGCCGTGGAGGCATTTCCGGCCTGCTACCGCGAGTTTCATCGCGACCT
>JBGQKM010000249.1:0-8870 GCA_041499515.1 Planctomycetia bacterium | reverse complement strand
GCGTCCGTCCGCCTGGCTGGATCGAGTCAACGCCCGCACGCCCAAGGGGCCGCTCGATGGACTGCGCGCGTGCGTTCAACGCGGCCGGCCATTTGGTCCCGAGGCCTGGGTGTGCACAACCGCCGCGAGGCTCGGCCTAGGCTTCACCCTCCGCGGCCCCGGCCGCCCCCGAAAACCGTCAACGACCAAAAATCAGTGATGTCCCCTTTTTCGGGACAGCAACCAGGTAGGTCAGGCCTTGGCCTGACGATTTGTTGTGGCGTTTGGCTGCGACGATTAGAATTGCGGTGCCCCAGTGAACGCCATGGCGAACGTGCCCGGAGAATAGAAATCGTGTGGCGAGCACTCCGATGTCAGGCCGAGGCCTGACCTACTTACTGAGGACGACAAAGCAATACAGCATCCCCGGACGACGCAAACTCGCGACGTCGTTCACCGCGAACGACGTCGGGAGACCGCCAGCAGCAAGCGCGAAAGTTTTTCGCCGCAGCGGGCCAGCACGTAGGCACCGAGAAAGAACGTGGCGAACACGGCGGCGGCGGCGGCTTCTTCAGCCGGACCCTTGGCGATCAGAAAAGCCCGCGTGAACAGCACGATACCGCAGAGCACCACCAGCACGCACATGCTCCACAGCATGATCTGGGTGGCCCGCAGGATGAATCGCAAGGAGGCCGGCGCGGCCGACGGCAACGCGGCGTCGGCGTGCGGCCGCACGGCGGGCGTGATCATGGCGGTCGGGGCAGCAATCTTGGCGTTAGGCGTGGCCGCCGCTTCGGCAAACAATCCGCGCAGATTGATGGCCGTCGCCCAGGTGTCCATCCCCTCGCGCCACAGCAAGTCGTCGGGCGCCAGTCGACCGTCGTCGGCCAGTTGCTTCAGCTCGATCGCCGAAACCGGCCCGAACTGCTGATCATCGCGCGCGTAATACCACTGGACTTCGGCCATTGCAAACGCTCGTTTTCTCGTTCGTCGCCCCGATCGGTAGCGGCGGCTTTGGCCCAAAGCCCTAAACGACCGGGCGGGGCCACATTTAATCTACTTTGTTTTTGCGGTTTGGACACGCCTGACGTCGGACTGCCGGGCCGTTTCACTGCCCTGTCAAAACCTATTGCCCGGCCCCCGGTTCGCGCGGCCGGCCTTCCTCCGGGTGCCCGAGCACCTGCACCAACTGGCCG
Source organism: Planctomycetia bacterium (assembly GCA_041499515.1). GTDB lineage: Bacteria > Planctomycetota > Planctomycetia > Pirellulales > PALSA-1355 > PALSA-1355. Next base: position 7,695 of record JBGQKM010000249.1, on the reverse strand, counting down.
CCCAGGAATAACAGGATACTGGCGCAGTAGACCCACAGCATGATGGCGATGAACGAACCCACCACGCCATAGGCCGAGTAGTTGCCGCCCACGATGAATCGCGCGACCAGTTGACTGCCCAACTGCCAAATGACGGCGACCGTGACGCCTCCGCAAGCCGCATGACGCCAACAGACCGACGCGCGCGGAATCATCCTGTAAACCAACGACAACACGAAAGCGTTCAGGGTCACGCTAAACACGAGCTGCACTCCCTGCGAGAACCACGCGGCGTTCGGCAAGTTATCGGCCCAGGTCCTGACGCCCGTGAGCATCAGGTCGGCGATGAATGCCCCGATCACGACGATGCCCAACCCCACCAGGGTCAAGAAGGCCTTCAGCCGGTTCCACAGCGCATTGCGAACCGCCGCCCAAATGCCGTGCCTGTGCGGAGTCGTGTCCTGCCACAGTCGATCGAAAGCCGATTCCAGTTGCGAGAAAATGCCGATCGCGCCGACCAGCAGCGTCACCAGCCCGATCCAGCCGCTGAAGGACGCGCGTGTTTCGACTTGAGCCAGCACCTGGGCCAGCAGGCTCTCGACTTCGCGAGCCAATTCGGGGCCGGCGCTCTGCGAAAGAAAGTCCAACAATTGCTGCCGCGCGCTTTGTGCGCCGGTGGAAAAACGCAGCGCGAAGCCGATGGCCGCCAGCAGCACCAACAGCAAGGGAAACAACGAGAAGGCCGCGTAGTAGGCCATCGAGGCCGCCAGCAGGTTTCCATCGTTCCGCGTCCAGCGGACGACGGTTTGACGCAGCACGTTCCAGATACGTTTCGCCATGCCGATCCCGACCTCGTTTGGCCACCGCTTGCGGCTCAGCCACGCCAATGCCATAGATAACAGCCTTCCGGCCGACGCGCAAGACCAAATCTCGCAGATCGAGCCCTTCGGTCGCCTCGCCTCCGTCGGGTTCGTTGGCCTCTTCGTTTTCGCTGCCTCCGGCGCCGCGGCGCCACGGCCACCCCGTCAGGCAAGCCATATTAGGTGGTGCAAGTCCCAAAATCGCCCTCGCGCAGGTCGTGCTCGCGGCATAATCGATACCGCCGTGCTCGGCATGAAGTAGCCTCGACGAGCGGCCCGATACGTAATCTGTGGCACGCGCCGGCTGGCGGACCGCGCTGGAACGTTGGCACGGCAGAATCGTTATTCGAGGTGCATCCGGTGGAAATCAATCGCAACCAATACTTCATGCTCGGCCTGGTCATCGTGATGTTGGGTGCGCAATTGAGAATGGTCGAGACTTTCGTGCTCAACGAGAAGGCCAGTCGATTCGTGGCCGAACGGCTGACGCCGATCATGGCCGAAGCCGATGGCACGAGCCAGCCGATCATGCCGGCGTTGGGCCCCACTCCGCGACGCACGATTCGCCCGCCAGGCTGGCTGGGATTTGCCCTGATGTCGGTCGGCGCCGTGCTCATCTTGCACAGCCTGGCCATGAAGCGACCTGGCGGCTAGCGCCCCAGACTGGTCGCGACCTCCTGCCGCGCTGGGTCCGCACGCGTCAAAAAAGGCGGACGCGGCTTCAAATGGCTGATGCAAGGCCCGGCGGAGCGCCGAGAATAAGACGAAGGGGCACGCCCGGCCCCGGTTTCGCCGATTTTCGAGCCTCGACCTGACAACCCATCCATGCTCCGCGGAATGCCACAAGTCGTCGCTGCGCTTTCCAGCCGGCCGTTGGCCAGCCGCCAAAACCTGCGAGCGTTTTTTGCGGCCGCCTGCCTGGCGGGTTTGGTGTTTGGCGTCGCCCGAGTTCAAAGCGCCGACGTGCCGACACCCGGCGCGAAGCGTGCCGCCCAGCCCACTCTGCGCCTGCGAGAAGGAGCGGTGCTGGTTGACGTGCCGGGATATTTCAAGACGTTGGGCGAACGGACCGTGTTTTACCCGCTGGAACACAACGTCGGTTATGCGGGGCTGGAAAACCTCAGTCTCGAGCGGGTCGCGTCGATACTCAACGAAAATCTCGATCAAATGGTGTGGTCGGTCAGCGGCACGATCACGGAGTTTCGGGGCGCCAATTTCATCCTGGTTTCCAAGGCCGTGCTCAAGAACCGAGCCGACCCGTTGGACGTCGCCAGCCCGCGTCCCCGGACTCCATCGCGTCCACCGCAAGAGAAAACGGGCGCAAAAAGCGCCCGCTAAGATGGACCTCGGCAAGGGATTGATGCCCCGGCGTGTCATGGATTTCCGGGTTATGGGCAACCTGCGCAGGTCGCGGGCCCGTCTGCTAGGGTTTTCCCCTAAGGGGTTATCGACCTCCCGACGGTCCAACGCATTCACGAACCAAGTAGGGATCGCCAACCACGCCCAAGAGGCACCGCGTCGCGCCGGGGGAGTCCTGCTTCTGGGGTTCGTTCCGGGGTTTCAACGTGGCGTTTCCGGCATCGAGGCCCCCCGAGGTCCGCGCCCCTTGGGCGCCCAAGCCGCTTGACCGTCTAAAAGATGGCTTCTAAACTCAAGAGTTGTCTTGTGTTTCCCCTGTCTTTTATTCATAGCACCAACCCAGCGGCGCCCTGGGTGCTCGAATGACTTTTGGCGTGAATCGAGCCGGACGTGAAGCGTGCACTAATCAGCGATATCCACAGCAACCTCGAGGCTTTCGAGGCCGTGCTGGCGGATATCCAACAGCAGGCTATCACCGAGGTGTACTGCCTCGGCGATATCATCGGCTATGGGCCGAATCCGCGCGAGTGCATCGACCTGGCGATGCGCTGCGACGTCTGCCTGCTGGGCAATCACGACCAGGGGGCCCTGTTCGATCCGGAAGGGTTCAACACGGGGGCCGAGCGGGCCATTTTCTGGACGCGCGATCAACTGGAAAGTCCGCGCGGCAATCCGGCCGACAACGCCAAGCGTTGGGATTTTCTGGGTGAACTTCCCCGGAACCGGCGCGAAAACGGCTTTCTGTACGTGCACGGTTCGGCCCGCAACCCGCTCAACGAGTATGTCTTTCCCGAGGACATCTACAATCAGCGGAAGATGGAAAAAATCTTCAGCCTGATCGAGCAGCATTGCTTTCAAGGCCACACGCACGTGCCGGGGGTTTTTACGCAAGGCATGAATTTTCTCAGCCCCGAGGAAATGAACTACGCGTATCGACTCACGGAAGAGAAGACCATGATCAACGTCGGCTCGGTGGGGCAGCCGCGCGACGGCGATCCGCGCGCGTGTTATGTCGTTCTCGAGGACGGCCTGGTCACGTTTCGGCGGGTCGCGTATGACCTGGACAAGACGATCCAAAAGATCTACGACACGCCCGAATTGGACAACTTCCTCGGCGACCGGCTGCGCGAAGGACGATAGCCGATTGGCCAAACGGCGAGCGTTTTGGCGTCGCCGCGCAAGCAGGTCTCTTGGCTCCAAGAGCACGGCGTCCGGGCGACCGTTTTTCAGCCCCCCGGGGCGCGCCTTGCGTCTGGCAAGTAACCTCGCCCGCGATGTGGCTTGCCAATGCACCAGCGGCTGATAGCGAAACACTAGCGCAATCGACTTGAAACCGCTTCCGTTGGCCGCCGGCCCCTGCTATCGTGGCATGCCAAGCTGGCCGAATCGAGAAAAGCGCAATAGGCAATAGGACAGACAGCACGTGGACAAACGTTTTACGCTCTTTGCGGTTTTGGTGGCCCTGATTTTCGTGGTCAACCAAATCGTCTTCTCAATCCTCTTCCCGCCAAAGCCCGCGCCAGTGGCCGGGCCGGCTCAAGTCGCCAAGGCCCGGCCGGACCAGGCCGCGCCGGACAAAGGGCCGGCCGCCAAACCCGAACCGCCAGCCGCTCAACAGGCCGCGCCAGCGCAGGACGCGGCGGAAAAACCCGCGGCACAGCTCATCGCGCCGGCGGAAGTGCCCGCCATTGCGCCACAATGGGGCACGCTGGGCTCGGCCGACCCGCAGAACCCTTATCGCATGCTGGTCACTTGGACCAACCAGGGAGCGGCCATCGAACGACTTGAAATGAATAGCCACGCCTATCGCGATCTGGAAGATCGTAGCGGGCATCTCGGATTCTTGGCGCCGGCCGACGCGCCGAAAAAGGCCGGCGCGCTAGTGCGGGTGGTCGGCGCGGGCACTCCGGCGGCCCTGGCCGGTTTGCAGCCCGGCGACGTCATCACGGCGTTGGACGATCGGAAGGTTGCCTCGGCCACCGACTTGATCGAAGCTCTGGCCGAACGCCAGCCACGCGAAACGATCCAAATCTCGGTCCAACGATCGGGCGCCCCGCAGCGGCTCTCGGCCGAACTGGGCCGCCATCCCCTGGCGGTCATTCGCCCCGAGCACGAGAGCGACCCGGTCGACATCGTGCAGCCGAACGACCACGATCCGCTTTCGTTTTTGATGACGATCCAACAATTCGACGAGCGTACGCTGGCCGACGACAATCGGGAGTTGGGCGGCCTGGCCTTGCGCACTTCGGAATGGGAAGTGGTCGAAGCCGACCAGGAAAAAGTCAGCTTCCGCAAGGCGATCCCGCTGCTCGGTTTGCAAGTCGTCAAGACCTATCGTCTGGAGAAGGTGCCCGAGGATCAGCAGGAAGATTCGAACTTTCCGGCGTACCACCTGTGGCTGGACGTGTCGATCGCCAACGTCGGCGACCGGCCGCATAAAGTCGCTTATCGGCTCGACGGTCCCACGGGATTGCCGATCGAAGGCGCGTGGTATGCCAACAAGGTCGGCCGCAATTGGAGCGGAGGCACTGGGTTGCGCGACATAATCACGCACTTCCACGGCGGCGAAACCAAGCAGATCTCGCCGACCCAATTGGCCGATCCCCAGTTCAAGGAGAACTGGTCCAACTTTCCACTGGACTATATCGCGGTCGACTCACAATATTTTGCGGCCGCCCTGCTCCCGCAAAAAGAAAACCCGACCGACGCCTGGTTTGCCGACATCAGGCCGATCCGCGTGGGAGCGGTGCCGAAAGAGAAGGCCAACACCAGGCTGATCGACGTATCGTTCCGGCTCGACAGTGCAACGGCGGACCTGGCTCCCAACGGCAAACCCCTGGAACACCGTTTCCAGATCTTCGCCGGTCCGAAGAAACCGCCTCTGCTGGCCCAATACGGTTTGCCAAACGACACGCTCGGCGACCTGGTCTACTACGGCTGGTTTGGAATCGTGGCCCGGCCGATGCTGGCCATCCTGCACGCCTTTCACCAGATGAGCGGCAACTACGGGCTGGCGATCATCATGCTTACGGTGCTGGTGCGGGGCTGCATGTTTCCGCTCGGCCGCAAGCAGGCGCTCGGCGCGCAAAAGATGCAAGAACTGCAGCCCGAGATGAAACGCATCAACGAGAAATACAAGACCGAGCCGGAAAAGAAAACACGCGCGACTCAAGAGCTGTTCCGTCAACATAACTACAATCCGGCGGGAGGCTGCCTGTTGGCCGTCGTGCAGTTGCCGATCTTCATGGGGCTGTACCGTTCGCTGATGGTCGACGTCGAACTGCGGCAGGCGCCGCTGTTCGGCGACGGTATCCGTTGGGCTTCGAATTTGGCCGCGCCCGACATGCTCTGGAACTGGACGGCCGTGATGCCGCCGTTCATCACTCAGGGCAGCGGCTTTTTGGTGCTGGGCCCCTATTTGAACGTGCTGCCGCTGGTAACCATCGCCCTGTTCGTCTGGCAGCAGAAGATGTTCATGCCTCCGCCGGCCGATGAGCAGGCGGCCATGCAGCAAAAAATGATGCAGTACATGTCGATTTTCGTGGGCGTCATGTTTTTCAAAGTGGCCAGCGGGCTATGCGTGTATATCATCGCGTCAAGCATTTGGGGAATCTGCGAACGGAAACTGCTTCCCAAAGCGAGCCCCAAGACCGATCCGGCCGGCGGCGGCATGACCCTGCCCGGCGCCTCCAGTTCTGGCAACGGAGCGGCCGACGCCAAGAGACGACAACGCGGCCGCAAGTAACGGTTTCAGCCGTGCTCTCCACCGACGATACGATTGCCGCCATCGCCTCCGCCCCGGGCGGCGCGGCGCGCGGCATCGTGCGGCTCAGCGGCCCGGCGGCGATTTCGATCGTCGACACATGCTTTCGGCCGAGGCCCGAGCAACCCCTGAACACGATCTGCTCGGCCACGGCGCTTGGCGGCACGCTAAAGTTGGCAGCCAGCGCGCTATGCGACGTGCCCGCGGAAGTGTACATATGGCCGAACAAGCGCAGCTATACGCGGCAGAAAGTGGTGGAAATCCACACGCTCGGTTCGCCGCCGCTCGTCTCTGCGGTGCTCAAGGCCGTGTGCCTGGCCGGGGCCAGGCCGGCGGAGCCGGGCGAGTTCACGCTGCGGGCTTTTCTGGCCGGCCGGATCGACCTGACACAGGCCGAAGCCGTGCTGGGAATCATCGACGCCCGCGGCGAACAAGACTTCAAAACCGCGCTTGCGCAGTTGGCCGGCGGCCTGGCGCGGCCGCTGGATCAAGCGCGCGACGCCCTGCTGGAACTGCTGGCACAGCTCGAAGCGGGGCTCGACTTCGTCGAAGAAGATATCCAATTCGTCACGCGCCAACAGATCGAGAAAGAACTCGACGCGGCATCCGACATCATCGCGCAAGCGGAGGCACAACTCGCCGGACGCGAACATTGCGACGCGTCGGTTCGCGCGGCCCTCGTCGGCTGGCCGAATGTCGGCAAGAGCAGCCTCTTCAATGCCCTGTCGCAGCAGGCCGCCGCACTGGTTTCCAACGAGCCCGGCACGACGCGCGATTATCTGGTCGCGACGTTGGACCTGGATGGCCTGAGGTGCCAATGGATCGACACGGCCGGCGTCGCGCCAGACGGCAGCGGAACATCGATAGCCGGCATGGCCCAACAGTTGGCGGCTGCCCAGACCCGAGATTGCGATATCCGCCTGCTCTGCCTGGACGCCAGCCGCCCGGTGAACGACTGGGAACGCCGCGAACTGGCCGCAAATCATAACGCCAAGCAACTAGTCATTCTCACCAAGTGCGATATCCCACATCGGACCGAAGCGCCGAGCGATGCCATCGAAACCAGCGCTTTGGCCGGACTGGGCCTGGACGCTCTGCGCTGTGCCTTGCACGGGGCCGTGCTGGGCGTGCTGCGCAGCGAGTCGGCCGCCGGCATGACCGCCCAGCGGTGCGCCCAGAGCATCCGTGCCACGGGCCAGGCCCTGGGCCGGGCCAGGGAGCTGAATCGGGCCGCCGGGGGCGAAGAACTGATCGCCTGGGAGATTCGCGCGGCGCTTACCGAGCTGGGCAAGGTCGTCGGCGCGGTCTACAGCGATGACATTCTCGATCGGATCTTCAGCCGGTTCTGTATCGGCAAATAGCCGGGCGAATCGTCCGAATTTTTCCCCGCAAGAGGGGTCGCCGCGGTCCGCCGTGGAAGGTGGCCAAAAAATTGCGCCCCTCGGCACTCAAGATTTCGCTTCCCGCGACGAATCCCTGTTTAGTGCCGCGCGGCCGGCTTGTTTTAGAATTGCGTGAGCGAACTGGAACAGGTCCGGTTTTTCGACTAGACTGGCCGCTGCAACTCCCCCCAGCGTGTGGCTGAACGAGTCGAAAGTGAGGCCACGAGTCCTAATGTTCCCTAGGTAAACGACGAAATGGTGCCGGTCAACGGCAGGCCCTTCGAGTGGGCCAGCCCGCCTGGAAACCCAATTTCTTTCGTTTGCCAGGGACCAACAATTTTCCCGCTAACCG
>JBGQKM010000248.1:0-8909 GCA_041499515.1 Planctomycetia bacterium | reverse complement strand
CGGCTCGGCCCGCTCGCAAGGGAGTGCCCAATCCCTTCAAGCCGGGCGAGCTGATGGATCAACCGGCCAAGCCGGCCAGCGTGAAGGTCAAGGTCCGTGCATTGAAGAACCTCAAAGACATGGTTTGAGGCCCGCGCTGCCGCGGCGCTCATGCACACGCGCTCATGAACACGGCCGCTCGTCCAGACCTGCTCGCGTGACAAGGATTGTCGCGTGCGGCCTGTCTTGCCGAGCGGCTTGTTTGTTGCGCGGCCCGAAGGATCCCCGGCCACCACAGCCGCCCCGCCGAAAAACGGCTACTTTCCGCGCCGGCGCACGCGGCGGGGCTTGGCCGGCGCGGGCAGGTTGCGGGCGAGGTCGGCCAGGGTCAGGCTACGCAAGTCGGCCTCGAATCGTTGGGCGCTTTGCAAACACAACTGATTCACTCGCGCCATCGCCCCACGCTGGCTCGCACAAACCGGCGTCAGCACGCTGGCCGTCGGCGTCCCCTCGACGCCCGCGACGATGTCCCACAGCGTGATCCGCGCGGGCGTCATGGTCAGCGTGTAGCCACCGCCGGGACCCGACGTGCCGTACAACAAGCCTGCGTCCACCAGACGATGCAAAATGCGATAGAGAAACCGCGGCGGAAAACGGCAGCCGTTGGCGATGGTGGCCGCCTTCACCGGACTCTGGTGAGCCAGGCTTTGTATTTGCAGCAGAACTCCGACCGCGTAGCTGACCGAACGAGTAAGTTTCATATCGGCCTCGATTCGCGCGGGTTGCACGCGCCAAATGTTCCTTGCGCGACGGAACATCACCGAGTCTGCACTCGGATTATAACCCGCATTCCGCCTCGAAGGCATCCAGGACCTTGAGAATTGCCCGTTCCATCTCCGGCGGGGGCTCTTGAAACTCGCGGCCATCCTGGCAGAGAATAGACGGTGTTGACTGCCAGGGGCATGACCGGCACGAGTCCGGCCGCGGAAATACCGGCTAATTCTCTCCGAGTGCCGCGAACGCCCAACATCGGCCCGAGAGTCCGCCAGAGCGCCACCCATGCATACGCGTTTATTGTTTGCGATGTTGCCGTTGTCCTGGCAGCTCGGCGTTGTGACCGCCGCGGACAAGCCGCCGGAGGCTCCGGCGCCGGCCGGGCTGAACCTCGTGGCGCGACCGGAGGCCTATCGGACGCTCGTCAACCCGAACTGCTCGCACTGCATCGACGAAGCGAAACGAAGGGCCGACGAATTGCGCCACGACGACCGCGTCATGGCCTGGACCCGAGGCAAGTACCAAGGCGGCGCCGTTCCGCTGCGATTCTTCCTGATTCCGTATCGCGTGATCAGCGACACCTACGGCGTTTTCGTCTACGACCACGAAGCCGGATTCGTGCGCGGGTTCGAGCCTTCGCTCGATTTCACCTTCTATGGTTGGCGCAACGGCGTGATGGTGATTCGGCACAAGGACGGCACGTTGTTCTCAGCCCTCTCGGGTCGCGCTTTTACCGGACCACGGCGGGGAGAACAACTCAAGCCCATACCGACGCTCGACACCGACTGGGGTTATTGGGCCAACGCCTATCCCGGCTCGGTGGCGTATGAGATGTTCGAAAAGTACCAGCCCATCGAGGCGCCGAAAACCGAGAACGCCGAATCGGTCCGAACCCGGCTGCCGGCCGATCCAAGGCTGGCGCCATCCGCCGGCGTGCTGGGCATCAGCCTGGGCGGCAAGGCCAAGGCCTATCCGATCTCGGCCCTGGAAAAGTCGCCGGGCGTGCTGGCCGATACGATCGACGGCAAGCCGGTGATCGTGCTGTGGTATGCCGCGAGCCGCACGGCGGCGATTTATCGCTCCCAGATCGACGAGACCACGCCGCCGCAGCACGTCACGCTGACGTTCGACACGGAAACGCCGTGGGCGCCGTTTGTCGACCGCGAAACCGGCTCGCACTGGGGCATCGAAGGCCGCGCCGTCGCGGGCCCCTTGAAAGGCAAGACGCTCGGCTGGCTGCCAGGCGTGCAGTGCCGCTGGTTCGCCTGGGCGGCCGAGTATCCCGACACGGAAATCTACGCGTCCAAGGGCGCCGCGCGTAGCGACAATCTTCGCAAAGCCGCACGCGCGAGTCGGGCTCTTGCTCGCTAAACGGCCCTGGTGGCCGGCTAGAGCTCGCGCAGGGCCTCGATCGGGTCCATGGCCGCGGCCCGCACGGCCGGATAGAGGCCGAAGGCGATCCCCACGGCAACCGAAATGCCAAAGGCCAGCGGAATCGACCAGCCGACGATTTCCGGTTGCACCTGGCGGATCACCGAGGGCAGGTTCTCCATCGCCGTGGGAAACGCGCTTTCCAGCACGCTGCGCAGCACCTCGATCATCGGCCCGCAAGTCAAGCCGGCGAAGACTCCGACCAGCCCACCGACGATCGAGAGCACCACGGTCTCGACCAGGAACTGTTGCGCAATGTGCCTGCGCCGGGCTCCCAAGGCGCGGCGAATGCCGATCTCGCGGGTCCGCTCGGTCACCGTGGCCAGCATGATGTTCATGATGCCGATGCCGCCGACGACCAGCGAGATGGCCGCGATGATGCCCATGAAGATCATGAACATCAGCTTGGTAGTTTTGGCTTGTTCCAACAGTTCCAGCGGTACGGTCACGCCATAGTCGGGCTCGCGATGAAACTCGGCCAGAGTATTTTTCACCACCGCGGCCGTTTCCAGCACGTTGCGCACGGCGTTGACGCGCAACGTGATTTGATTGAGCTCCAGGGTTTCGCCCGTAAACGAGCCGCTGCGGCGCGTGATCACGGTGTCGCCGATGCGGGCCCACAGATCAGTCAGCGGAATGTAGATATCGCTGGAGAAGTCTTGCGAATCGAGCGAACCGCCGATGCCGGCCGACGGGTCGCGGGCTTTGACGATTCCGACCACGACGTAATACAAATTCTCGACGCGGACCGAACGGCCCAGCGGGTCTTCGATCGGAAACAGCTTTTCGGCCGTGCCGGCCGCCAGCACGCAAACGTTGCGCTTGAACTGCAAATCGGCGTCGCCCAGAAACCGACCGCGCTCGATCTCCAGATGCGTGACGGTCGCATATTCGGGCGTGCAGCCGACCAGGCGGCCATCGACCAGGTGCGTCGCATGGCGAAACTCGCGTCGCAATTCGCGCACCGGCAGCGCGCGGTCGATCGTGGGAATGGTTTCTTGCAGACGCTCGAAATCGCGTCGTGTCAGGCCATACGCCACGACACCCCGCGGGCTTTGCGTATCGGAGTTATCGCGGCGCGGCTTGATCGAGCGGACGATAATGTTGTCGGCGCCCAGGCCTTCGATCTGCTTTTGCACCGAACTGCTGATGCCTTGCCCGATGGCCAACAGCCAAATGACGCTGGCCACGCCCACCAGAATCCCCAAGATCGTCAGCAGCGAGCGCAGCGGGTGCAACCGCAAGCTCCGCACGCCCATGCGCCACGCGCGGAACTGAATGCCCGTCATGATCCGGGCCCCCCGTTGACCGGCGGCGCGGGGCGCGGTTCGCCGGCGGTCTCAGTGTCGCGCTTGACGCGTCGCGCGGCGAGCTTGGGATCTTGCTCGGGCCCTTCGGACTCGGGCAAATGCATTTGGGGCAGGTGCACGCGGGGGTTCATCAACACTACGTCGTCGCGCGAGAGTCCGTCGCGGATGACCAAAAACTTCTCGTTCGTCGAGCCGATCAGGACCTCGCGGGGTTCGATCGTCGCGCCGGATCGGAGCAGCAGGCAGTAGTGCTTGCCGCCGCGCTCGACGACCGCCTGAATGGGCACCTGCAAGGCATCGGCGATCGTCTCGACGCGAATCGCGACTTTGGCGGTCATGCCAGGCCGCAAGCCGGTGGCCGCATCGACGACCTCGACCTTGGTGGCATACTCCTTCACGTTGGCGTTGAACCAGTTATCCGGCACCGGATACTCGTTGACCGTAGTGACTTTGCCCCGCAGTTCCACGCCGGGCAGCCCTTCGATTTCGATCGTGGCAGGCATTCCGACCTTGATCAGGTCGATGCGCGATTCGGCTATCTTGGCCACGACCTGCATCCGTTTGGGGTCAGGCAGCCGGATGATCACGCGCTGTTCATAAATAACCGTGCCCTGTTTGATCTGACGGTCGGTGCCTCCCCAATTGTCCTGATCATGGTCGTAGATCACCTGGCCGGGGCCCGGGGCCGTGATGGTGCACTTGGCAATCTGGTCGCCGAGCACCGTCAGTTTCTGCCGCTCGAGGGCCAACTTGGCTTCGTCGGATTTCAGCTTGGCGTCGGACGTTTTGACCTTGGCCTCCAGCTCCGAAAGTTTTTTGGGCTTCGTATATTCGATCAACGCGTTGAGCCGCGTTTTGAGCAGTTTCAGGTCGGAACGGGCTTTGGCCAGGTCGAACTGATCGCTGCGCAGCTTCCGGGGCGGGATGTAGCCGCGGCGCACGAGCCTTTCGGTGAACTTGACGGCCTCCTCGGCGCGGCTGGCGTTTTCACTGGCCACCAGCATTTCGCCGTTGGTTTTTTCTTGTTCGGTCTCGAATTCGCCAAACTCGTATTCCTTCTTGGCGATGATGGCCGCCTCCAAATCGTTCTTCGATTGGGCTGCCGCGGCCTCGGCCGAACTCAGAGCGATCTGTTGCGTCGTGCGCTCGGCTTGCAACGCCGCATCGTCGAACTTCACCAGGAAGTCGCCCTTATTGACGATCGTGCCCTCGGGCACGATCTCGAGAATCTTGACGCCGTTCGAACCGGCCACGCGCGACTGAACCTCGCAGCGCACCGACACGTTGGCGGAACTCTCCAGTTCGCCACGCTCGACCACGTCGTGCGTAAACGCGCCCAGCACGGTCCGTTGGGTGATCAATTCGCCGGAAGTTGCCGGACCGGTGAACGACCGCACCACCCAGGCCAGCACTCCCAGGCCCAGGCCGCAGGTGGCGATCGCGCCCATGAACGTCCAACGCGAAACGGCCCGGCGCCGCATGCGCCGGTGCGCAGCCCCGTTGTCAGAAACCGCCAGCCAATGCATGCGGCACCTTCGGGAAATACCCCCGCGACGTCCAGCTCGTGGAGCGCCGCCTGTGGGGGAAAAACTCTGTTCCACCGCAGCCATTGTAACCACCCCCAACGGGCGTGTCACGCCGGATCCCGGGCACCTTGGCGCGAGAGGTCCCTCTAGCGAATCGACGCGGCAAACAGGGGTTGAAGGTCTTTTTCGATGCGCTTGACTCCGACGGTCGGCGCGTAGCGGTGAACTACCTTTCCCGAGCGGTCGATCAAAAACTTAGTGAAATTCCATTTGATCAAGCGGGTGCCCAACACGCCACGGCGGGCCGACTTCAAATATTGATAGAGCGGATGTGCCGACGGCCCGTTGACCTTGATCTTGGCAAACAGCGGAAAGGTCACGTCGTACGTCGACGTGCAAAAGTTCTTGATTTCGGCGTCGCTGCCAGGTTCTTCATGACAGAACTGATCGCAGGGAAATCCCAGAATTGCAAAACCCTCGGCCCGATGCCGCCGGTAGAGCGCTTCCAGGCCGGCATACTGTGGCGTGAGGCCGCAACGACTCGCCACGTTCACCACCAGCAGCACCTGGCCTCGATAGGCGTCCAAACGCTGCATTGCCCCGTCGATGGTTGCGACCTCAAGGTCGTAGAAGCTGGTCACGAGCAACGTTCTCTGGCGCGGGGAGACGGGGAAAGTTTTCGCAATTTCGAAACCGGTGCTAGCTCCATGCGTCGCACACGGCTTTGATTTCGGCCCATAAGCTGGTCGAGACATCGTGGGCGACGCCGGCCGTGATGTCCTCCAGGGCTTGTTCTAGCGATCGGCCGTCGACTTTGGCCAAGGCCGCGGCGACGATGATCGGCGAACGACTCATTCCGCCGCCGCAAGCCACCAGCGTCGGCACTCTGGAATCGATGAAGCTGGCCGTCAGATCCACCGCGGCTCGGATGATTTCGGGCCGATTGCCAGAACCGTCCACCAGCGGAATTCGGCAATAGACGATGTCCCTGGGAACCGTGATCGGCGGCTCCTCCATCGCCAAATCGACGATGGCCACGATTCTCAACTCGAGCAGCGCGGCAATATCTCGCGCGTCCACCGCATTTCCGAGCCACAGACAGTTTTGGATCGCTTCGCGCATGCGTGTGCTGCCGATTCTGGGTGGTGTTTCAAGCGTCATCCGGCAATTCCATGATGACGAATTCAGGCCGTTCGAGCAATCGGTCCGGGTTTTGGCACGAAGAGTTCTGTCGGTGAAAAACGCGGATCAGCGGCTTTGAAATCCACCGACGACCGGCATTCACTAGGACTTCGCCGCGTCAACGACGATTCAAGATCCGCTCAGGCCGTCCGCCTTTTTTCGCGATGCAAGGCCTCCAACGGAACCAGCGGGAGGCTGCGCGGCTCGTCGTCGGCCGGAGAGGAAAGGGACCGCCGTTGATAGGGATTCAACGGACCGGAGACGAGGCCTTTCTGCTGCATCTGCTTAAGTATGGGGCAGCTCGGCGTGCGCAGGCAAAAATCGGCCAGCCGTCCGGCCGCCAGGGCTGCGCGAATCTCCTGGTATTCGGGGCTGTTGAAAACGTCTTTGAGAAATGTCTCCATCGACCGCCCACGTTGCTGGTCCCACGTTGCCAGCGGTACGGTCGCATAACAACAGGGCATGACCCCTCGGTTCAAGAGGTAGAGCGTTTTCCAGGGCTCGCTGCAAAGCGGTCCGCCGGCAACGTGGACGCTTTCGGGGAGTTGTTCCCACTCGACGTACGTGGGCAGCTCGTATTCGGCCGCCCATTGGCGAATCCGAGGCGACAGCGACGTCAAAGTCTCGATGGGAACCACTTCCTCGGCGTAATCGAATCGCGAACCATTGTTGAGCGTCACCGGCTGAATGTTGTTGTCCAGATAGAGCGCGCGAAACTTGACCTCATCGACTCCGATATCGCGCATCAAGGCCAAAAACGAAGCGATCTCGTCGACGTTGGACCGCATCACGATGAACGACACGATCACTCGCGGCAAATTGTCGGCCGACCTCTTCTCTCGGCACAACGCCCGCAGATTGACGATAATGTCATCGAACCGATCGTTGCGATAGCGGGCATATCCCTCGGCCGTTGCGGAGTCCAACGACACGTAGAGGAATGCGTTCTTGCCCAGCACTTCGCCGCGCCGCTTGACCCCCAGCAATTGTCCATTGCTGGTAAACGAGAATTGTTTTCCATCGCTGTCGAATTGCGCGACGATGCGCCCGAAGTCGCGGTGCATGGCCGGCTCTCCATAGCTGCAATCGACCACTTCGCTGGCGCAATGGTAAATTTCGCCCAGTTGCTCCAGCGTGTCGAACGTGAATGCCGGAGATCCACGCTCGGCACCCTTGGCCCAATCCCAGGCACAATAGACGCAGGCCTGACTGGTTTCGGGAATATTGCAGCGCACCTCCATCGTGATTCGCAATTGCGTGGGCAGCGATTCAAGCACCGTCCGTCCCTGCATGTATTCCTGGTGATTGAGCCGCGAATTGCCTCCGCTGACAGCGGTCTTCTCATAGCGTCGCGGATCGTCGAACAATTCGATATCGCGAATCATCACCCCCAGCTCTCGCGAATCGCCCTCGACGCGCAAGGCAGGATCCACGTGCAGTTCGATCGTATCGCCCTGTTGAATTTCTCCCAGCTTGACGACGCAGGTGTGCCAGCCATCGCACAGTTTCACGCGGTCGACGTGCCCATCGGGCGACCGCGCCGCCAGCGTGCCCGCGTCGCCGTAATAGCAAAGCTGCAATTGGGCAAACCGCGCGGGCCGATGGACGCGCAGGCTGAAACGTCCCTGGCTCCAGACGAAGGCTCCCAGCGCATCGCGTTCGACGGCATGGAATCCCGACACCGCTTCACATTCGGCGAACATCCGTGCACCTCCGAAACCGCGGCGGGGAGAAAAGCCCAAATTGCAGAACCGTTTCTGCGGCCTTGCAAACGATGCAACGCGACCAGGGTCATTCCAGACCACGGAATCCTGCCAGGCGTGCGTGGATATTAGTGGTAGCTTCGCGAACCCCTCAAGAGGAGTTTTACGAAAGCCTCGATATCAAAGCCCCAAGCTTGACCAGCGGCATTTCGCATCGCCTGCGTCCAGCGAAGGACAAACCGAGGAGCAGGGCAGCTAGCAGGGCCAGCCAAACCGTCGATCGATCGCAGGACACCAGCCATCCCGCTGGCGCCTGTATCTGCCGACGGCTGCAATGCCGGGGCCCAAGGGACGACCAACGAGAGTCTTGACCATCGCGGCGTAGCGGGCGGAATCACCCGACAATCGCCTTGCACGAATCAGAATGTCAGAACGTCGACATGCGACAAGATCAAAGAACTGCCCACCAATTCCAGCGGACGTGCGACCTGCTTCATTCGGTCGAAATAGCCGTCCGGTCGCCCCGATTGTCTTCTTCGGTCGATGCGATTCAAAACCGCTCGTCCGATTCTTGTGCGTCGCAAGATTCACCCGATCACGGGCCACCTTCGATGCGCCGACGCTTTGTCCAAACTGCCAACACGGTTCCCAATATCAGCAGACCGGATCCAATGGCACTGAGAAATAGCGTTAGCTGCAACGCCTGAGTGACGCGCGTCTCGTCGTTTTTCAGCGGGCGGATGATCTCTAGAACCCCGCGCACGTCGCCGACTTTCCAGCCCTTGCGGGTGGACAGGGGATGCGTGTTGTGACAATCAACGCATGACTGCTTCATGATGCGCGCTTGGGCGTAGCGCACGACGGGCTCACCGTCGATCTCCGTGAAGTCATGAACCGTCTCCCGCCCCTTGCTCTGCCGCAAACGCTCGAGCGCATCGCGCTCGAAGTCATCGTGGGCTCCGCCGCCGGTACGCCAAGGAAAGGGATAATCGCTGAATTGACGG
>JBGQKM010000247.1:0-8914 GCA_041499515.1 Planctomycetia bacterium | reverse complement strand
CTTACCCGACGGGGCGGGACGAGCAAAGCCGGGCGGATGAGAACTTCCGCCTCCCAGATCGCGTCACGGTCATTAGCGGCTCGGGCCCATGCTTGGGCCGGTCACTATTGGCTCCACAGGGCCCGCGTGCGCTGGCGCACTTCGGCCTGAATGGAGACCTCCGCGACGCCCGGTGCCTCGTCGTCGGCCCTGGCGAGCGTGGCCGGACGACAATCAAAAAACGCTTTGACCGGCGCGGGAATGAACCGTGTCAGTTGGGCGTAACTGTAATTGTCGTGCATGCGTCCACGAGCCGCATGGTAGTAACGTTGCGGAAAGCAGACGTACAGCGAACGCCTGGCCCGGGTCAGCGCCACGTAAAATAGCCGCTGCTCCTCGTCGATTTCCTCGGCGTTGGACGTCGCCAGATCCGCCGGGATATTTCCGTCGGCGGCATGGATCACGAACACGGCGTCCCATTCCAATCCCTTGGCGGAATGAATCGTGCTCAAAACCAGATAGTCTTCGTCCAGCAGCGGATCGGCGGCGAAATCCTCGGTCGAAACCGGCGGATCGAGCGTCAGCTCCGCGAGCATCGTGGCCCGGCTGCCAAAACGCGCCGCGAGCTGCTCCAACTGTTCCAGGTCGCGCTGGCGGGCTTCGGCCTGATCGTGGCGTTCCAGCAACAGCGGCTTGTAAAACTCCAGGGCGAGATGCACCTGCACCGGCAGTTCCCGATCGCCGAAAGCCGTCAGGCGCTCGAAAAGCGTTAACAATTTCGGCCAATGCTCGGCCGCGTCGGGCGGAAGTCTCGCAGCGTGCCACGCGCGAAAATCCCCTTGCGCGTCGAACAGCGCATCCATCAACTGCCGCGACCGCTGTGGCCCGACGCCCGGCAAGAGTTTGAGAACGCGCGTGCCGGAAACCAGATCGCGTGGATTCTCCGCCAGGCGCAACAGCGCGAGCAGGTCTTTCACGTGCGCCGTTTCGATAAACTTCAGCCCGCCGTACTTCACGAACGGAATGTTGTGGCGCGCCAATTCGGCCTCCAGCACGATGCTATGGTGCGAGGCGCGAAAGAGCACCGCCTGCCGCCGCAGATCGATCGATTGCTCGCGCTGTTTGAGCACCTCGCGGATCACGAATCCTGCCTGGTCGTCCTCATCGGCGCACGTCACCAGCCAGGGTCGGGTCCCCGCCTCGCGCGTCGACCAGAGATTCTTCGTGTAGCGCTGGCGGGCCTGGTCCATCACGGCGTTGGTGGCCTCGAGAATCGGCCGCGTGCTGCGATAGTTTTGTTCCAGGGTAATCACGGTCGTGCCGGGGAACTGCTCAGGGAAATCCAAAATGTTGCGCACCGTCGCGGCGCGGAACGAATAAATCGACTGGGCGTCGTCGCCGACCGCCGTCAGGCCGCTGCCGTCTGGCCGAAGCAGCCGGATGATCTCGAATTGCAAACGGTTCGTATCCTGGTACTCGTCGACCAGCACGCAGTCAAACTGGGCGCGGATGGGTTCGGCCGAGGCGGCATTTGAAAGGATGCCTTGCCAGAATAAGAGCAAGTCGTCGTAGTCCAGCACACAGCCTGCTTCCTTATGGTCGACATAGGACTGGAACAGCCGCTTGAGTTGCGCGGCGTATTCCTCGCACCACGGATACGCCGTAGCCAGCAGGTCTTCCAGCGGGGTCTGCGAGTTCACCGCGCGACTGTAGATGGCCAGGCAGGTTCCTTTTTTGGGAAACCGCTTGTCGGTCTTGGCCAGTCCGAGCTCGGTGCGCACGACGTCGAGCAAATCTTCGGAGTCACCTCGGTCGTGGATCGTGAACGCCGGATTCAGCCCGATCGATTTGCCGTAGCGCCGCAACAGTCGCGCGGCGGTGGCATGAAACGTTCCGCCCCAAATTTGGCGGCTGCCGACGCTTGCCTCGCGACGCTCCATGTGGCCCTTGGGCCCTGGTCGGTGGAGCAGCGTGTCGACGCGGCGCAACATTTCCGCGGCGGCGCGGCGGCTGAACGTGAGCAGCAGAATGCGACCGGGATCGACGCCGTCATGGATCAAATGGGCCACGCGGTGGACCAGCGTCCGAGTCTTGCCCGTGCCGGCACCGGCCACGATGAGCAACGGCCCCGGGCCGTGGCACACCGCCTGGCTTTGCTGGGCGTTGAGCCCCTCCATGAGTCCACTTTCCATGTTTTCACACCCGTGCCCGGAATCCCCAGAGCGGTAGCCGCGCCCCAGCTTACCATAACGGGCGCCCTGCACGGCATGGGGCTTTCGATTGCCAGCGTGAGAGTCTGGGCTCAGTCGGATGCGTCAGGAGCGCTTTTCAGGCGCCGGCCAGGCAGGAGTACTTGCAGCGACCGCCGATGCGCGGCGTCTAGCTCTGGGGAGCAAGAATCGGTTTCCCAAACCGCAGATCGCAGGTTTGCATCCTGCCAGGCGCGTTGCTCCGTTTCGACGCGGCTGCTATCGCAGGCGCGTGTAGAAATGGGAGTAGTTCATGAAATGCGTGACGTGGCCGGTGCCAGTCCTGCCAGTGGGACCGGCGACCGACTGCGAGTTGACCTGGCCCTGCAATCGCTGCAACGAACTGCCCTGCTGCTGGATAGCGTTCTGCTGATCGATCATCGGCTTGACCAGCGATTGATAAGTGGGAACCGTACTAAACTGATTGTTGCCCTGCAGGAGATTGAGATAGGGACTGACGGTCGGCCCGTTGGGGTTGTCGGTGTGGCCTTGGCCATAGGTTCTACCGTATTGGGCCATTGCCAGACGCGGCGCCGCCAGCGCGGCAAGCACCACCACGCCGGCGAGCAAGAAAGTTCGTGGTCTCATGGCGGTTTCCTCCTCAATCTGACTTCGGCTGAATCGATCGATTAACTACATTGTAGGCCGACTATGCCAAGTGTGAAAGCGGCGGATCGGCGGTCGCTGGCTACCGTGCAGGGTTAAGATAGTACGAATGTAGGAGTTGTTCTGCCCGCCAACCGGGGGAGAACTTCGACTCCGGAGCACTTCGAACCTGGACAGCTCACATGGGGTATTCCAACTGGGAACTCAAAACAAGCGACATCAATTCGCCCAGAAAAGTGACGATAACGCCGACGTAAAGCATGCCCGTGGCGCTTTGCGTGTTGGGGATGTTCAGCGTCTTGGCGGTCATGACCACCAGGGCGAAAGCCCCAAAGATGCCCGAGAGCCAGCGCAATGCGATAAATAAGAGTTGTTGCTGCGTGGGCCAGTCGGTCTGAAAGTCAATTGCAAGCCAGAGGGCTTCGACGGCGGCGCGCAGGCAGATGGCCGCGCCCATCAGCACGACCAGCCGCCGCAGCGGTTCGATGGCCATGGTGGGCGTGTTCAAGTACCAGTGGCCCAGAAACATGGCCGCGATCGTCATGCCCAGCACCAGGCCGCCGGTCAGAGGATCCAGCGCGGCCAACAGCGTGGCGGCCGCCGTCGCCGAGCGGTGCCAGTCAGTATTGGCCCAGGCGCCGGCGAGCGAAACCGCGGCCAGCAACGTCAGCGTGGCCACGCCGAGGCGCGGCTTTTCGTAGAGCCAGACGACCGCGCCGACGTAGCTCAGCACCGCGGCGATAAGCGGCGCGGCCAGCGCCCATCCGCCGCCTGCGCTCCAGGCGGCCATCGTGGCCAGCACGTTGAGCCCCAGAAGCACGTAGAGGTGATTGCGATAATAGCCACTGGTGACTTGCCGCGGATTCGTCAGCGCCATGCCCAACGCCATGCCGAAGGCGAGGCGAAAGATGAATTGCGTCAGAATCGACACGGCATTCGGCCCTAACCTGGATTTTTCGTGCCGCTTGCCGAGGCGATCTAAGGCCGCCCGCCGTAGATCAGATTCATCACCTCGGAACGGCTCGAAAGATTCGAGCGGAAGACGCCCTTCATGGCCGAGGTAACGCACAAGCTGCCGGGCTTGCAAACGCCGCGAATCGTCATGCAGGTGTGCGTGGCTTCGATCACCACGGCCACGCCCTTGGCCTGCAGCTCTTCCAGCAGCAAGTTCGCGATGGTTTCGGTCATCCGTTCCTGGACCTGTGGCCGGCGGGCGACCACCTCGACCACTCGGGCCAACTTGCTCAACCCGATCACGCGGCCATTGGGCATATAGCCGATGTGGGCCCGGCCCATGAACGGCAGCATGTGATGCTCGCACATGCTGTTGAAACTGATATCGCGGACCAACACGACTTCGTCGTATTTCTCCGAGAAAAACTTGCGCAGGTGCGTCCGCGGATCTTCGTGCAAGCCGCTGAACATCTCGGCGTACATCCGCGCGACGCGGGCCGGGGTTTCCAGCAGGCCCTCGCGATCGGGGTTTTCGCCCACGGCGGCCAGGATCTCGCGCACGGCGCGGGCGATGCGCGCTTCGTCCACCGGCGTTCCCGGCGGACGCGGGGCCGGGGCATCGTTTTCGCCGGCCAGGCTTCCCAGGTCGGCAAGCGCGCCGATCGTTTCAGGCTTGTGAGTGGTTCGTGGTCCCATGCACCGATCTTAGAAGCTCTCACGCGGGCCGGTCAAGCAGCGCCCCCGACAGGAGGCACGGAAGCCGACATTTTCGGCCAAAAGATTCAATTGATGCTGAACGACGGGGGAAATCTGGCGGCCAGACTGGGCTGCAAGTTGTCTTGCGAGGCGCGTGCCAGGTGCGACAACAGCAACGTTGCCCGGCGGTCGACGTCGGCTTCGGCCAGCAGCAACTGTTTGGTGGCCAGATCCAAGTCGAGCGCGTATCCGATCACGTCGGTGAGCGTGCCCAGCGACATGCTGTTGATCGAGATCTGTTTGAACAGTTCTTCGCAGTCCCGGATACACGGCAGCATGGTTTCGAAGGCCGTGACCAGGTCGCGATGCAAAGCCGGCCGCCGTGCGGAATCGGCCGCCGGGTACTGATCTTCGAGGACTTCGACTTGGGCTGCGCGAAAGGGCCGCTCCGAGGGCAACTCGCGCACCAAGCGCACCCGCCGCAGGCCCACCAGCAATACGTTGTAGCGCGCCCCGGCCTGCGCTTGCCAGGTGATGACGCGTCCCAGGCAGGCGATCGGCGCCACCGGCGGCCGGCCCTCGTAATCGTCCTCCCAGCCCGACTCCAACAGAGCCATCGTGATCAGCCGGTCCCCCGCCAATGCATCGCGCAGCAGATCGACGTAGCGCGGCTCGAAGACGTGCAGAGGCTGGATGACGTGCGGGAAGAGCACCAGATTGGGCAACGGAAAGAGCCGCGCCCATCCGGAAAACTGTTCGGGGACGAAAGCCAAATCGTCTTCCCCCAGTTGCGACATGATGCTCACCTGACCTGGGCGGGCGAATTCGCCACGGCAACAAACCGTCGGCCCGATCGGAATCCCCACCTGATGTAAATCATACTACAGAAACGGCCCTGGGCCGCGGTTAATTCTGCGCCGGGGGCGCCAAATGGATTTCGGGGATCGAATCGGGCTCGATTTCGAGCTGCGGAAACTCCTCCTGGCTGGCCGTGACCGCCGCAAAGCAACGCTCGAATTCCAATAAAAACTTGTCCACGTCGAGTCCCAGGTACCAGGGCCGGTACGGCTCGAGATAGCTGCGACTGCTGTAGTAGAGCTTTCGCGCGCCGCGGATATTGCCGTTGCCGAAGTGGTGCAGCGCCACGGCGGTCTGAATCAGCCCCTGATAGAATTTGCGCGAGGGCCCCTGCTCATCGGCCCAAAGATCCTCCCACACTTCGTGACTCTCGTAGAAATCGCACGCGTTAAAGTATTCGATTCCCTGAAGATAGAGCCGAGAGTATTCCTGTTCGTCGGACATGGCCGTTGTGCTGCAGGCGAGTCAACCTATGCCACACAACGCCCTATTATAGGCACGCCATGCAAGCCGGACCAGCAATGCTCGGCAGGGTAACCAGCACGGTCAGGATGGCCCGTGCCGCGGGTGCGGCCGACGGAAGGTCAAAAACCTCGGCTCGTCCGCTAACGTAAAACCGACTTTGCCACTCGCTCGATCGGCCAGGTCAACGTGCTGGACACGCGCTAAACCGGGACTACTCGCACGACGCAAGCGCGTTCGCAAGTTGTACATGCACGAAAGCAACCTGGCCAGCCAGCCAAACCGCGCCAGCCAGGCCGCCGCTTGCCGGTCGATGAAGTCGTGGTGCGGCACTCTGGGCGCGTCTCAAGGACCATTGTATACACAAGCGATAGCCAATTCTCTTGCCTGGCGGCTTGACCGAACTAACCGTGCGGTGCATTCTAGCGGTTCATGGACTTATCTCCACAAAGAACTTGACAGCACTTTAGCCGGTTCGACCGAACCGTCCAGGGGATTTGCCGGGGCGTGAACCTTGCTAAGATGAACATCCGTCGAAAGGGTTGATCTCCGTCGGCTTCCAGGAGGTTTTGACGATGGTTTTAACGCCGAGTACGATGCTGCCGTTGGGAACAAAGGCCCCGCCGTTTTCTCTCTTGAACGTGGACGGTCGGACCGTTTCGCTTTCCGATTTTTCCAAAGCGCCGGCCGCGCTGATCGTGTTCATGTGCAATCACTGTCCCTACGTGAAGCACGTGGCACCCGAGCTGGCCAAATTGGCGCGCGAATACCAGGCCAAGGGAGTGGCCGTGGTGGGCATCAACTCCAACGACGTGGTCAGCCACCCCGCCGACTCGCCCGAACAGATGGTCCACGAGGCCGAGACTCGCGGATACACGTTTCCCTATCTGTATGACGAAACCCAGCGCGTGGCCCGGGCCTACAAAGCCGCCTGCACTCCCGATTTCTACGTCTTCGATAAAGACCAGAAACTGGTCTATCGCGGGCAGATGGACGCGAGTCGTCCCGATTCGGGCATTCCCAACACGGGCAAAGATTTGCGAGCCGCTTTGGACGCCGTGCTGGCGCACAAGCCGGTCGTGGCCGACCAGAAGCCCAGCATTGGCTGCAACATCAAGTGGCAGCCTGGCAATGAGCCCGACTATTTCAAATAGTCGCTTGCCTTCGAATCGTCGGGCGTTGCGCGCCGCTTCGGCTTAGGGCATGGTTGATGCAGAGTCGTTGGGGCCAATCAGCCGTCCGCTGGGGCGGCCCACCAGCACGCCGCACATGCCGCCGCGCTGGGCGACGTTGACGACTTGCTTTTGCGACGCGCGGCCCAAAATGCCCAGCCCATATTTGCTCGGCGCGAAACCCATCACGGTATAGAACGGTTCGATGTGCACGCTGCCCTGGGGGCCGACCACCGGGAATTCGTGGACCGGCAGACTGGCCAGGCGCTGCACGACCCATTGCTCGGGATCGGCCAGGGCCTGGTCGATCTCGCGGTCCCATTCGGCCTGGTCGATCAAGTGGCCGATGATCACCCGGTCGCCGCCGTAGGATCGGTTCGGCTTGAGCACCAGCAGTTCGTGCTGTTGCCGCACGAATTCCAAGAGATCGCCCGATTCGCCGTCGGGCAGCGTCGTGCGGCGATCGCCCAGCACGCGGGTCCAGAGAATGTGCCGGCGAAAGATTTTCCGCTCCTCGGCCGTGAAATACTTGTTGACAAACGCCGCATCGGTGAGCAATTCCCAGCAGCTCTTGTGATCGAAATCCCCGGCCATCGACGAGATGATGCGATTCTCGCGGAACAGCAGCCGAACGGGATCGACGTCGACGTGCTCCTGACGTTCCAATTGAATCAGATCGCGGACTTCGTAATCGCGATAAGCAATGTCGACCACGACGCCTTCGTAGCGGACTTCGCCGTCGTCGATCGTCAGTTCGCGCGGATCGGCGTGCATGATCTTCAGTCCGTGCCGATCGTGGTAATACTGGGCTAGCGCTTCCTGCTCGTCGGGGCCTTGGCCGGCGTACTTGGGCTCGATGAAACAGACGTTTTGACCGTGGCGGCCAATGGCTTGCAAATGATCGAACACCTCTTGGATGAAGATCTCGCGCAGATCCTGGCCGACTTCCATGTGCAGATGCGGATCGCTGCGCTGGATCACCGGCAGGACCACGTCGGCCAGAAGCTGCTCGCAGGTGGGACCCATGTGCAAACCGCCGATGCCGCACAAGTTCGGCTCCATGAACCGCAGCGAGTCTTTCCACATTGGGCTGGTGAATTCGGCCACGGCGTCGAGCCGCCCCAGCACCGGATTGTTCTCGCGCTGGCTCTCGCCCCAACTGTCCCAAAGCCATTGCTCTTCGGGCGCCGATAGCGGCACGATCTCGCGGACCGCGAAGTCTTGCAGGTACAGATCGGGCAACCGCTTGAGCGCGTTGAGAATCGTCAGCGAAACGAAATTCAAGTACGTCAATTGGTCGGGCATGACCGCGATCGGCCGCAACATGACGTGAATGACTTCCGCCCGGCCGTCGCGCAAATAGACCAGCCGCCGCTTGCGGGATTCCTCGACCATCTGTCGCGAAAGCTCGACGATCGTTTCGCTGGGCATCGCGTAGAACGCCTTCCGCACTCGGCCGTCCAAGTGCAGGCCGCTGAGCCCCAATTCCTCCGCCGGAGTCAGCACGACCATCTCACGCTCCTTGTCGGGTTATCGCGAAGTCCTGCCCACGATCCCGTCACGCTTCGGCGTCACTTTGATCCTCTTCGCGGCGCGACTCGGCGCGCATCGCCTTGCCTAGCCACCATCCCCAGACCATGTAGTGCAGGGCGATGAACCCCAACAGACCGCCGATGGCCAGCACGACGAACAGCCCCGCCACGCCCGTAAATGCAACCAGCACTAAGACCGCCCCCAGTGTGACACCCAGTACCGTCAAAACCGGCAGCAGCGAACCGCCAGCCTGCCCACGATCCGGTCGATTCGCGGATTCCGGCCGATCCGGTTTGCCCTGGCCAACGTCGTACACGATGCTACCGAGTCCTCAACGCGTCTGGGTCCACTGGCGAACCAACCGCAACTCGAAAAACAGAGTGCCGGCCAGGGTCACCGGGGTTT
>JBGQKM010000246.1:0-8914 GCA_041499515.1 Planctomycetia bacterium | reverse complement strand
GATGTAAATAAACTCGTTCAAACCCAACAACACCTGGCAAAAATCGGCCAGGGCCAACTCGGCCACGTCGCTCTTGCCGGCGGCCTGGTACGACTCGGTGGCCCGCGCCACGAAGGCCGTCGACTCGGCCACTTCCTCGCTATCGGCCGGCCGCCCGAGCACCATCTGATAACCGCGCGCGATCGCGTCTTGCGGCGTCGCGCCTTCGCTGGACAAAAGCCGCCTGGCCAGGCCGCGGGCACAACCCTGCACCAGCGGACTGTTGAGCATGGCCAACGCCTGGGGCGCCACGATCGTCGAGGCGCGCTGGCCGAGGGCTTGCAGCGCGTCGGGCCCGTCGAAGAGCGTCATGCTCGGCACCAACTGGCTGCGCTTGATCGTGAAATAGATGCTGCGGCGCTTGTGCGATTCGTCGAGACTGCCCGGGCCATACATCCGCGGGTCGAGTTGTCCGCTGACGGCCAGCATGGCGTCGCGAATGACTTCGGCCTCCAGCCGTTGCCTGCGGTGGTGCCAGAGCAGCAGGTCGTCCGGGTCGAGCGCGGCGCGCTGGGCGTTGGCATCAGTGCTTTGCGCGTACGCGGCGCTGGTCATGATCAGCTTGTGGATGTCTTTAAGACGCCAGCCGCCCTGAATCAATTGACCGGCCAGGTAATCGAGCAATTCCGGATGCGTGGGGCGCTCGCCGGCCGCCCCAAAATCGCTGGGCGTAGCGACGATACCGCGGCCGAGGTGATGCTGCCACAGGCGATTGACGATTACGCGCGCCAACAATTGGCCGGCGCCGGACTGCGGGTCGGTGATCCACTCGGCTAGGGCCCGGCGACGATAGGAAGTTCTGCAACCGGCCGGCGGGGCAGCCTGCCAATGTTTTTCGCCCTCGGGCGCGGTCATCAGCACTTGCAGAAAGCCCTGCGGCGCCTCGCCGATTTTCTGGTTCAAATCGCCCCGCTTGAGAAAATACGTCTTGTCGAAAAAGTCGGCCCCCTGCGTGTGAAAGCGGATGGCCGGCAGCCCTTCAGTGGCGATCATCACCTTGGTCAACTCGGGTTTGGGCGCCTGCTTCAGATGTTCCTGGACAGCCCGATGGAGTCGCTGCCAATCGGCGTCATGATCGCGGTGCCAGGCCAGCAGGGCCGCGCGCTGCTCAGCGGTCCGCTCGGCTGCCGGCGTGCGCAGTGCCTGGTTGATCTCATTGACTTTTTGCTCCAGCGCCTGTTCGCCCTCGAGTCCGACCGGTTTGGCGGCCGTGCTTAGCGCCAGCCGCACGCGGCCCAGGTTGTGGCCGGTGCTGTTCTCGAACTTCAGGACGAACGTGAGCGTGGTGCCCGGCTCGTTGTTGATGGGAGTTTCCAGTTCGAAGCTGGCGGCATGATCTTTTCCGACCTGGGGATCGATGGCCCAGGCGCTTGTCTTGTTGTCGTCGATGGACGCGGCGACCGGCCGCTCGGCTTGCTCGAACGTGGCTTTGGGGTTGGCCAGTTTCACCGGAGCACCGGGGCCTGGCGTGCCCAGCGGCGCGGTCCAGAGTTGAAAATCGGAGAGCGCAAAATTGCCGTTGTCCGCCCGGCCTGGCCCGGCCTTGGGCAGCGACTCGTGCGCCAGCGCGTCGACGCGCACGGCGGTGATCCCCTTGCGTTTGGTCGCGACGACCAACGTATACACGTCGTGCGCGGCGTTCGTGCCGCTCGCTAGATACGAACCGTCCTCCTGGTGGGCAAACGTGGCCCCGCCATCGGATTTCGTGCTTTCCAGATCCACAATCAGCCACTTCGGCGTAGCGGGCGGCGTGTTCTGAGCCAGCCATTGCTCGAATCGGCCGGGCAGTTGCTCGCGCTCGAATTGGGCCAGCGCCTCGGCCAGCGGCGCATGCTCGCGATCGAACGAGGCTTTGATCTCACGGGTGTGCTCGGGATGAAAATCGAGTTCGACTTCGCTACGCACCGTGGTGGTGAACGTCGAAACGAGCCGATAATAGTCGGCCTGAGGTATGGGATCGTACTTGTGATCGTGGCAGCGGGCGCAGCCGACGGTCAGCCCCAACAGGGTCGTGCCGACCGTGGCCGCCATGTCGTCCAGCTCGTCATAGCGTTCCTTCTCGACCTGGTTGGCCGTGATTTGCGTGGCGTGCGTGCCGGCCCCCAAAAAGCCCGTGGCCATCAAGGCCAGGTTGTTTTCCGGCTCGAACTCGTCGCCGGCGATCTGCAATTTGACGAACCGATCGAACGGCATGTCCTCGTTGAGCGCCTGGATCACGAAATCGCGATAGTGGTAGGCCGCCGGACGATCGTAGTCCTGTTCGTAGCCGTGGCTTTCGGCGAATCGCGCCAGATCGAGCCAATGCCGGCCCCAGCGTTCGCCATAATGGGGACTGGTCAACAGGTGATCGATCAGCCGGTCATAAGCGTCGCTGACTGGATCGGCGAGAAAAGCTTCGACCTGCTCGACCGTCGGCGGCAAACCAATCAGATCGAAATATGCCCGGCGAATGAGCTTGCGGCGGTCGGCCGGACCGTTGGGCTTAAGACCCTGGGCCTCGAGCCGCGAGAGCACGAAATGATCCACCGGAGTGCGGCACCAGGCTTCATTTTTGACCGCCGGCACCTCCGGCTTCTTCAGGCTCTGGAAAGACCAGAACTGGCGATCGGCCTGGCTGATCGTCTTGGACGTGATCGCCGCTGCCGTGTCGATCAACGGCTTGTCGTAGGCCGCGCCACTGGCAATCCAGTCCGAAATCTGCGAGATCGCCTGGTCCGGCAATTTCGGGCTGTCCTCGGGCATGTTCGGCTCATCTTCGTGCCGGATCAGCCTCACCAGCAGGCTCTCGGCCGGTTTGCCGACCACGATCGCCGGGCCTTGTTCTCCGCCTTTGATCAGCCCCTCGCGGGTGTTCAGATCGAGCTCGCCCTGGGTCTTTTCGCCGCCGTGGCATTTGATGCAATGTTGCACCAGCAGCCCGCGCACCTGGCCCTTGAAAAGCTCCATGCTGTGGGCCATCTGCGCCGCATGGTCGGCCGGCAGTTCGTCGGCATCGCCCGCATGTACGGACGCGACAAGCGCTACAGCGGTCAAGACGGCCGCGAGGACGCCGTATGCCCAACAATCAGGCTGTTCAGGCCAACGGACCGATCGAACAACCCTCATCGTGGAGCACTCCGGGCCTCGGGGCGGGACGACTTGAAGACGATATCTAGCCCCATTTCCCCTCAAGGCAGGCCGGCTGTCAAGGGTCCGAGGGGGTGAGCGGGGGGGTGTCCGACGGGAGCCCGCTTTGGAACGCGCCTGTTACAACATGTATTCCTGCCGAAATCGAACGTTGCCTTCCCGGCGGCCACTTACCATGATCGTATCGTTCGGCCGCAAAACGATTTCGGAGGCGCTAAGCCGCAAGCGGCCATGGCGCGCGGCCTGCAAACGATTGGATTGAGTTTTGTCCGCTCGTCACCAAGCCTGTCCGCGGCCTTCTCATGTGTGATAGTCGGCATTCAGCCGGACATACTCGGCCGTCAGGTCGGTGGTCCAGAAGCGCACTTGCGCATCCCCCTCGGCAAAGTGCAGCACGACGCGCGTCTCGCGATGGTCGCGGATCGACGCCGAAACCAGCGCGGCGTCGAAATCGACCGGCGCGCCCCTTTGATAAAGTAGAAAATCGTTGATCCGCAAATCGACCCCGGCCGGATCGAACGCGATCCCGGCATATCCGGCCGCCGAGACGATGCGACCCCAGTTCGGATCGCCGCCGGCCACGGCCGTCTTGACCAACGGGCTGTCGGCCACGGTGCGTGCAATCTGCCGGGCCGCCGCGGCCGTGGCGCAGCCGGTGACGTCCAGCGTGATCAAGTGCGTCGCGCCCTCGCCATCGGCCGGAATCGCTCGGGCCAGTTCGCCGCACACCTCGCGTAGCGCGTCGGCAAATACTTTCAGATCGGCCCCCTCCAGCGGCCCTCCACCGGCGGCGCCGTTGGCCAACAGCAAGACCGTGTCGTTGGTGCTCATGTGGCCGTCGACGCTGATGCAATTGAAGGTCGCGTCGACCACTTCGCGCAGCAGCGTCTGCGCCGCGGCCGGCACAAGCGCCGCGTCGGTCAGGATCAGTCCCAGCATCGTGGCCATGTTGGGGCCGATCATCGCCGCGCCCTTGGCCATGCCGGTAATCTGCACTTTTCGACCTCCCACCACGATCTGCCGCGCAGCAATTTTGTGCGTGGTATCGGTCGTCATCATCCCCCGCGCGGCCGACAGCAGGGCGTCTTCATCGGCAGCCAGCGCGTCGGCGGCGGCTCGAATGCCGGAGAGGATTTTGTCCATCGGCAGAAACGCGCCGATGACTCCCGTCGAGAGCACGAGCGCCTGTTTCTCCGTGCCGCCGCAAGTCGACGCGGCGGCACGCGCCATGGCTTCGGCGTCGCCCAGGCCGCGCTGGCCCGTGCAGGCGTTGGCGTTGCCCGAATTGACCACCACGGCGCGGATGTCGGCGGCCGGAGTGCGCGACCGATCCAGGGCCACGGGAGCCGCAAACACGCGATTCTGCGTATAGACGCCCGCGGCGACCGCCGGACGATCCGACATGACCAGCGTCAGGTCGAGTTTCGCGGCGTTCCGCTTCACGCCGCAGTACACGCCCGACAGGCGATAACCACCAGGAACAACAAGTGACATCGACGCGACTTTCTCAAAAGTGTGATGCGCGTTTTCCATCCGCGCGAGTTGGCGCACCGCTTTGCCTTAAAGCGCCGTCGTTTCGGCAAAACCGTACATCAGGTTGAAGTTTTGCACGGCCGCCCCGGAAGCTCCTTTAATCAAATTGTCGAGACAACTGATCGTGATCAGCCGGCCGCGCACGATGCGCGCCGTGATGTCGCAAAAATTGGTGCCCGTCGTATCCTTCGTGCCCGGCAGGTGATTGACCACGCGCACGAACGGTTCGTGCGAGTAGAACTCGCGGAGCGTTTGCAACACCTTTTCCTCGGTCAGCTCCACCAGCGGCTGCAAGTACGAGGTGGAAAGAATGCCGCGATCCATGGGGATCAAATGCGGCGTGAAAATCACTTCCACCGCCCGGCCGCTGGCCGTGCTGAGCACTTGCTCGATTTCGGGCATGTGCCGGTGGCGCCCCACGTTGTAGGCCGAGACGCTCTCATTGCACTCGGGAAAATGCGTGGTCAGCTTGGGAGTTCGTCCCGCGCCGGAAATGCCGCTTTTGGAGTCGATGATGATTTCGCGCGGCGCCACCAGCCCCAGCTTGATCAGCGGAGCCAACGGCAAAATCGCCGACGTGGGATAGCAACCCGGGTTCGCCACCAGCCGGGCCGGGCGAATCTGCTCGCGAAATAATTCCGGCAGACCGTACACCACCTTGCCCAACCGGTCCGGGTCGCCGTGCTTTTGGCCGTACCATTCGGCATAGGCTTCCGGGCTGTTGAGCCGATAATCGGCGCTAAGATCGATCACGCGCAGCCCGGCGTCGAGCAACTTGGGCACCAGGGTCGAGGTCACGCCGTGCGGCAGGCAACTGAACGCGACCTCGGCCCGCGAGGCGACGTCTAGTGGCGACAAGTCGGCCATCTGCAAGTCGATGCGCCCGGCGAGCTGCGGATGCACCGAAGCGACGTGCGGATTGCCCTCGCTGCGACTGGTCAGGGCGGTGATCTCCACCTCCGGATGCCGCAGCAGGATCTTGATCAATTCCAGGGCCGTGTAGCCGGTGGCTCCGATAATGGCGGCGCGAATCATAGGCAGTTTTCAGTGCGAAAAGGGCACGCTCGCTGGAAATTTTGGAGTTCGACAGTATATCCCAACCTGCCCGAAGTCGCTACCACGCGGCCCGTGCGATGCCTCCCGCGGCGCGATTTCCAAGGAGATGCTTTTGGCCGCCCGCGGGTTCACCGGACTCAACGCGTCGCGCAGCCATTGCCGGGGCGGCCGCAAATCGAGGTCGACACTCCGGCCGGCAGGGGCGACGTTCTTGTCAGTTTCCCGCCCGCCAGCCGGTCGCGTCGATACGCTTGAACTCGGCTTCGATCTTGGTGCCTTCGTAAAACGATAGCCAGCCCTGCAGACGCCTGGTTTCGCCGGCCGGACAATCGGGAAATTTTGGATCCGAGTGCAGGCAGGGGCATTGTGTGTTCGACCACGAGCGGTCGCAGGGCTCCCAGGCCGTGATGATCCAGCGCCGGCCGTCTTCACTGCGGCAAGCCGCATAGGGAGCGGACAGAATCTTGTTGTCGGACGTCTGCTGCTGAAAACCTTTTGCGCCTTTGAGCATCACGCAATTTTGCACGCGCAGATCGCTGAGCGTTTCGGGCGTTCCATTGGTCAACCACATTTCCATCCGCACCGCCGAAGACGTCGGCCTGACTTTCGTGCCGAAGCGAATTCCGTTGGGCAGCCGCCGCTCGAAATCCAGCGTTCCGTCCGGGCGGCGCGTCCACTCCAGCGGCTCGAGTTCGACGTTCCGCTTGCTCCAGATCGTCGGCACATGCGTATGGGCCAGGTAGGTCAGCCCAAGGTTCGACCAGATGGCCTCGGGAAGATCGGCCACGACATAGCTGTTCTCGTCCCACGGCGCAAACACGCTGATCTTGGTGTCGCGTTGCGGCCGAACGGCCCCTTCGAGAAAGCCGATCCGCGGATGCCGTCCGCCAGGGTAGGGCAGCACCAGCAAAGTCGCGCCCACCGCGCGCCGCGGCTTGTTGACCGGCGTAATATCAAAACGCCGAAGCGCCGCCGCGATCTCCGCGCCCTCCAACCCCGTCGCCGCAGCCAGCTCCTCGGTCGTAAAACCATGGTACCAGACCATGTTTTCCAGCCAGACGCGCAGTTCCGCATCGCTACGCGGCTTGCGAGCGTTCGACGCCTCGCCGCCTGCGGTCTCGGCCGCGCGCAAAACGTCGATCGCCACGATCTGTGTCATCACCAAAATCAAACCGAGGATCCATCGCGTCTTCATCGCAGGTTTCCCGCGGGCAATCGCGCCGCCAATAGCCAGACGACCGTGACGCGGCCCTATTTAGCGGCGGCAAAACAATACAGCGCTTTTTCGGTGCGCACGTAAATTCGGCCGTCGGCGATCACGGGCGTGGCGGCGATTCGCTCTTGAAAATCGCGCGAAGAAATCGTTTCCAGTCGCTCTCCGGCCCGCAGCACCGTGACCACGCCGCCACCGCTGGACAGATAAATCTTTCCATCGCCGCCCACCGGCGAAGCATAGTAGTTGCCCTCGCCGCGAGCCCGTCCTTGCCGCACGAGTTTTCCGCTGGCCGCGTCGAGCAGCGTGACGATGCCGCCGTCTTTGACCAGGCAGACCTGGCCCCGGTAGACCAGCGGGCTGGGCACATAGGGCAGGCCGCGCTTATACTCCCACACCACGCGCGGCGGTTGGCCGTCGGCCGCGGGCCGCAGAGCCACCAGCGTGTTCTGGGCCAGCTCGAAAATCCGCGCGTACTTGTTCCATTCGACCTCGTCCAACGCCTGGTCGCCGTCGAGATCGATGCGGAAAAATCGCGAGCGGACTTCGCCCGCCGGGAGCTCGCTGTTTTCCAACTTGCCGTTCTTGTTCTGATCCCACAGCCCCAGGGCCGTGGCCCAAGGCTCCATCGCGATGCGAGCGTCCGTGTCGCCGCCGGGACTCCAGGTGCAGACAAACAGAGTATCGTCGGCCTTGGCCGGCGTGGTATTGACGATCCGCGCAAACCCATCGAGCGACCAAAGCTGCCGGCCGTCGTACAGATCGTAGCCGACCAGTTGCAAGGCGCCGGCGACGACGAGTTGTTTCTTCCCGCCGACTTCCCAGACGACCGGCGTCGCATAGCTGCGCGTGAAGCCGTCGCGCGGAGTCTGCCAGAGCGTTTCGCCATTGTCTTGCCGCACCGCGATCAAGAAGCTGTCCAGATCGTGATCCTCGTTCAAGATCACTTTGCCATCGGCCAGGATCGGCGAGCTGGCCGACCCAAATTCGTCGCGAAACGGACCCATTTTTTTCGACCACAGCGGCGACCCGTCCAGGTCGTAACACAACAGGCCGAAACTGCCGAAAAACGAAACCACGCGCTTGCCGTCACAGGCCGGCGTCGCGGCCGCCGGGCTGCCTTCGGCGTGAACCGTCTCAAGCTGTTCCACGCGTACGCCCTGTTTCCACAACAGCTTGCCGCTGCCGCGGTCGAGGCAAATCGTGGCCAGCTCGCCCTGGTCGTGTCCGGTCAGAAAAATCCGATCGCCCACGATTGACGGCGTCGAATGGCCGGCCGGCAGACTCTGCTTCCAAACCAAATGCGCGTCGTCCAACTGCCCAGGCAGCGCCCGAGCGTCGTCGGCCGCCAGCCCACTGTCGTGGCGAAAATAACTGGGCGTCTGGGCCAGGGCAGGGCCCGCGCATGTTGCCAACAGGGCCCACGCGCCCACGGCGATGAAAAGCGACTTGCTCTTTGGTTTCATACGCGTCTCGGACCGCTTAGCGGATCTTGAGGTTTTGCGAGGCATTGATCAGAGAATCGCGTATGGGGCCCAGGCCCAGCAGCATCAGGGCCAGATTGCCGCCGTCGCCGTTGCGGATCGGCTGCAGGCCGGGGTCGGTATAGTCGGGCCGGCTGCCGCCTGGATCGGAGCGGGTCAACGCGTTGAGCGGGTAGAGATCCTTGCCCTCTTCCGCGCCGGCGCCCCACACGTAAAACGGAATCGTGTAGTTCAGCGGATTGCTGTTGAGGCCGTGGTCCAAGCCCATGCCACCGTGGTCGGCCGAAAGGATGATGGCCGTCTTGCCCCGGAAGCGATCATCGCTGGTCACCAGTTCGAGAATCTTTCCCAAATAACCGTCGACCGCCTTCACCGCGTCGTTGTATTGCTTGCTGCCCCAGGTTCTGGCGTGGCCGGCCGTGTCGGGATCGTGGAAGTGGACGAAGCTGTATTGAAACGGCTC
>JBGQKM010000245.1:0-8965 GCA_041499515.1 Planctomycetia bacterium | reverse complement strand
GGATAGAACGTCTTTTCGTTCGAGCAGACGCAATCGCCGCTTCCCAATTTGCGGGTCACGATCTCGGCATAGTCGCCCGCGGCGAGCTGGCCGATCGTGGCGAAGTGATCGACCGTCATGTCGATCGGCGCCGTCAGAACCTTGACCACTTCGCCGGCATGCAGGGCATATTGCGAGGCGAACTGCACCAGGGCCTCGTGCTGGCGGGGCGTGGCGTTCTGGTCGACGATCACGACCGAGCGGATGTGTTCGGGATAAACGATCAGCGTGCCGCCGAAGCCAAGCGTGTCGGAAGCCGTCGTCACGACGACCACTTTCATGCCGGCCAGGTCCACGCCTTCGTAGGTGCCGCGGTCGATGCTCCAGGCCATGATCGCGTCATTGCCGGTCAGCCCAGCCTGGCCGTTGGCAAAACAGGGCCCGGTGTAGACGTCACAAGTGCGCGTTTCCAGATAGTCTCCCTTGAGATCGCCAGCCGCGGCGATCGACGCGGTCAACAGCAGCACCGAAAGGCATAAGATACGCATAAAGCGATACATGGTATAAGCTCCTGGCATCAGGTTCCGAGACGACGAGTCAGTAGCCCATTCTACGATTTCCAGCCAGCCCGGTCCAGCAAGGCGAGCGGACCCATTAGGGCCGCTCCCCTTGATTGGGCCCGCGTAGCATGGCTTATCGGCCGTGTTTCCCGCGATTGCGCCTCGCGACGACCAGCCCCACGGCGCCAAGAAGCGCGAGAACAAGGGTCACGGTCACCCAAACCAGTTTCAGTTGACCGAGACGAATTCAACGCTCCACTCTTCCCTCGCCTAAGCATTGTTAGCAGGGGACGGCTGCTATAATCCCGGGCTGAGCGAAACACCCCATTCGCGTCTTTTCAGCAGGAGTTAGCCATGGCACCGCGACGATTTTTGATGGTTGTGGCCGGTTTGGTGTCGGTCGTTGGCGCGACGCTGTTGTATGCGGACGCCGAACAAGCGGACTCGAGCAAGGCTGCGCTGGAACAGCAATTGAAAGAAGTGCTCAAATCTCGAGCGGAATCGGCTAGAGCTGCTCAGGAAGCGATGCAGGCCGCGTTCGAGGCAGAGACGGTGACGTTCAGCGATCTTGCGGACGCTTCAAAAAAGCTCGCCGAAGCTGAAGTGGCTATGGCCACGAAGCCTGAAGAAGAGATTGGGGCCTTGAACGGGTACCTTGAGCGAACGAAACAGGCGGAGCATAAAATCAAACTGCTGTATGTGGTGGGCACTAAAGGTGGTGAAGCGAAGGAGTACCACACGGCCAAACGCGAGCGCGAGAGCGCCGAAATCTTGCTGCTCCAGGCCCGCATCAAAGCCATGCGATGATTTCTACCCCGAAACGGCGCCGGTTCCAGTATTCCCTGGCGACGTTGTTCACGATGATCACTGCGTTTGGGATCGTGTGCGGGCTGTTCTGGATCCATCACCGCGTCGATGGTCGCGATTGGATGCTAAAACTGCTCAGCGAGCGTGGCGCACTGACGGGAAACGTCGTGTCGGAGGAGTCCGCCCCGAAACTGCCGTTTCTTTGGGCGACGTTCGGGGCTCGCCCGATAGGCGTCATTGTTTTGGCCGACGACGCATTTACCGAGGAAGAACTGGCGGAAATATCCGTACTATTTCCCGAGTCTTCAATTCAACGACGCACATACTTCGACATGCCTGGAACGGGAATGGGCCGGTAGGCGCCCACCGACGCACGGTTAAGAAACGACCGGCCGCTCCCACCCCTTGCCTGGCCCCCGGACCCGGGGTAGCATCGCTTATCAGTGCGTTTTCATGCGCGCTTGGCCGATCACCCCGCGTTGACTCGTCATGGTCGATTCCGCACCTGAAACTTCGCTCCGAAAATTCGGCGAGTCGGAGATCGCCTTTCAGTCGATGGAGCCTTGGGCGATCGTGGCGCTGATCCTGGGCCTGCTGTCGGCGGCGGCCATGATCGCTCCCTTACTTTGGCTATTGCCGCTCTTTGGCGTTTTAACCAGCGTCGTGGCCTTGCGGCGGATTCGGCTCGAGCCCGGGCGCATGGGCCGCACGGCGGCGCTAGTGGGCCTGGGGCTCTCGGCGTTCTTCGGCGTGGCGCCGGTGGCGCGGGCCGCGGCGGCCTGGGTGATGCTGTCCGAACAGGCCCGGCCGATGGCCGATCAGTTTTTCGAATATCTGCGCCAGGACAGCCCCGAAAAGGCCCTGATGCTGCAATTCACGCCCGACGCGCGCCAGCCGCTGGACGACATGCTCTGGGTTTACTATCGCAACGACAGCGAGGGCAAGGCCCAACTGAAGCGGTTCGTCAGTCATTCGTTGGTGCGGACGCTGTTGGCCTTGGGAGAAAAAGCCGACGTGCGATTCTATAAGACCCACGCCGTGGCCACCGACGGCACGCGAGCCCAGGTGGACTATTGGTACACGGTCACCTTTCCCGGCGAGAGCGGAAAGAAAACGACGTTCCTGGCCGGCATCCTCATGGAACGCAAGCCTCCCGCCGACCCGGGCCGGAATCCTTGGAAAGTCAAGGACTTTACCGGAGGCATCAACCCGAGCCAGGTGCGCCAATAGTCGCCCTTACCTGCTGATGGGCGACGGCGTCGGGTGGAGGCCCGCACGTTTTCTCGACGGTCGATGGTCAGGCGATCAATTCCCCAACCACGCGTCCGTGGACGTCGGTCAGGCGAAAATCGCGGCCGGCGTAGCGGTAGGTGAGTTTCTCGTGGTCGAAACCCATCAGCCGCAAGATCGTGGCGTGCAGATCATGGACGTGGACGCGGTTTTCGACCGCCCGGAATCCAAACTCGTCGGTGGCGCCGTGGACCGTTCCGCCGCGCACTCCGCCGCCGGCCATCCACATCGTGAACCCGTGGTGATTGTGGTCGCGGCCGTTGATCTTGCCGGCGTTGGCGCCCTGCTTGGGCAATTCGACCGAGGGCGTGCGGCCAAATTCGCCCCCCCATAGCACGAGCGTTTCGTCCAACATGCCCCGGGCTTTGAGATCCTTGAGCAGCGCGCCGATCGCCTGGTCGCACTGTCCGGCCAGCTTGCGATGGTTCACTTCGATGTCGTCGTGATTGTCCCAGGGCTGGCCCGCCCCGTGCCACACCTGCACGAAGCGCACGCCGCGCTCGACCAGCCGCCGAGCAATCAGAATCTGTCGCGCCTGCGTGCCCGGCCCATACATGTCGAGAATCGACTGGGGTTCTCGGCTGACGTCGAACGCGTCGGCCGCGTCGGTTTGCATGCGGTAGGCCAGTTCGAACGAGTGGATCCGCGCGTCGAGTTGCGGGTCGCCGGTGCGCGCCGCGCGATGCTGTTCGTTCAATTGCTGCAACAGGTCGAGTTGCCGCCGCTGCTGGTCGCGCGTCACGAACTTGTTGTTGATGTGCTCGATCAGCCGGTCGATCTCGGTGAACTGGGTGTCGATGTACGTTCCCTGGTGCACGCCGGGCAAAAAGCCGGCTTGCCAGTTTTGCGATTCCTGAATCGGATATCCGCCGGGGCACATGGCGATGAAGCCCGGCAGGTTTTGATTTTCGCTGCCCAGTCCATAGGTCAGCCACGAACCCATGCTGGGGCGAATCAACCGGGCCTCGCCGCAATTCATCAACAGCAGCGAGGGTTCGTGATTGGGCGAATCGCCGTGCATCGAGCGGATCACGGCGATGTCGTCGATACATTCGGCCACATGCGGAAATAGTTCGCTGACCTCGATGCCGCTTTGACCATATTTCCGGAATTTGAAGGGCGAGGCGAACCCGGCCCCCGTCTTCCGCTCGGTCGGCAAATTGATCGGCAACTCCTGACCGTGGCGCTTGGTCAGCTCGGGCTTGGGATCGAACGTGTCGACGTGCGACGGTCCGCCGTTCATGAACAAATGAATGACGTGCTTGGCCCGGGCCGGAAAATGGGCCACTTTGGGCGCCAGGGGATCGAGCGCTTCGGCCGCCACCGCCGATCGCAACAACCCCGCGCCCTCGAACAGCGGCGCCAGGGCCAGCGCGCCAAAGCCCATGCCCGAACGACGCAAAAGGTCGCGTCGCGTGATAACGGCTTGAGGGTCATTGAGGTGCATGGGGGACTCCATCGCTAAAAGCCTGTTTTGCATTTCATTAATCGACAAATACGAACTCATTCGACAGCAACACGACCTGGACGTAGCGCTGCCAGGCGTTCAACATCGGCTCGGCCGCTGGCGGCGAACCCGCGCCCGCGGCGGCCGGAGCAAGCGCTTCCTCGTCGGCCAAAAACGCCAAACCCAATCGCAATTCTTGTTCGCTGGGCAACCGGCCATACACGATCCGATAGAGTTGCTCGATGCGGCCGCGCGGCACGACGACGGCGGCCAACTCGCCGCGGGCCGCCAGGTGAAGCACCTGGTCGCGCAGAAAAGGGCTGTTCATCAAATAGAGCGCCTGCTGCGGCACGGTGGTCGTGAAGCGTTGCGGGCTGTGCGTGTCGGGGCTGGCAAAATCGAACGTGCGAAACAAATTTGGCAGATTCTGCCGGTCGATCAAACCATAAATCGTCCGCCGCGTGGACCACGGCGCGGTGGTCAGTTCGACGGCTGGGCCGCCCAACGTACGATCCCATTGGCCCGAAACGGCCAACAGCGCGTCGCGCAGGGCCTCGAAGTCCAGCCGCTTGCGAGGCATCCGCCACAGCCACCGATTTTCAGAATCCGCCTGTCGACACTCCGGTCGGTCGAGGCTGGCCTGTTGATACGTGGCCGATTTCAGGATCATGCGGTGCAAATCCTTGAGCGACCAATCGTGTTCGATCAACGAAGCCGCCAGGTAGTCCAACAGCGCCGGATGGCTGGGGGGCTGACTCCGCAACCCGAAATCGCTCGGCGTGCGCACCAGCCCATGCTCGAAATAATTCAGCCAAACCCGATTGACGATCACGCGGGCCGTCAGCGGATTGTCGGGACTGGCAATCGCCCGGGCCAGGTCCAACCGGCCGCTGCCGGGCCCGAAAGGCTGCCGATTTCCTCCTGCGATCGCCGAGAGAAACTGCCGCGGAACCGCGTCGCCCGGGTTGCCCGCGTTGCCGCGCACGAATACGTGCGGCGCGACCGGCTGCTCAGCATCGGCCAGCGTCATCAGGTCGGCCGGCTCGTTCGGTTCGATCGAGCTGGCCAACACGCCGTACAGCGAATAATAGTCTTTGGTCGGAA
The DNA here is from genome assembly GCA_041499515.1 of Planctomycetia bacterium. Taxonomy (GTDB): domain Bacteria; phylum Planctomycetota; class Planctomycetia; order Pirellulales; family PALSA-1355; genus PALSA-1355. Next base: position 3,778 of record JBGQKM010000245.1, on the reverse strand, counting down.
TCGGATCGAATTTGTGATCGTGGCAGCGAGCGCAAGTGATGGTCAAAGCCATCGTGCCGCGCACGAGCACGTCCAGCCGATCGTCGATGATGTCATGCGGGTTGCCCAGGAAACGGCGGCCCACGGTCAAGAATCCCATCGCCGCCAGCGGACGCTTGTCGCCGGCCGATGGCAACCGATCGGCCGCGATCTGGTCGACCAGAAACTGGTCGTAAGGCAAGTCCTCGTTCAACGCGCGCACCACCCAATCGCGATATCGATAGGCGTTGGGATAGCGGCGGTCTTGCGTGAACAGATAGCCCTTGGTGTCGGCATAGCGGGCCACGTCGAGCCAATGTCGGGCCCAGCGCTCGCCATAGTGGGGCGAAGCCAACAGGCGTTCAACCATGCGATCGAAGGCTTGAGGATCGGGATCGGCGACAAACTGTTCGACCTCTTCGGCCGTGGGGGGCAGTCCGGTCACGTCAAAACTCGCGCGGCGAATGAGCGTCCGGCGGTCGGCCGGGCCCGAGGGCGTCAGGCTCTCGGACGAGAGCTTAGCCGCGATAAAGAAATCGACCGGCGAGCGCGGCCAGTCGTATTGGGCCACCTGGGGCAGCGGCGGCTTGCGGATCGGCTGAAAAGCCCAATGCGATTTCCAAGCGTCGGCCGAACCGGCGGCCGTTTGCGCGCTGCCGGCTTCAGCCGGCCAGGGAGCGCCCATGGCGACCCAGGCCGTCAAAGCCTCGATGGCTTCGGCCGGCAGTTTGCCGTCGGGCGGCATTTTGGGCTCGTCTTGATAACGAACCGCCCGGATCAACAGGCTGTCGTCCGGTTTGCCCGGCGCGATCACCGAGCCGTTGTCGCTGCCCTGGAGCATGGCCGTGAGCGAGTCGAGCCGCAGCCCGCCCTTCTTTTTCTCGCCGTGGCACGAGAGGCAGTTTTGCACCAGGAGCGGACGAATTTGCTTTTCGAAAAACTCGATCCCCTCGGTCGACGCGGCGACTTTTACGGCCGGTTCAGCCGCTGTGACATCGCCGGACGGATAGGGCCGGCCGAGCCCGATGGCAATCAGCGCAGCCAGGGCATATCGGGTTCGCCGGAAGTGTCTTCGAGGCGGCATGGAAAAACGGGGGGCGTCAGGTTGCCCGGTCGGAGGTTGGTCGATGGCGGGGCGCTGGGGAGGGAAAATTGGCGACGCCGCTGGGGCGAGTCGCCTGGCTGTCATTATAATCGGCGGTGGGTGTGTTGCCAGTACGATTGGCGCCCCGAGTGGCCCACTGCCAGTGAAGGATGGTTCGTGCCGACCCTGTCGGAAGCCCTGAATTTGGCCCAACAAGCGCTGGACAGCGGCGATCACGCTCAGGCTCAATTCGTCTACCAGCGAATTCTGCAAGCCGCCCCCGACGAGCCCAACGCCCTGAACGGTTTGGGCGTGCTGGCGCTTCATGCCGACAGGCTGGACGACGCCGAAGGCTATCTGCGTCGCGCGATCGTCATTTCCCCGCGCGACGCCTCGGTTCTCGGCAACCTCAGCGAGCTCCACCGCCGGCGCGGCCGCGCGGACGAGGCGATTGCCTGTTGTCGCCAGGCCCTGAAATCGGCACCCGACTGGCCGTTGCTGCACAGCAACCTGGGCGTGCTCTTGAAGCAGCAGGAACAGTTCGAGCAAGCCGTGGCCAGTTTCTCTCGGGCACTCGAGCTGAACCCGAACCTGGCCGAAGTCCACTACAATTTGGCCAACACGTTTGTCAATCTCGACCGGCTGGATCTGGCAGAGGCCAGCTTCCGCCGTGCGCTGGAACTGACGCCCAGCGATCCCGAAGTGCACAACAACCTGGGCAACATTCTCGACACACAAGGTCGATTAACCGAGGCGCTTGAGCATTTTGATACGGCGCTGCGCCATCGCTGGGATTTTCCCGAAGCCCATCGCAACCGGTCGCTCTTGCGGTTGTCATTGGGCAACTACGCCGAAGGCTGGCCCGAGTACGAATGGCGATTGCGCGTGCCGGGCACGCTGGTGCCAAGCTTTCCCATGCCACGTTGGCACGGTGAACCGCTGTCCGGACGCACGATCCTGTTGACCGTGGAACAAGGGCTGGGCGATACCATTCAATTTGTACGTTACGCCCCGTTGGTGAAGGAGCGGGGCGGGCGCGTCGTCCTGCGATGCCAGGACGCCTTGAATGCGTTGTTGGCCCGATCACCCGGAATCGATCTGATCGCCACGGCCGAGGCGGAACCCGAGGCGCTCGATTACCAAATCCCCCTACTGAGCCTGCCGGCCGTGCTGGGCACCACGCTGGAGACGATTCCCGCCACGATCCCCTATCTGTTTGCCGAGCCCGAGCGCATCGCGCATTGGCGGCAAAAACTGGCCGACGTCCGCGAGTTCAAAGTGGGCATCGCCTGGCAAGGCAGTCCGACTTACGGCGCGGACCGCTACCGGAGCATTCCATTGGAAAAGTTCGCCCCGTTTGCGGCCTGTCCGGGCGTGAAACTATTCAGTCTGCAAAAAGGCTTTGGCCGCGAACAGTTGGCTTCTCTGGCCGAGCAATGGAACATGGTCGATCTGGGGACATCGCTGGACGAAGGGACCGGAGCGTTTGTCGACACGGCCGCCGTGATGATGAACCTCGATCTGGTGATTACCAGCGACACGTCGATTGCCCACGTGGCCGGCGCGCTGGGAGTGCCGGTCTGGGTGGCTTTGCAGCTTTCTCCCAGCTGGCGCTGGCTGCTGGAGTGCGACGACAGCCCCTGGTATCCGACCATGCGGCTGTTCCGACAATCGCGCTTTGGCAACTGGGACGACGTGTTTGCCGACATGGCAAAACAACTGCGGTCCAAACGGCCGTGAAATTTCTCCAGAAAATCGAAGCAGGGGCTCAGCCTGGCGCGGCGGCGGTCGATTGCGGGGCGCGACCGACGGGGCTCTTTGGCGGGCCTGGTCGGGCAAAGCGCCCGGCTGTCATTTATAATCGGCCATGAGGGCGCTCGACGTACGATTGTCGCCCCAAGCGGATGGATGTCCGTGAAGGAGAGTTCGTGCTGACCCTCCCAAAAGCCCTGAGTTTGGCCGAACAAGCGCTGGCAAGCGGCGATCACGCTCGGGCCGAGTATATCTACCGGCAGATTTTGCAAGCCGCCCCCGACGAGCCCAATGCCTTAAACGGTTTGGGAGTGCTGGCCTATCGGGCCGACCAACTGGAAGCGGCAGAAAACTTTCATCTCCGCGCGATCGAGGTGTTTCCAGGCAACCCGGCTTTTCACAACAATCTGAATCTCGTTTACCGCGAACTGGGGCGCCTGAGCGAAGCGGCTGATTGCTGCCGGCGGGCGTTAGAGTTGGCGCCCAATTTGCCCGAATTGCACAACAACTTGGGAATTGCCCTGAAAGAAAACGGCTCGCTCGCGGCGGCCGTTTTGAGCCTCGAGCGCGCCGTCCAACTTCGGCCCACCTACGCCGAGGCCTATTACAATCTGGCCAACGCGCTGGTCGGGTTGCGTCGGCTGGAGGAAGCCGAGAGGGCCTATCGCCGCGCGATGGAGCTTGCGCCGTCGGATCGTGCGACGCACAACAATTTGGGCTTACTATTGCAGTTGAAGGGAGACTATTCCGGAGCGATCGCTTGTTTCGAGTTCGCCGACGCCCAGGCCCGTTGCGAACGGGGCCACGCTTTGGCAAAGTTGCATCAATGGGACGAAGCCGAAAACGAACTTCGCCGCTCCCTCGAACTCGGACGATCCGACGGCGGGACACGGAACGACTTGGGTGTGGTGTTGCAACACAAAG
>JBGQKM010000244.1:0-9075 GCA_041499515.1 Planctomycetia bacterium | reverse complement strand
GGCGGTGCCGCTGCGAAAATCCTCCCAACTCGTCGGCACCCGCCGCCAGTCAAAATTCTGCTCGTCCAGCACGATCGAACCGACCAGACCCGCGTTCGAGTTCACACCGGCGCCCAACATGAATCGGCCGGTCTGAGCTTCGTTCACCACCACCGTAAACGGAATGGTCGGCGCATCGGTGGGCGGTCCCGCCAAGAGGGGTCCTGGGTTCCCAATGATCTCCCCCGGTGGACCGGAGCCTTGCGGGCTCGCGCCCACTTGCGGTTGGTCAGCGCCCGGCGATAGATAGCCCGGAGCCGTATACGGCCCATTGGGCGCCGCCGCCGGCTGGCCGTAGCCCGGATTGTAGGGATAGCCGCCGGCCGGCGGGGGCGGGGTGTAAGGTGGCTGACCCGTGTAGGTTGGCGGCGGCTGGTTGACCGTGTAGGGTTGCGGGCTGGGCGAAATCGGGCTGATCGCCGTGCCGCCGTAGGCCCCATAGCCGTCGGGGCTCTGGCCGCGAATCGTCGCGCCTCGGGGCGGCGCCACTGGGTATGTGGGCGGTGCGGCCGCGGGCGTGCCGTTGGGGGCCTGATTAAATGGCTGCCACGGTTCGGGCCAACCGGTGAAGGGCGGGCGCGTCACGCCGTCGGGGCTTTGACCGCGGAACGAATCGGGGTCGCCGGAGCGCTTGGCGGTCGATTTTTTCTTGCCGCTGGCCAGGCCGTCTTCGGAGTCGGGCGGAGAGAAGACGATCTTGGGCGTCTCGCCTTTTGACGGATCGACGTTGAACAAGCCCGACGCCTTCAGACGCCGTTCGCTGGATCGGAACTGGCGGATATCGGCCCAGTCGCCGGGCCGCATCGAGAGCCGATTCAACACGGTGGAGTACTTGGTATGGGGATTTTCTCCCTTGATCTGGATGTCGATGTCGCCCAGCTTGTAGCGATTGCCTTCGGTGACCTGGTAGATCAGGTCCAGTTGGTCGAGTTTGTCCGGGTCGTCGAAAAACCGCAGATCGGGTTTCGCCTCGGCAAAGACATAGCCGTTGCTGCCGTAGAGGTCTTTGACGCTGCCCATGTCGGCGTTCATCTTGTTCTGGTCGAAGAAGTCGCCCGATTTGAGTTTCAAGTTCTGGCTGAAGGCTTCCTCGGGATAGATCTTGTTGCCGATGAAAGAAATGTTGTCCACGCGATAGCGGGGGCCTTCGACGATGTAAAACGTCAGTTCCATGCGGTCTTCGTTTTCGTTCAAGACAGGATCGCATCCCACGTGGGCCTTGAAGAAACCGTAACTGCGGTAGTAATTCGTCAGCTTCTCCTTGTCGTCTTCGATCTTCTTGCGATCCACCTGTCCCTTGAACAACCCCAAAAAAGGCTTCTTCGACTGCACCACGGTCCGCAGTCGTCCATCCGGCGCGAAGCTGGAACTATTGCCCTCGAAGTTGATTTTACTGAACTTCTGCACCTTGCCTTCGTTAATCAAATATACGGCGCCACGATCGCCGGGCTTGGTGCCCTCGACCACCGTAACCTTGATGTCGTTATAGCCTTTGCCCTGGTAGAACGATTCGATTTTTCGCGCGCCGTCCTGAACGGCGTAGGGATCGAGCGCATCGCCCTTGGCGAGTCCCGTCTCTTTGGCAAGCGTCTTAGGTTTGACTTTCTTGCAGCCGTAATATTGCACGTACTGCAGCACCGGGCGCTCGACCACTTCCAGCGTGATCACGATGCCGCCGGAGACGTGTTCCGTCTTCGGCTGCACCTGGACGAACCAGTTTTTGGACGACAACTTGCGGACGTCTTTCTCGAAGGTCGCCTGGTCGAACGGCCGGTCGATCCGCGTGCCGATGTTGGACAACACTTTTTCCCGCGTGATTCGCGCGTTGCCCAGCAGGCGGATATCCAACACGCGCTCTTCCGGCGGGGCAAACGGCTGCGCGGCCACGGGCGGCGACCGCGGGTCCAGCCCGGGCTGGGCGAAAACATTGGGCGGCCCCGGCGCGGCTCCGACTTGCGCGTGCAGCCGCGCAAGGTCCAACGTGGAGCTAAGTAGCAACACGCCGGCGACCGTGCGCAGCAGTCGAGAGACGCGGCGGCGAACTGAAGCCATGACGCTCGGTTCCGAACAAGTTGAAAGGCTCAAGATGGGATCGCGCGGACGCTCGCCCGGCCAGAATGCCAAGTGAGCGCTGGTTTCCGCCGGGCCGAAAACAAAGAGAAGTGAACCTACGCTCGCTTTCGGCCCGTCAAAAGCGGGCTAGAAATACCCGAAGCAAGCCGGCGCGACAAGGTGAGTTCGCGCCATCGATCGGCGAACGGGCAAGGCAGGAAAACCGGGAAAGATGCGCGCCGCTGGCAACGCTAGAATGTGCTGGCCGCGTTATACTGCTCGAATTCGTCGTACGGCCGAGCGGAACTGTCGCGAAAACGGGTGATATCCTTGAGCCAGGCAAGTTTCACGTCTCCGGTCGGGCCGTTACGCTGCTTGGCGATGATCAACTCGGCGAGGCCGGCCACCTTGGCCCGATCTTCGTCGTTCGACTGATAGTATTCCTCGCGGTGGATGAACATCACGACGTCGGCGTCCTGCTCGATGGCCCCCGACTCGCGCAGATGGCTCAAGCGGGGCTTGTTGTCGCGCGTCGCTTCGGCCTGGCGATTCAACTGAGCCAGGCACAAAACGGGAACTTTCAGCTCGCGGGCCAGCCCCTTGAGCCGCCGCGCGATTCTGGCCACCTGCTCCTGCCGCGGATCGCGTTGATTATCGGGCTCGATCAGTTGCAAATAGTCGACGATCACCAGGCCCAGGCCCACCTTGCGCTTCAGCCGCCGCGCGGCCGCGGCGATTTCCGTGATCGTGCGGCTGGGCGTATCGTCGACAAACAGCGGTGCCTGGCTCATTTCGGCCGCCTTCTCCACGAGTTTGCGGCGGTCGTCGTTCGAGATCGTGCCATTGCGCAGTCGCTGACCGTTGACTTCCGCCAGCGAGCAGAGCATCCGGTCGGCCAATTCGACCGAGGACATTTCCAAGCTGACCAAGAGCGTGGCGGTGCCGGTCTGCAACGTCGCGTGCTCGGCGATATTCAACGCCATCGCCGTCTTTCCCATGCTGGGGCGGGCCGCCAGAACGATCAATTCCGAGTTGTGCAATCCGCCGGTCAGCGCGTCGAAATCGCGAAAGCCCGTCTCGATGCCGCCGATGGCATGCTCGTGCTTCATCCGCGCGTCGATCCGAACCATGGCGTCCTGCAGAATATCGCGGACGTTCATGATCGCGCCGGCGCCACGCTGGTCGAGAATCGCAAAGATCTTTTGCTCGGCCTGGGACAGCATTTCGCGCGCTTCGCGCGTTTCGTCGTACGCGTCGCGGAGGATGTCGGTGCTGGTGTGAATCAGGGCGCGGAGGGTCGATTTGTTCTTGACGATTTCCGCATAGTGCGTGGCGTTGGCGGCCGTGGGGACCGATTGCAACACTTCGGCCAGGTATGCCGCCCCGCCGATCCGTTCGTACTGTCCCGCGCTTTTGAGCCGCTCGACCAGCAGCGTCGTGTCGATCCGCCGCCCTTCGTCGTGCATCGTTTGCAACTGCGCGTAGAGCGTGCGGTTCGATTCGTCGTAGAAATCCTCGGCACGCAGTATCAGCGCCACTTCGTCGCACACGATCGGCAGCAGAAGAATGCTGCCCAGCACCCCGCGCTCCGCATCCAGATTGCAGGGCGGCTGACGGTCGAGAATCTCGGAGTTGACCTTCATGTCCACCAGCCTCCTTGCCGACACACGACGCCCTGCCCGCGCCGGACCCGAAAAAAACATGCCTGGCCGGCGCTGCCCCGAAGCGCGGAAATGCCGTGACGACTCGCCCGCTGTTGTTTGGGCTTGCCCGCTATTGTACGGGCCTGGCGGTGGCGCTGCCAAGCGCGGCTACTTTTTTTCGGGCGTCTCTTCGGTCACCGTGGGGACGACCCAGACTTTCAGTTCGGCCTCGATATCGTGGCCCAAGTGAACGTCGACCGTGTACAGTCCCAGCTCCTTCAGCGGGCCCTTGAGCCGGACCTGGTCGGCCGTGATCGTGATTTCGTTGCGCTTCAGCGCGGCCACGATTTCCGGGGCGCCGACCGAACCGTACAAGTGCCCCTCGTCGTTGGCGTTGGCCTCGATCGTGACGCTCTGCCGGGCCAGATCCGCGGCCAGCTCGCGCAGGCCGGCCATGCGGGCGTTTTGGATTTCTTGCAGGCGAGCCCGGTGCTTTTCGACCATCCGCTTGTGATGGTCGGTGGCGATCGTGGCCAACCCCTGGGGGAGCAGGTAGTTCATCGCATACCCGCGCTTCACTTCCACCACGTCGCCTTGCGCGCCGACGTGGTCCACGGTTTGGATCAGCAGCAACTCCACGCCACTGTGCTTGCCGCGGGGGAGCCGTTTGTTGCGAGTATACTTTTTGGTCGGTTTGGCACTGGCCATGATGAATCCTCGAGCTCGAAAAATGCTGGTTTGCCGTCGCAGTCATCCGCCGGACGTTTGCGGCGTGTGTTCGGTGTTCCGCCGCACGGCGCTAGAACGGCCCGCGCATGGCGCTAAAACGGAATATCGTCGTCGACCTGCGGGGCCTCGCCTTCGTCCTGGGTCGGGGCATACGCTCCGCTCTTGGCGGCCGCGCCGCGAGGTCCGCCGCCGCCTCCGCCGGCAGGCCCGCTCCCGCGCTGGCCCAGCATCACCAAGCGTTCGCCGACCACGCGCAGTTTGGAGTTTTTTTTGCCGTCCTTTTCCCAGGTATCGAGCTTCAATCGGCCCTCGATCAATACGCTCGATCCCTTGTTCAAGTATTCGCTGGCGATCTCGGCCGTGCGGGCCCACAGGGTGACGTCGACGAACGTCGTTTCTTCGATCCACTCTCCGTTGGCGCCCTTGCGGCGGTCGTTCACGGCCAGGCCGATTTCGGTGACCGCGGTGCCGCTGGGAATGTAGCGCAGCTCGGGATCGCGCGTCAGATTGCCGACCAGAACCACTCGATTGAAGCTAGCCATGGTTGGCCCCCCATACCCCAACGTCCCGTTTTCCGAACGTCGCGGGCGATCTGCCTTACACTTCTTCGATAATGCTTTCGATTTCTTCTTCCAACGCCGGGATCGTCACGGCCACCGGCTCTGGGGGCCGACGCAACGATGCCGGGCCGGCCAGGGCATGGCTCACCAAGACTTCGGTGATACGCGGGTCGACCTTCAAAAACAGGGTCCGCACGATGCTATCGCTCAATTGGCACTGGCGGTTGAGCAACGGCAATTGAGCACTTTCCAGCTTGAAGTAGGTCAGCCAATAGGTGCCCTTGCGATGGCCATTGACCGGATAGGCCAGGCGTCGCTCTTCCCACAGGCGGCTGGCCAGGATCTCGCCCCCCAGTTTTTCGATCATTTCGGAAATCTGGCCCGAGACGCCGACCTGATCGCGCGCGTAACGATTCGAGTCCAGGATGAACATGCCTTCGTAAACGTTGACAGCCACGACGATAACTCCTGCTGAAATCCTGTCTAATTGTATCGATTCATCGAGACCGCGACTCCCTCACGAGCCCAAACGACGATGGCATCGGCGGCGCGCCAGATCGCTTCCTCGATTTCCGGTTTTTCGACTTTCGTGAATTTACCCAGTACAAAGTCAGCGGCCTCGCGCTGTCCGGGGGGACTGCCAATGCCGATTCGCAGCCGGGCGATCTGGTCGCTGCCCAGGCGGTGAATAATGTTTTCCAATCCCTTTTGGCCGCCCGAGGAGCCCTGAGCCCGAAACCGCAACTTGGCCAGCGGCAGGTTCAGGTCGTCGCTGACGATCAGCAGGTCCTCGGCCGCAATTTTATAAAAGTCCCGCGCCTCCAGCACGCTTCCGCCGCTTAAGTTCATCAGCGTGTGCGGGCACAAGAGCAATGTTTTTTCGGAATCTAGTTTGGCCTCGACGACTTCACCCTGGAAGGCCTGCTTGGGTTTGTTTTGGCCATATTTTCTGGCCAACTCGGCCATCACGCGAAAGCCGACGTTGTGCCGCGTGCCTTCGTATTTGCGCCCCGGATTCCCCAAGCCAACGACGAGTTTCATGGACTCTCTCGAAGCTCACATCCCGTCGTCGACCCAAGCAGCGCCGGATTATTCCGCGGCCTCTTCCTCCTCCGGCTTGCGCCCGATGATTTCCGGTTCGGCGACTCCGGCCGCCGGTCCGCCGGCCTCTTCCTCCTCTCGGGCCTCAACACAATGCACCAGCACGGCGTCCGGATCGGAGACCAGCGTCACGCCCGGCGGCAAACGCACGTCGGCCGCCGTCAAGGAATCGCCAATCTTCAATTCGCCGATGTTCAACTCCAGCTTATCGGGAATCGCCAGCGCCTCGCACTCGATTTCGACTTCGTGCACGAAGTGCTCGACCACGCCGCCGTCTTTCACGCCCACCGCCTGTCCGCGCAACTCAACCGAAACCTTGACTTCGATCCGCTCGTGCTCTGAAACGCGCGTGAAATCGACGTGCAACACCTCGATGCCGTAGTGGTCCCACTGCAAGTCGCGAATCAGGGCTTTTTCGTTGACCGCCCCCTTGAGCTCGACCACGCGCCCGCCGCGCCGCACGACTGCCGACATTTCCACCGCGCCAACCTCCAGGCTGCAATTGGCTTCGCCGTGCCCATAGAGGACCGCCGGAATGCTGCCCGTGCGGCGTAACCGGCGAGCCTCTCGCTTGCCGCGCGAACCACGCGTTTTGACGTTCAATGTTTCCGCCATCGAGACAACCTCAATCGGACCGCTATTTCGACTTCCAGAAAAGGGCCCGCGCTGATCATCGCCGGGCCGCGTTAAGTTCCATCCAGCTCAGGTTCCCCGCCGACCCAATCGCGCCGCCGCGAGCCCCGCGCAAGCGCAGGTCGAGGGCCGTGGTTCTGGAGCGGGGCAAACCGGTCATTGTCTCCGAAAACCGCAATCTTTCAAGCCCAGGCACCCCAGAATTCTAAGCCCTCGGTCTGACCGGGGTTAGACGAGTCCGGCCGTGACGCCCAGGCCGCTCTCAATCGAATAGCCGGCTGACCGACTCGTTGCGGTGGATTCGCTTGATGGCTTCCCCAAGCAGAGGGGCCACGCTGAGCACTTTGATCTTGGGAATCGACTGCTCCGGCCGCAGAGGGATCGTGTCGGTGATGACCACTTCGTGGATCGGCGACTTGCGGAGCCGTTCGATCGCCGGGCCGCACAACACGCCGTGCGTGGCCGCCACGTGGATTTGTTTGGCTCCGCGATCGTGGAGCACCTGGGCGGCTCCGCAGATCGAGCCGGCCGTGCTGATCATGTCGTCGAACATCAGGGCAATTTTGCCTTTGACTGACGCGCCAATCACGTTTTCTTGCTGCGTGTGTTCCGCATCGGACCGCCGCTTGTCGACGATCGCCAGATTTCCGCCCAATCGTTCGGCATGCCCCAGGGCGCGCTTGATGCTCCCTTCGTCGGGACTGACCACCACCACGTCCTTGGGATCGAGCCCCAGTTCGAGAAAATACTCGTTGAGCACCGGCGCCGCATAAAGATGATCCACCGGCACGTCGAAAAAACCCTGGATCTGGGCGGCGTGCAAATCCATCGCCAGCACGCGATCGGCGCCGGCCCGCGTGATGATGTTGGCCACCAGCTTGGCCGTGATCGGCACCCGGCCCTCGTCCTTGCGGTCTTGCCGGGCGTAGCCATAGTAGGGCATCACGGCGGTCACCCGCTCGGCGCTGGCCCGCTTGCAGCTCTCGATCATGATCAAGAGCTCCATCATGTTTTCGTTCACCGGCGGGCAAGTCGGTTGCACCAGGAACACGTCCCGGCCGCGGATGTCCTCCTCGACTTTGCAACTGATCTCGCTATCGGGAAAGTTGCCGATCGTGATGCCGCCCATCGGCAGGCCGAGGTAGTCGCAAATCCGCTTGCTCAGTTCCCGGTTGGCCCGGCCGCTGAAAATCTTCAGGTCATTCATGGCGTCAGTCGCAACAATGGTTCAACCGGTCGAGAGACCGCCGACGGCGATCCGCCGCACTCGTTACCAATGAATTCGCGCGGCTCATCACATCCCGGTATTGCAAGTATGGTCTCATCGCGGGCCGCTGGCGAGGCCCATCTCGCGCATCACGGCCTCGACCGTGGCCAACTCTTCCATGTTATTGATGCTCAAGGCCTCGCACGGCTTCAAAACGTTCACCGCCCGCACGTCCTTGCCGGCCGCCAGCAGCACGCCCGGGCAGTCGGTCAGATAATACTCACCCTGTGCGTTGTCGGCCCGAATCCGCTCCAGGGCGTCCAGCAGGTCGCGGTTATTGAAGACGTAGCAACTAAGATTGACCTCTTGGATGCGTTTCTGTTCGGGCGAGGCGTCTTTTTCCTCGACAATTCCCGTGAATTTTCCGTGTGCGTCGCGCACGATGCGGCCCAGGCCCTGCGGTTCGTCCTTCGTGCCGGTTCCTAGAATACAGGCCGGGCGCGAGCGCTGGAATTCGGCCAGCAATTGTCGAATCGAGTCGGGCTGCATCAGCGGCGAGTCTCCCGCCACCACCAACACCGGCCCGTCGTGTTTCGCCAGGTGCTCGCGGGCGCTCATCACGGCGTGTCCGGTGCCGCGTTGCTCGGCCTGTAGCGCAAACGCGACGTGCCGGCGCTCCGCCAGCGCCGCGCGCACGTCCTCGGCGCGATAGCCGACGACGACAATCGTCCGCTCGATGCCGGCCGCCTCCAGCGCGTCCAGCACGTAGTCGATCATGGGCCGTCCGCAGACCGGCACGAGCACTTTGGGCAACTCCGACTTCATGCGAGTGCCCTTGCCGGCTGCCATGACGACCGCAAGCGCGCGGTTCACTAGACGCGTCGTCCTGGGGTTGGGGGAAAACAACCATCTTCGCAATTCAAAGCGTCACATTCCAGGGGGGCTCGCCAGTTTTCGCCGAGCCGAAGCCCCCCGACGGGCCGCCGCCGTGCGTTGACAGCCCGGGGGGGTGTTTTACAATCAGTTGTTTCCCCCCGGAACATCGGTCGCCCAACGGCGGTCGAGCGCCGCCCCAGCCCCACGCGCGGTCCGCCGAGCCAGGAGCCCCGAG
>JBGQKM010000243.1:0-9075 GCA_041499515.1 Planctomycetia bacterium | reverse complement strand
CGAATCGCAAGGATTTCCTGGCCAAGCTCTCGGAGCGATGCACCACTCTCCACGACCGAGTGATTGCTCTTCTGAAATAGCGGCGTTACGGTCGATTCCGCTCCTTGACCCCAGCCGAGTGGGGAAGATTTAGCGCCAGAGAGGTGGGGTTTTACCCCATAGCAAACGGTCATCCCATCGCGTAGCGTATCTCCAAGGATTAGGTCAGGGACGCATCGACACCTGGGTTGGTGCGGGGTCAGACATGGCAGATACGAACTTTTTCCCCGCAAGGATGGAGGAGTTTTATGCTGATTGAATTGGAAAGAGAACACACCCAAAGCGCCGAGCCCATTCAGGTGTACATGCGGGAGATCGGCCGGGTGCCGTTGTTGACTCTCCAGCAGGAGTCCGAGTTGGCTAAGCGCATCAAACGCGGCGATCACAAAGCCCGCGAGCACATGATCAAGGCGAATTTGCGTCTCGTGGTCAAGATCGCCCATGATTACGACGGACTCGGTCTGCCTCTGCTCGACCTGATCAGCGAAGGCAACATGGGTCTGATGAATGCCGTCGAACGATTCGACCCTACGAAAGGCGCGAAAATGTCCACCTACGCCTCGTGGTGGATCAAGCAAGCCATTCGTCGCGCCTTATCCAACCAATCCAGGACGATCCGGATCCCCGTCCACGTCGTGGACAAAATGAGCCGACTGAAACGGCTTAGGCACAGTTTAACGGATCAGCTCGGTCGCGAGCCGACGGATGTCGAACTGGCCAACCGATGCAACGTGCCGACCAACAAGATCGCCCAACTCCGCACACTGGGTATGCGTCCCACCAGCCTCGATGCGTCGATTGGAGACGATGACGACAATCGGTTCGGCGACATCATCGAGGACGAAGCGGCGCTGACCCCGCACGAACAACTTCGCATAAAGGCGATGCGCGAGGAAATCCGCCAACACGTCGAGCACCTGACTCCGCGTGAAGCGGAAATCCTCACCTTGCGTTTCGGGATCGATGGGCGGGGATCGCGGACGTTGGAGATCGTCGGCAGAAAATTCAAGGTGACCCGCGAACGCATTCGCCAGCTTCAGGACATCGCCCTGACCAAGCTGCGCCTCCGTTTGGAAAGGTTGGACCGGCGCGGCTGGGAAACGGATCATGGCAATTGAGACGAGCGCCGCCTCTTGCAGTCATCGAAAGGAACGCGCTCCGTGCCACCCAAATCTCTGAAATGCTCGCCGCTGGTCGTGCTGGGCACGCTGGTGTTGATCGTCGTCTCCACGTACTGGGCGCGCCCGGTCTTGATACCGGTGGCGCTCGCGATGTTGCTGGCCTTTCTGTTGAGCCCTGTGGACAGCGCTCTCCAGCGCCTCGGCTTGGGCCGGATAGTCTCGGTCGTGTTGCTGGCGGTGTTGACGTTTTCTTTGATCGGCGTCATCGGTTGGGCGATCACGGTTCAGATGAAAGACCTCGCCAACAATTTGCCCAGCTACCAAGCCAACATCAAAAAACGAGTCGATGATTTGCAGGTGGGCAAAGGGACGAAGCTGGACAAAGTGCGTACCACTTTCGGGCAGTTACTCGGCGAAGAGGACGCTAACGCGTCGCCGTCTGAGAAGGCACTCCAACCCGTCCGGGTGGCGGTGCAAGGCGGGAGATTTTCTTCAGGCGCCTGGCAACTGATTCTGCCGCTGCTGGCATCTCTTCTGCAAATCTTGCTGGTCGCCGTGCTGGTGATTTTCATGCTCCTGGAACGTGACGAGTTGCGCAACCGCGCCATTCGTCTGCTGGGCTACGGACGACTGAGCCTGACGTCTCAGGCGCTCGACGAAGCCGGCCAACGAGTCAGCCGGTATCTCTTCGTCCAATTCGTCGTCAATGCCTGTCTGGGCGTGACGATCGGTTTGGGGTTGTTTCTGCTGGGAGTGCCGTATGCGCTGTTGTGGGGGTTCTTGATCATCATCCTGCGGTTCGTTCCGTACATCGGAATCTGGATCGCGGCGATTCTTCCGTTCGTCGTCAGCCTCGCCACATCAGCAAACTGGTGGCAACCGTTGTCCGTAATCGCACTGTTTGCCGTGTTCGAGCCTGTCGTGGCGATGGTCATCGAGCCGATGCTCTTCAGTCAAAGCGCCGGCACCTCAAAATTAGCCATGCTCATCGCGATAGCGTTTTGGACCTGGCTGTGGGGCCCGGTCGGATTGCTGTTGGCGACGCCGTTGACCGCCTGCCTGGCCGTCGTCGCGAAGTATGTCCCGCAGCTGGAATTCATCGCGGTGCTTCTGGGTGATGAGCCGATGATGCAGGCCTCGGTCGCCTACTACAAGCGCCTGTTGGCGCTGGATCAAGATGAGGCCGAGGCGATCGTCGAAGAACAATTGCGAACTCATCCTGTCGAGCACGTCTTCGACGAAGTGCTCGTTCCCGCGCTGCATTACGCCAAACGGGACAGCCGGCTGGGCATCGTGACGGATGACGAACAAGAGTTCGTTTACACATCCACGCGTCAGATTGTTGAACGAATCGGCCTTCCTTCGATCGCCCCCATCTCCACTGTCGCCACCACCACCACTGACAAGATCAGTATCATAGCTTGGCCCGCTCACGACGAGGGCGACGCCATCGCCCTATTGATGCTGCAACAGCTGCTCGACCCGACCCGGTATGAGATGGAAATCAGCGCCGCCGGCAAACGCTTGTCCGAAATCGTCCAGGAGGTGGAACGGAAAACTCCCGCGTTGTTCTGCGTTGGGTATATTCCGCCCGGCGGATTCTCGGCCTGCCGCCACCTTAGCAAACTGTTAAGAGCCCGACTCCCCGAGTTGACCATCGTGGTGGGCCATTGGGGATTGCACGAAAAGGCCCACAACGACCGCGAGGCGCTCTTGGCCGCCGGCACCACTCACGTTGCTGCCACCCTCATCGAAACCCGCGACCAGATCGTCCAAGCCCTGCATCCCCACGTCAAACTCCAGCCCGAACCTGCCTAGCGAATTCCTCTGGGGGACAGCTTCTCATAGGGAACAATTTAAAAAGGGTCAGTCCGCTTTCGGACTGGCCCTTTCTTCTTTTTGCTCGCGCGCCAGCGCCAATGTTGTGAGGAATCGGCGTTGGGGAACGCCCTTTTGAGGGGCGCCAGCGTCGCGCGCAAATTTCCGGGTGCCTACGCGGCCTTCAGATGTTTGGCGCGTTCCTCGCGCATGGCATCCTTGCCGGCTTCGATGGCGGCGGCTAGTTCCGCTTTCTTGCCGTCGATGAACTCCTTGGCGTCTTCAATCGCATCGGTCGCTTGACCCTTGAGGGCGCGACCCTTCTTTGCGATCAATTCCCGGGTTTCCTTGCCTGACCGCGGTGCGTACAGCAGCGCGGCCCCTGTTCCGATGAGCGCGCCAATCGCAAATGCTGCGAGATAGCCGCCCACGCGACTTGATTCATTGGTGTCTGACATGTTGTTCCTCCGCTTTCTGTGGTTGATGATGGTTTCGGTTCAAGAACGTCTCAAAGAACTTCGCGACCCCTTTGCGAAAAATCCGTGCATTGCGCGCCGCCGTCAGGAGGGGCGGCTCCAGAACCGAGCCGATTTCCTCGACAACGTAATCCACGCGCTCCGTCCACCCGCTAATGGTATCGATCACTTGCTCGATGCCGTCGCACTGCCGGTTAACACGTGTGGACAGTTCATTGACGCTGTGCAACATCTTGCGGCTGTCCTGGACGAGTAGCGAAATCTCGGCTTTGAGTTCTGCCAGAGTCTGCGTCATCCGGGCGGTGTGTTTGCGCAGTTGGAGCATGGACGGAATACAAAACGCGACGAACACCACAATCGCGATCGATGCGAGAAACAATGCCACCTGCAGAGCCGCCGGCATTTGTATAATCTCTCCCATAAACTAAGACCTTACCTCCCCGCGCCGCGATGACTTGATGTCGTCCACTGCGTGAATCGAGCAAACTAGAGAGGAAGGGATGTGCCCTCTTCTTCTGCCTGCAACGCGTCCTGGACGGCGCGATTCCAGACGTGGCGCTTCCACTCAAGAAAATGTTTGTGCGACCATTCGTGAGCGGCGCACTCCCAGCCGATGTCGCGGCCAGCTTTCTCGCTTTCGATCCACTTGTACGTTTTAATCTCCTCCTGCTGGGATCGGATGATCTCAGCAAGAGGATCTGGTTTTCGTCTTCGTTGCGTCATCGTTAACAATTTCCGTTTCTGAAAAGCTCTTTCTTCTCCATTGCGTGAAAAGATACGTGGCGAGACCAGGCGGGCGCTATGGGGTGTTCACCCCATGTGGGACTTTAGGGGAAATTCCGTCGGGGAGGCGGCAGATTCTGCAACTAGACGATGGTTATCTGGACGCTGCTTTCGATGATGCCGGCTCCGATGGCGAAGCGGGTGAGACCGGACACGTCGTGTATATTCAGCTTCTGCATGAGACTTTGCCGGTACTTCTCAACGGTTTTGATGCTGATGCCTAGTTCACCTGCCACTTGTTTGTTGGCCTCGCCTTCGGCAATCAGTTGGAGCACCTCCATCTCGCGCGAAGTCAGCCGGGCCACTCGCTTCCGGAGTGGTCGCCCGCCGGCCGGCGACTTCTGACCGCGGAGGCGCTTGGCAATGGCGGGACTGAAAAATGTCTTTCCTTTCTGCACTTCCCGAATCGCCCGGGAAAGATCATGCGAGGAGGTTTGTTTGAGCAGAAATCCCACCACCCCGAACGCGATCGCTTGTTCGACGTACGCGTCATCGCCATGCGCGGAGAGTATCAGCACCTTGGTGCCGGGAAGGGCTTTGCGAATTTGCCGGGTGGCTTCTAACCCATTGAGCAGCGGCATGGCGATATCCATCACGACGACTGCGGGGCGGAGTTTTTTGGCCAAGGCAACCGCTTGGCGGCCGGTTTGCGCTTCGCCGACCACCTCGATATCGCTTTCGGATCTCAATAAAGACCGAAGCCCCTCGCGAACGACCATGTGATCTTCAACCAATAGGACGGTGATGAGTTTCTTAGTCACTTAAACTGCTATTTCCCATAACGTTCGGAGTGGGTGGGAGAGGTGGTCGGGAGCGGGCGGCGTAGTCGGGGTATGTTTCATAACACCGGACCCTAGAGGCGCCCCGTGGAAAGGTGAAATTACTACATTCCCTATTTACGACCGGGAATTCACCCTAGAAAATCGGCGCCCCGCCTCACGCTTCGATGATCTGATTGCGAATGGCGTAGCGGACGAGGTCCGTCACCGAATGCAGGTCGAGTTTGTGCATGACGTTGGCCCGGTGCGCATCCACCGTCTTGACGCTGACGCCGAGCGCCACCGCGACCTCTTTGTTGGTCTGGCCTTCCGTCAGGAGTTGGACAATCTCGCGTTCGCGTGACGTCAGGTGCTGCACCGGGCCAGCCGCATCCTTCCTAGCTTTCCCGGGGTTCAGGTAACCACCCAACACCACTTCCGAAACCTTCCCGGTGAAAAATGGCTGGTGCTGGGCGAGCGATTCGATGGCGGAGACCAACAGGCGCGCCGTGTCCGCTTTCAGAATGTAGCCGTGGGCGCCGGCGGCGAGCACCTCGCTCACCATCTTCTCTGACTCGTGCATGGTGAGAATCAGCACTTCGGCCTTGGGGATCGCCTTGAGAATCTGACGCGTGGCTTCCAGACCATTCAGTTCCGGCATCGTCACGTCCAACACGATCACATCAGGCCCCAACTGTTTGGTCAACGCGACCGCTTGCCGGCCGTTGATCGCCTCCCCGCAGACTTTCCAGCCGGGCTGGTTTTCCAGCACCGTCCGCAAGCCCTTCCGCACCAATTCGTGGTCATCGGCAATCAGGATTTGCAAAGTCGTCATGGGGCCGCTGCCTCCCCGGGCACGATGGCCCGCACGGTCGCTCCCCGACCATTCGATTCAATCTCGAACCGGCCGCCCAATTGACGCAGGCGTTCGCGCATACCGGCCAGCCCCACACCCGCGTTCGCCACGCTGCCGTCGCCGCGCAGGTGCAATCCATTGCCTTGATCGGTCACTTCCAGGATGACTTCGGCGGCTTCACGCGTCATCCGAATCGTGGCGGTCGGACTGCCGGAATGGCGATGGACGTTGCCCAGACTTTCCTGCACCACCCGAAACAGTGCCCGCTCCGTTTCGCCCGGCAATCGTCCGAGGGCCGGACTGGCGTCCAGTGTCACCTTGATCCCGCTGCGTTGCGTGAACCCGGCGGCGTATTCCTGCACCGCGCCGACCAAGCCCACCTCGTCCAGCACGGGCGGGTGCAGTTGGTAAGCTAGCGTCCGCAACTCGCGCTGACACTGCTCGATGATCGCCTGGCTGTCCGCGACGAGGTTGTCGGCGGTGACGTCGCGGCCGGCGCTGCGTTGTTGCATGAGGTCGAGGTTCAGCGCCACAGCCACCAACTCCTGCGCGGTCGAATCGTGCAGCTCGCGGCCAATCCGCCGGCGTTCTTCATCCTGCGACTGCAACAGATGACCGGAGAGCTGGCGTAATTCTTCCTCGCACTGTTTGCGTTCGGTAATGTCGCGGATCGCACCGGCGAACTGGACGACGGTTCCGTCCTTGTCCGCCAGCGGCGCCACCGTGACTTCGCCCACACGCCGACCGGTGAGGTAGGTGGCGTTTTCTTCCCAGCTCACGGTTTTGCGATCGCGAATCACCTCCTGGTATTTGCTCTTCACCAGGGCATGGGAAGCTTCCGGCAGAACTTCTTCGATCCGTTTGCCGACCACCTGTTCCCGGGTGAGGCCGGTCACTTTCAGAAAGGCGGCGTTGATACAGAGGAACCGGTAGCACCCGTCGGCCTCGATTTGGAGCAGGAACAGGCAGTCGGAAACCCCTTGAAAGATCAGGTCGAGGTGCTGTTGCTGGACGGCGATCCGCTTCAGCAGGAAGGCGGCGAACCCAAAAAACGCCGCCCCCGTGATCATGACAAACGCCAGTCCCTTCAGCAGTTCGAGGTTGCGCAACTGGTCAATGGACAAGGCCGAGCCGGCCGGGATTCGGCCCGAGAAAAACATATACGCGCTGCAGAGGACCATGTAACCCAGCGCCAAACACAGTGCCGCCCCAATCGGATGAGTGGCACTACGCCCCAGACGAGTTGACGAGCCGGCCATCGCCGCAATCAGTTTCCTCGCCAGACGGGAGCTGATCCGCGCTTGGCTGGCCGGCTTGTTTCCCATGACACGATAATAAGCACGGAAAACCGTGCCGGTACTATGGGGTGTTCACCCCACCGAAGCATTCCTGCATCCAGCCCAGCGCGGCCGGTCGGGGCTACACGATCGTTAACTGGACGCTGCTTTCGACGATGCCGGCACCGATGGCATACCGGGTGAGACCGGCGACGTCGTGGATATTGAGCTTCTGCATCACGCTCTGCCGGTGCTTCTCGACCGTCTTGATGCTGATGTCCAATTCCGACGCCACTTGTTTGTTGGGCTGGCCTTCGGCAATCAGTTGCAGTACCTCCAGCTCGCGCGAACTCAGGCGGGCCACTCGCTTGCGGAGCGATTTGCCGCTGGCCGGCAACTTCTGGTCGTGAAGGCGCTTGGCAATGGAGGGACTGAAAAAGGTTTTCCCTTTCTGCACTTCCCGAATCGCGTGGGACAGATCGTGCGAGGAGGTCTGTTTCAGCAGAAATCCCACCGCGCCGAACGCGATCGCTTGTTCGACGTAGGCGTCATCGTTGTGCGCCGAGAGCATGAGCACCTTGGAGCCGGGAACGGCTTTGCGAACTTGTCGGGTGGCTTCCAGTCCGTTGAGCAACGGCATCGCGATGTCCATGACGACAACCGCAGGGCGCAGCTTCTTGGCCAGAGTCACGGCTTCCCGGCCGGTCTGCGCTTCGCCGACCACCTCGATATCGGTTTCGGCCGCCAACAACTTCTTGAATCCCTCGCGAACAATCATGTGGTCTTCGGCCAGCAGGACGGTGATGCGTTTCATAAATGCTAACCCCGGTCGCCATTGGTGAATGGAATCTCGGCGCGGATGGTCGTGCCCTTACCGGGTGCAGATTCGACGCGCAGACTGCCGCCCACCATCTCCACGCGTTCGCGCATGCCGAGCAATCCCAAGCGTTTGTTCTTTTTGGCGTGCAACACGCGCTCCACTTGAAAGGACTTGCCGTTGTCTTTGATCGTCACCCCCACGGCGCGAGAAAGTTTCTGGATGCTGATGTCCACCCGGCTGGCGTGCGCATGCCGGGCGACATTGGTCAACGCTTCCTGGGCGATGCGATAGAGGACCGTACGCTTGACGCCATCCAATTGTTCCACCGCCGCATACACCGTCAGACGCACGTGGACGCGCGACCGTTTCGAGAAGCCTTTCACAAACGAATGCAGCGCGGGAATCAACCCCAAGTCGTCCAATACCGTCGGGCGCAGTTCCCGGGCGAACCGATGCACGATGTCCACCGACTTCTCGACCATTCGTTGCGCGCTGGAGATTTTCTTCTGGAGGCCCTTGGTGTTGCGTGTGGCCTCCGTCTTGAGAGCCGCCAGCCGGACGTTGATCCCGGTCAAGGTCTGGGCGATTTCATCATGCAGCTCGCGGCTGATCCGTTTGCGCTCTTCCTCTTGCGCTAACAGAAGTTGGCGGGACAGGTGCCGCAATTGTTCCTGTAACTGCTGCGATTGCTCCAGCAGTTGGCTGTAGTGGCGCTCGCTGTTGCGGAGGGATTCCTCCACCAACTTGCGTTGCACAATTTCCTTTTTCAACAGCCGGTTCGAGATCTTCAGATCCGCGCTGCGCCGGTGCAACTTCCCGATCATTTCATTCAAGCGCAGGTTGGCTTCGCGCGCGGTCCGATGCGTCTTCTCGATCGGAGTGATGACCTCGGCAAAGAAAGCCCCGGCCCGTCGGACCATCGTGTCACGGGTGCCGGGGGAGTAGCTCGGCAACACGAGGGCAATCAACGCCCGCTCGTGAATCCGGGCGAGGTCCAATGTCTCCAGCCCGGTAAACATGGCCTGCCGGCCCAACCTCCGCGCCGGCTGCAAGCCCACCCGCGGGCCTTGCTTGAGGTGTTTCTCTAACGCCGCCGTATAGCGTCGTGATAATCCGGTGAGCTTATG
>JBGQKM010000242.1:0-9145 GCA_041499515.1 Planctomycetia bacterium | reverse complement strand
CTGGCCAGCCTGCTCCGCGGACACAGCCGGCCCGTCTACGCGGGTGTCTTTTCGCCCAACGGCCGGCAGGTGCTCTCCGCCGGACAGGAAGGGCAGATCAAGCTCTGGAACATTCTGGACTACAAACAGGTTCGCGCGCCGCAGGGCCGCGTGCTCGAGGGGCACGAAGATGCCATCCTGTCGGCGGCTTTCTCAGCCGACGGCACGAAGATCGTCACCGGCAGCCGCGACCATACCGCCCGGTTGTTCGATGCCCAGACGGGTAAATCACTGCGCGCGTTCAAGGAAGGCCACGAGTTTCTGGCCTCGCGGGCCGTGTATTTCGACGACGGCAAACGACTGTTGACCGCCGGCGGCGACAACAGCGTGCGCATCTGGGACGCCGAGACCGGTTCGCAGCTCAGCGCGATCGAAGGCACCGGCCGCAATGCCGCCGTGGCCGTCTCGCGCGACGGCCAGTGGATTCTCTCTGGCACGTCCGTCGCGCGCAACTCCAGGCGGAGCGCCGGCGGCACCGAGAAGGAATCGCCGACTGAAGGTTTCGATCCGTCCCTGGCGAGAATCGCGCTGTGGGAGCTGACCGACGATGGGCACTCCGTCCGGCCGCACGAACTGGCAGACCGTCGTTTTGGCACCGGACATCGCACCACCATCACCACCCTGGCCATCTCGCCGGACCGGCGCTGGCTTTTCTCCGGCGACGATAGCGGCGTGGGCAAACTGTGGGATGCCGCGACCGGCAGCGAAGCGCGCACGATCAAGGGACACACAAGCGGCATAACCGACTCCTGCTTTCTGCCGCGAGGAAACCGGTTGCTCACCGCCAGCCACGACGGCACCGTGGCCCAATGGGACGTGACCACGGGCCAGGAATTGCCGCTCGCTTTGGCACATGCGAATCCCGAGAAGCGCGATGCGTTCGATGCCCCGGTCACGGCGTTGGCACTGTCGCCCGACGGCCGGCAGGTGCTCACACTCTCGGAGGATGTCACCGGCACGGCTCAACAGTGCGTGATCCGGCTGTGGGACGTCGAGCGCGCGCGTTTGATTCGCGAAATCTATCGCGGCCGGGACAATATTACTTCGCTGGAGTTTGCCGGCACGGGCGACGCGGCGCTATCGGTGCATAGACCGCGACGGGCCGACGCCGATGCCAACTCGTCGAGCGTCGTGAGGCGTTGGGATTTGGAAAGCGGACGCGAAGTCGCCGGGGCCGGCGGCGGGGCATATCTCGATCTGGGCGACCGTTTTGACGCCATCTGGTCGGCCATCGACGTTCCGCACTCCGGCGGCGTGCTGGCCGTGGGCGGCAACGGCGCGGCGGTTTGGAACCCCAACGATCTCACCAGGCCCGAGCTCGTATTCAAGCCGCACGGCGGCGTAACCTCCGCCGGTTTCTCGCCCGATGGCAAGCAGGTGGTCACCGGCAGCTCCGATCGACGTCTGAAAATCTGGAGCGCCGAGACCGGCCGCAGCGAATTGCAGTTGCCCGCCGAACATGCCAAGGCGATCACCAGCGCCTCGTTCTCGCCGGTCGACGCGCACCTGTTGCTCACCGCCAGCAGCGACGGCACGGCACGGCTGTGGGAGCTGCCTTCTCGGCGCGTGCTGCGCGTGATCCAACACGGCCAGGCGGGCAAGCCGCCTGCGGCGATTCGCCAGGCGATCTTTTCGCCGGACGGCAAGAGCGTGCTGACCGCCGGCGAAGACTCGGCCGTGCGAATTTGGGAAACCGCTACCGGCAAGCCCACGGGCACCCTGCTGCTCGACGCGCCGGTGCTGGCCGTGGCCTGTTCCACCGACGGCCAGCGTGTTCTGGCCGGCGCTGCCAATGGCAGGGCCTTGCTGTTCGACACGGCCACCGGCAAACCGCTGGTCCGCTATCTGGGCCACACTGCGGCCATCAATGCCGTGGCCCTTTCACCCGACGGCAGCCGCGCACTGACCGGCGGCAGCGATCGCTCGGCCCGGTTGTGGGACACCGTGGCCAACAATCCGATCAAGACCGAGGCACCGCCGCAGAGCGCGCCGGCCGAACAGCCCGCCGCTGGACCCATCGATGGCAAAGAGATCCTGGCGCTCAAGCATCACGACCAGGCGGTGACCAGCGTGGCCTTTTCGCCCGACGGCCGGTCGATTCTCACCGCCGGCCTCGACGGCACCGCCGTGCTCTGGCTCAGCGACGACTGGCACCCTCCGGCCGGCGAGCGGTAAAGATCGCGGTGCGCTTCGGCCGCGACGCTATTTCTTGTCTTGGGTCGTGATGGGAAATTCGTCGGTGCGGAACGGCGAGGCGGGCAGGCCGTCGCGGTTCCATAGGTTGACGACCGGGTAGGCGGCCCAGCCGTAGCGCACCGCGACCGGCTTGGACACTTTGTCGCAGGTCACCACGACCGTATCGCCTTCGATCGCGGCCGTGGCGGCATGAAATTTCTTGTCTTCGCCGGCCATCGTAAACCCGGTCAATGGTCCGTCCTTGGCGGCCAGGCCCGTGCCGACGTATTTGAATCGCAGGATGGCCTTGTCGCCGGCGACGCTCATGCTGTCGTACATCGGGCCGGAATATTCGATCGTTTCGCCGTACGCGATGGCGCTGGCGGCCAGTGACAGGCGGGCGCCGACCGGCTCCTTGCGGCGCGGATGGATGTCTTTTTCATCGCCCACGTCGGTCGTGACCACCAGCGCCGTCTTGGGCACGCGCTGGCTCACGAATAACTGCGCATCGCGGATTTCGGCCCAGACGCTTTCGGAAGGTTCACGGACGATCGCCTCGTAGGGCGCGATCTGCACGATCAAGAAGGGAAAATCGCCTTGGCCGAACGTGTCGCGCCAGTTCTTGATCATGGCCGGCAGCAGCGTGCGATATTGGAAGGCGCGGCCGGCGTTCGATTCGCCCTGATACCAGATCGCCCCTTGAATCGCGTAAGGCGCCAGCGGCGCGATCATGGCGTTGTAGAGCATGCTGGCCCCCTGGGGCTTGGACATGTCCTTCAGTTCGGAATTGGTTTCGATCGACTGATTGCTCATCCATTGTTCGGCGGCGGTTCCGCCGACATTCGAAGCGATCAGCCCCACCGGCACGGCGAGTCGCTTTTGCAGGTCGCGGCCGAAGAAATAGCCCACCGCGGAAAAATCGCCCACGGTTTGCGGACCCGCGGCGGACCATGCGGCTTCGAAGGTCGTCTCAGGTTTGTCCGCACCCTTGCGCGGCACGGTGAGCAAGCGGATCTTGTCGTTGGCCGAGCTGGCGACCGCTTCGCTGCCGCCGTCGCTTTGTTTGGTCGCCCATTGCATGTTCGACTGGCCGCCGCAGATCCAGACCTCGCCAACCAGGACGTTTTTCACTTCGACTTTGCTGCTCCCCTGGCTGATCGTCATCAGATGCGGTCCGCCGGCGGCCAACGGCGCCAGTTCGACCTGCCAGCGGCCATCTTTGGGCATCGTAGATGCTTCCTGGCCGGCAAAGCTGACGGTGACTTTTTCGTTTTGATCGGTGGTGCCCCAGACCGGCACCTTGACTTTTTGCTGCAGCACGCCGTTATCGGAAAACAGCACGTGCGGATGCACCGCGGCCTGCGCCGGCGCGAACAGGAAACAAGCCAATACGAAACCGCCCAATCGTCGAGAAATCGCCTGGGTCATCAGAAATCTCCTCAGTGTTTTTCGCCGTCAGTGTCGTTTTCGGCCGTCCGCTCGCGAGCGCCGGCCGCCAGGGCACAATACCGCCTCGGCCCGCAGGTCACAATCGTACCCTGCCGCTCGGCAGGCTGCACGCCTTCGCCGGCTAAAAAAGCCTCGAATCTTTTGCAGGTTTTATCCCGGCGCTTGCAACCCGGCGCTGGGCCGCCGAAAATGGCCAGTCGGCGGTGCCTCGCTGCGGTGCCGGCCGCGATCCCCTGCCTGGAGACCTCCTGGGAGACCTCGAACATGCGCTATCCCCTGCTAACCTGCGCGGCCCTGAGCTGGTTGGCCCTTTGTGCCAACGTTGCGGTGCGTGCCGCCGACGCGAAAGTCTCGGGACCGGACGATCCCGATTTCAAAACCCAGGGCGAGTACTCCGGCAACGTCAAATCGGCCGAGGGAGGCGACAGCTTGAAAGTCGGCGTGCAGATCATTGCACTGGGAGCCGGGAAATTTCATGCCGTGGGCTATCCCGTCGGCCTGCCGGGGGACGGTTGGGAAGGCGACAATAAGATCGAAGCCGATGGCGCACTGAACAAGGGAGTCGTTGCGTTTGCGGGCGAACGGGCCCACGGAGAAATCAAAGACGACGTGCTGCGAGTTTTGTCGGCCAACAATGACGTGCTGGCCGAGCTGAAAAAAGTCCAGCGCCAAAGCCCCACCCTGGGCGCTCCACCGCCGTCAGGCGCGGTGGTGCTGTTCGACGGCAGCAGCGCCGACCGCTTCGACCCGGGAAAGAAAACCGACGACGGGCTGCTGATCGCGGGGGCCACCAGCAAGCAAAAATTCCAAAGCTGCCAGTTGCATGTCGAGTTTCAACTCCCCTTCATGCCGGTGGCCCGTGGGCAGGCGCGCGGCAACAGCGGCTGCTATCTGCAGGGCCGCTATGAAGTGCAGATGCTCGATTCGTTCGGCCTGGCGGGCGATGACCACGAGTGCGGCGGCCTCTACGGCATCAAGGCCCCCAGCGTGAACATGTGCTTTCCGCCGCTGGCCTGGCAAACCTACGACATCGACTACACGGCCGCCAAATTCGAAGACGGCAGGAAGACCAAGAACGCCACGATCACGGTCAAGCACAACGGCGTGACGATCCACCAGGACGTCGAGCTACCCCAGACGACCACCGCGGCGCCGGTGGCCGAAGGCCCCGAGCCGGGCCCGATTGTTCTGCAAGACCACGGCAACCCGGTCCGCTATCGCAATATCTGGCTGGTGGAAAAGCCCTGAGCGCCAGACGGGCTGCTAAGATAGAGCGCATACGACTTACCGATTCGCTCCTCGTTGATTGGCGGCCCGTTGGCAAATGACGATAACGGTGGAATTGTTTGGCATTCCGCGGCAGCGTGCCGGCGTGGCGCAGACGCAGGCCGAAGGGGCGCGGCTCGACGAGGTCCTGGCCGATCTGGCCCGCCGCTTTCCGCTATTGGCCCGCGAGTGCTTTGCCGAGGCCGGACTGCAGAGCGGCACGATGGCCAACCTCAACGGCCAGCACTTCGTCACCGATCCGGCCACTGCGCTGCGGCCGGGCGACTCGCTGCTGATTCTTTCGGCCGACGCGGGAGGTTGACGTGGAACGGCCCCTGACCAGCACCCCGGCAACTCCCAGCGGCTATCACGGTTGCTATCTGCGCATCGACCTGGCCCACGCAAGCGCCCAGCGCGTGCCGTTGGCCGAGGATGTGCTGCGCCGCTACTTGGGCGGCAGCGGACTGGGAGTTTATCTGCTGCTTCGTGAACGCTCGCCGAGCGTCGACCCGCTGACGCCCGCGGCGCCGCTGGCGTTTGTCTTCAGCCCATTGGTCGGCAGCCCGCTGACCACCTCGGCAAAGTTCGCGGTGGTCAGTCGCAGCCCGCTGACCGAGCGCATCAACGATTCGCTCTCCAGCAGCCACTTTGCCATCGGCGGCAAGCGGGCCGGCTGCGACGCGATCGTGCTGGTCGGGCGCGCGGCGGAACCGTCGGTGTTGATCGTCGACGACGGCGAGGTGCGGCTCGAGCCGGCCGGACCGCTGTGGGGGATGAGTTGTTCGCAGGCCGAAACGCAATTGCGGGCCCGCTTGGGACACGACTTTCAAGTCGCCACGATCGGCCCGGCCGGCGAGCGGCAGGTGCGCTACGCCACGATTTCGCACGACGGGCGACACGCGGGGCGCGGCGGCAGCGGCGCGGTGCTGGGCTCGAAAAACATCAAGGCCGTCGCCGTGCGCGGCACGCAGCGCACCCTCTGGGCCCGGCCCAACGAACTGGTCGCGCTGGCCAAACAGCTTTCGGCCAAGTCGTTCGGTCCGGCGACGGCCAAGTATCGCGAATTGGGCACGGCGGCGAATCTGCTGGTCTTCAACCGTCTTGGCGCCCTGCCGACGCGAAACTTTCAGCGCGGCGATTTTGCCGCGGCCGCGGACCTCTCGCCGGAACAGATGGCCCAGACGCACGCCAAAACCCGCGCCAGTTGCGCGGCCTGCACGATCGGCTGCGAACACATCTACGGCCTCAAGGGCGGCGACGCCCAACAGCCCGGCGTGCGAATGGAATATGAAAGCCTGTTCGCCCTCGGGCCGCTGTGCAACGTCGGCGATCCCGACGTCGTGCTCTCGGCGTCGCGCGCTTGCGACGAGCTGGGACTGGACACGATCAGCGCCGGCGGCACGATCGCCTTTGCCATGGAATGCGTCGAGCGGGGTTTGCTCGACGCGCCGTGGCTGAAGTTCGGCGATGGCCAGGCCCTGTTGCGCGCCCTCGGCGAAATCGGCCGGGGCGAGGGCCTGGGCCCGCGGCTGGCCGAAGGGAGCCGGCGGCTGGCGCTGGCACTCGGCCGCGACGCGATCCATTTTGCGCCGCAAGTCAAAGGCCTGGAAATTCCCGGCTACGAACCGCGGGCCCTGCAAAGCATGGCCTTGGGCTTTGCCGTCGGGACGCGCGGCGCCGACCACAATCGATCGGGGGCCTACGAACTCGATTTTTCCCAGCGCGTCGATCGCCGCAGTCCCGGGCTCGAAACCGGCGGCCTGGCCGTCGAGATCGAAGACAAGGCGGCGCTGATGGATTCGTTGATTTTGTGCAAGTTTTTGCGCGGCGTGTTTGTCGATTTTTATGCCGAAGCCGCCGAGATGCTTAACCTCGTGACCGGCTGGCAGACCACGCCCGACGAGCTGCGCGCGACGGCCCGGCGGATCGTCAACGCGAAAAAGCACTTCAACGTTTTGTGTGGCTGGCTACCGGCCGAAGACACGCTGCCTGAGCGTTTTTTGAATCAGCCGCTGCCCAACGATCCGGCCGCCGTCCTGAGCGGCGAGCGTCTGCGCGGCCTGGTGGCCGCCTACAATACGGCCCGCGCCTGGTCCCGCGAAGGCTATCCCTCGGCCGAACAAGTCGCGGATTTGGGGATCGCGTGAGGCGCAAGAAGTGCCGGGGAATGATCGCTTGGCCTGCCATGAGCGAGCGTAGCGAAAAGGAACTCGCTTTTGCGAGTGGCTTATTTTGCAGGTTGAAAACGGCCACTGCTTCAGCTATATTTCCGTTCACTCAGCGAGGTCATCGCTGGGCACGGTCACCCTGAGTGGGCCGTGGGTATCCGAAGAGCTCGACCCAGCCAATTAGTATCCGCTGTCAACGAGTATCCAAAGAGCCCGTAGCTGGTTTGCGCTTGCAAGGCGCACTCTGGCCGCGGGCTCTTTTTTGTCGCATGAGCAGGAGAGGTTGCATGGATCGCAATTTCCACAAAGAATCCGCTCCGCAAGGAGCCAACGCATCACCGCCACGCGAAGCATGGTTATTCGCGCAGGCCTTGCTTGGCAAGTCCGTCCCGAGCGCTTCCAGCGCAGAGGCCGATGCGCGAGCCAAGCGCGAGCACCTGGAATGGCTGGCTCAAATCTCACCGGAGGACGCACGTCGAGTGCGTGGCCAATTGAGCGAGGGGGCGGACGCGAAGGCCCAGCAAGAGCTCTTGGAATGGGTTGCCGAGATTACAGGCGTGCGCGAAGCCGAGTGGGATTCGTCCAAGCATCCACGTGCCCCGAAGGGACAGCTCGATGGCGGTCAGTGGGTTACGACCGGCGGGTCGGCGGGCGGATCGGGAGGCACGGAGCAATCGCCCGCGCGCTCGCCATTCCAGACAATCTCTCTTAGGACGCCTGATGCCGCGGCGATCTGGAAGGGTGCTGTGATCGCGGCCCGCGGTCAAGGGCTCCCGACTGGTCTGCTTGACTGGAATGCAAAAAACAACACTACCATAGCGCAGGGAGCCGCGCCCAAATATCAGCCTGGAACATTTTGGGGTGGCACCCTTTCCCTCGACGAACTCAATATTTCACGCCTCACCCGCATCGGAAACGCCGGCAAGTTCAATCCTGCCACGGATTCGACGGCGTTAGGGAGCCTTTACAATGAAGCGTTCCATGCCTGGTTCCAGGGCAATAAGCGATCCCTTGGATGGCTCTTGAGCACGATGGATTCTCAGAAGCAATTCGGCGGCCAGGTTCGGGACAAGGCCGAAGAGGCGATGAGCGAAACAATCGATCAAGTCATCAGTGATCTGGACACGAAACGAGGAGCTCTGACCTATGACGAATTAATGAAACTCGACCCAGCGGATAATCGCAGGCAGAATCTCACGCCTGGCCACAACGAGCCCGGACAGCACGTCTGGGATAACAATGCTGGCAGCGATAAGGAAATGACCGAAGAGCTGTACTACGCCTCGATTTGGGTGATGTACAATGGAAACAAGAATCCGGCGCCCAACGGTGGAAATCAGCTTGACGCGCTGAAGAAGTTCTTTGCCAACAAATTTCACCCCGAGTGGAATCCACAACAAGTTCAGGCGTTCGTTAAATCTCGGTACAAGAAGTGATGCTTGGCGTGCCCCGTTTCACACTCGGTCGTCTCATGGTCTTCGTGACAGCCACGGCCAGTTGCCTTGGCATTTGTCGCGTTCTCGGTCTGGTTCCGGGCACGTTCTTCGTCACGCTGCTTCTGTGCTACCTGATGGCGTCATTTCTTTCCCTCCGTACGCGGGCAATCTGCGCAGCGTGCTCTTCATTTCTCGCGTTGTTCGACTGGTACGACCAGGTGGACGTTGCGATGGTTTTTTCGAGCGTAGACGATCGATTGCCAACCATCTCGCTGCCGACCGTCTTAAGCGCACCTCTGTCTGTATTCAATTTCTTGGCGGAATTTCCGCTGCGCTGCATCGCGGCCAGTGGCAACCAGTTTTACGAGGTCATATTCGTTGACTTTGCGCCGTTTCTGCGGCCCAATGCAGTGTTTGTTTTTTGGATGGGACTTGCACTTGCGTTTGGATTATCGGTCGGGACTTCGCTGGTTGCCAGGTGGCAGCGCGCAGGTTTTAGGCATCCGCGAGGCGTAACGAATATCTGACGTCCTCTGCTCTCCTTGCTCTATTCGGGACGATTGGGGCGCGTTCGATCCGTCGGGGCCACCGCCCGGCGCGAATTTACTGCTT
>JBGQKM010000241.1:0-9212 GCA_041499515.1 Planctomycetia bacterium | reverse complement strand
TCAGCTTCCGCTCGCAAGAGTGAGTATGCGGTGACGGCGAGGCTCGCCAGCACGAGGCCCACAAGAAGTCGCATTGCGATCCGGCGGCGCGGAAGCCATGCCGTAGTAGCCCACGACTGCCGACGAATCATCAGCACGAGGAGAATCGGTGAGAAGATTAGGACTTGGTTGATCGCGCCAAAGACCGGACCGAAGGCCCCCTGCTCGGGCAGGCGGATCCCTCTGGCCCACAACTGACCCATTGCTAGAATCCCTATCGCTCCGACCAGCGCGATCCCAAACTCCTTCCATGGACGCACAAAGCCTTCCACCGGCTCATGCGGCCACACCCGCGGCCAGAAACGACTGGCCACCAGCCATCCACCGAGCGCGACTACGTAGGCGGCAACGAGCGGCGGGTAGTGTTCGTGGAACACGCTCGTTTCCTCCAGTGGGTTCGCGACCTGTTTCAACACAGCCCCCGGCGGTCGTGTTGAAATCGCAACTCACGCGGGCAAAGCCCGCGAGTCAATCGCTCGTGGCTTCGGTAGCCTATTCGCCCGTCCCGCGTCGTTCTTGGCAACTTGGTCGTGCGGCTACCACGACACCCCTACTCAGGAATCCGGCCAACGACGACTGGCGGCGGCATCGCCGACCACGCGATGCGGTTGAGGATCGCAGCGAACACGTTCCGCGTGATCGACCCTGGGCCAGTTGGAATGTCATCGCCCCCTTCCGCTACCTGACGGATGTGCTTCGGCGGCAAGCAACCAACCACAGCTCGATGACCGCAGAATTGATTTGAGATCTGAAACGGGACATTTCTATGCGAATCCCAGTTCCAGTGGGGTCGCGCCGGCGGCCCCACTGGAGCTTCGTTTTAGCTATCCGGTGGATAATAAACTCAATAAGAGGACTCGACCCAGACCGCGACTGTATCGATCTGAAGAGGACGCCGGACACCAAATTGCCGCGTCGGGAGTCAAATCCCCATCAACTCGTCCGCAGCGATATTCTTGAGGCCGGGCTCCATCCCTCGGGAGCCAGCGAGAAGCTCGGTAATCTCGGTTCGCCAGGAGGCCATGGCGGTCGCTTATGGCTGGCGGCCGAGTTTCTTACGCGTCTCGGGGTTATCGAGCTCTTGCACAATTTCGCCTGAATCGTTCATCCCCGTCGCGGCGATCTTTTGCTGCGATTCGAATTGTTTGAGCGCTTGCTCGGCCAGGACCGATTCCATCGCCTGCTCGCGCTGAATGTCCACCGGCGACACGCCGGAAAGATCCGATGCGACCCGGCCTTTGGCGCGGTTCAGACTGATTTTGTCCTGCAGCATCTGCTCGATCTGGCCGAAGTCAGTGGTAACGTCGACGTTGAAGTTATTGGCCAACTTGGCAATTTCGGCCTCGGCGTTGCTCATCTTCAGTTCGGCGTCGTAATGGGCAATTCGCGTACGCACTTCGGTCAGTTTCTTGGCCGCATACTTGATCTTGGCCACGTTGTTATGATAGGCCTCTTCGTGCATTTCGAGCTGGGCCTCGTTCTCGATCAGTTCCTGCTCGGCCCGTTGCAGCTCCAACGCGAAGCGGGCAGCCGTTTCGCGATCGTTGGCGGCCAGGTAGGCCTTGACCTTGGCATCGAGAGATGCCAGATGGTGCTGTGCCGTTGTTACCTGGCGGCTGACGCGCTCGACAAGCGCTCGATGCTGCTCGAGGCCTTCACGGCCGTCCTTAAGCTCCGTGACCGCCAGGTCGTATTCGTATTGCATCTGCGCAATGGGATCGGCGATCCAGATCACATTGACGGCCTTGTTGATTTGGGCCTTGATCGAACGCCACAGCTTGCCGAGGATCATTGCCATACCGTCCCTTCGCTGATGTTTATCATGAACATGGCGTCGCGTGTGTCGCGCTACTTCTTATTGACAGGGACTGGCGCGGGCGACGCGCCGGCCGCGGGCAGCATGAGACTGATTCCTTTGCCTTCCAGGTTGGTCCAAAACGTGCCCGAGCCACTATGAAACAGCCTGAGCACCATTTTAGGATTAAGTTGCTCGGAGAGCGAGTAGCGTAAAAACGCGTCGCCGTCGTGCTGGAAGACGTCCATTTTGAGTTGGTATAGTCCGCTTTTCGCCGTTTCGGTAATCTTGGTCACTTCGGCCTCGGCGCCGCCGATACGTTGACGGCGGAGGCTGTCCAGGGCCGCGATCTTCGCGTCGTACTCGGCCTGGAGTTTTTCGATTTCGT
Organism: Planctomycetia bacterium; assembly: GCA_041499515.1. Classification (GTDB taxonomy): domain Bacteria; phylum Planctomycetota; class Planctomycetia; order Pirellulales; family PALSA-1355; genus PALSA-1355. The sequence goes on along the minus strand of JBGQKM010000241.1, from coordinate 6,990 downwards.
TTTCGTTTTTAGTAGCGATATTCTCGGCTTGCCGATCGATGCCGGCGACCAGGCGAATGGTATTGGCGGCAACCTCGGCCACGCGTTGCGGAATCATTTGCTGTTCGCGCTCGACCTCGGCCTCGGTCTCAGCCGTGATCTCCTTGGCTTTGTTCGTGATCTCGGTTTCCCCGGCGATTTGTTTGTCGCGAATCGGCTTCAGATAAGTTTCGGGAATCACCATGTTGCGAATGAAGGCCGAATGAACCGTAACGTCCTTCTCGCGTCCCACGCGAACCAGTTCCTTGGTAAAGTCGGCCTGGAACTTTTCTCGTTTGCTGCCTTCGAGAAAGTCTTGCACGCCGTAGTCGATTCCCTTGTCGCGGCCGATGGAGTGCGCCTGCACTTCAATGACCGTCTTTTCCACCGACTTGCGCGAGCCATATTCGGCCACAAGCTGGGGCATATCGTCGGGCAGCACTTCCCATTCGATGGTGCAGTCCATGCTGATGGGAAATCCACCCTTGCAAGTAAAGGTGATCGCCGTGCTTTCCTCGGGCCGAGGATCATAGTGAAAGGTGGTTTGGAAAATCCCCACTTCTGCCTTGATGACCTCGAACTCTTTGGTGTTGATGTAGTACAAGCCCGGCTGTAGCACTTCCTTGAGAATCCCCTTTTCCGTATCTTTCTCGGCGAAGCGGCTCTTGCCGTCATTGCCCAGCAGCCGCCGTCGCACGCCGACATAGCCGGGCTTGATTTCGGTGGCGTCGATCAATTCGACTTTGTAGCCGCGCAGATTGATTCGATACGACCCCGGTGGCAATACCTGCCGCTGGAGCCCCTGTTCCTCATCTTTCGGATCATCGGCTCGCTCGGCCAGAACCCGGCCGGGAGGCAGCGGCTTGCCGCCGAGCGTCGTCACGATACCAAGCTTTCCGGACGGTATATCGGTATTCTTTTCCTTTTCAGTCGCGTACACGATCGGCAAGACGAAGTGCCAACCTTCGCCTAGCACTTCGCGCAGGATTCCCTTCTGGCCCGTCTCGGCCAAGACATGGCCGGGCGTGAGCGGCTCGCCGTCTTTCGCCATCTTGATCAAGTGCTCGCCGGGTCGCACGTAAACAAAAAACGCATTCCAGGTCAGCAGGACGAACGCGAGGGCTGCAAACGCGAGCATACCCCAAATGATCAGCGCGCGCCGCCAGCGACGCAGCCCCTTGAAATTGTAATTGGATGCAAAATCTTCAAGCGCTTTACTCATGACGATTGAACCTTGGTTGTGTTGTTAGGCATGGCGACAGTCCGCAGCCGGCTTTTCGCTTCACACGAAGGAGATCACATTACTTCGCGCCTCCGGCCGTTGTTGCCGGAACGACGGCTGGAATCGTTGGCGGTTTTTGCCCCGCACTTGCGGGTTGGGTCAAGTAGTTGCTGAAGAGCCGGCCAAAATCGCTGTCATCGGAGGCAAAGATTTCCGTCAGTGCCGGCCCCAACTTTTTCATCAAATGAAACTGGGCGAACGTCTGCACGCTGGCAAATCCCTGCACGGCCCTGCGAAGGCCGGCCACTTCGGCTTCGTTTTGGAGATTGATGACGGCGGCTTCCGCCTTTCCCTTGGCCAAGGTGGCTTCGGCCTGTTTCTCGGCGGCGTCCAGCGCGATCTGCGCATTTTCGAGGTCCTGTGTGAAACGCGCAAGCGCAACCTCGGTGAGTTGCTCGGCCTTGGTCTTGGCCTGGATCAAGCGGGTTTCGGCCTCGACCTTTTCTTTGGCCTGCGTCTTGAGAGATTCCTTGGATTTGAGCTCTTGTTCGGCCCGGTATTGCCGCAAGCGCACCGAATTCTTGGCTTGTTCGACGCGTGCCAGTTCGCGCTGCGCGATTTGATCGGCCAGCTCGACCGGCGGCAGCATGTCGGCCAACGTTACCGCCCGCACCTCCACGCCTAAAGCCTGGCATTGCGGTTTCACCTTGGCCAAAAGGGCCTTTTGGAGCGCCTCGCGGGCATTGGCCACTTTTTCCGCCGGGGCAGCACCCGCGGGGGCGGCCACTGGAGTGGCCAGAATAAAGTCTCGAGCGTCGAAGTTGCTCCCCTCAATCCGCGCGTAGCCGCGGATATGGGGCAAAATCACCTTCTGCAGAATCTCGTTTTCCAATTGATCCGCCGGGGTCTCGTCTCTTTGATGCAAGATTCCTTCGTCGGTCAGACGCACCATCAATTCGGGTGCTCTCTCGGGTCGGGCCGCGTACTCGACGACGACCTGCGGCTTCAAGATAAACCCGTCGCGGCTGGGAAATTCGATGTCAGCCAATTTCACCCGATGGCTGCGGACCTCGACCGGAGTAATCGACTCCACGTAGGGGTTGATGTAATACGTTCCCGGCGGAACGATCTTCTGCTGGATACCCCGATACCCTTCGGGCACCAGGTAGGGCCCACGCTCCGTCTCGGGTTGTAGCGCCCGCGGATCCTTGCCAATCTTGAGCGTTCGCGCGCCGACCTGGTCGACTCGGATTTCAATCGCCGGCACCGTCTCCCAGGAATAGGCATAGCTGTTCAAGCGATAGCTGCCTTGCGTCAAAACGTCGCGGAGGATTCCGCGCTCGCCGTTGCTCGGGTTCGCCAAATCTTCGGCGCCCAGAATATCTCCTTGCTCCATACGCGCGGGAGACAACGGCTTGCCGAATTTTCGGGTCAGGACCAGGCATTCACCGACGGGGACTTGCACCATCTCGTGGACTTCATAGGTCCAGAAAAGCGGATTCAAAAAGTGCCGGCCTTCGGCCAACGGCAGGAGCATCACGCCCTTGTAGGTCTCATCCGGCGCGATGATTTCATCGGGACCGAGATCTTTGCCCCAACGGCTGATGCGCACCAGAAACTTGCCCGAGGGAACCTCGATACGCTCCACTTCCCATTGCCAGATTTGCTGCAGAATGAGCAATCCCACCACGGCCACGCCGAGTGTGAGATAAAAACGAGGCTGTTGATAAAACTTCACGATGAATTCTCCGGGTCGGAAGGTCGTTGTTCGATAGGTTGTGGCGCATCGCCGGGCGTCGCTGGTTTGTGCTGGGCGGCGTCGGCGGCGACTTTGGCGGACGACTGGCAGTTATGGAGTCGGTTGGCTGTCTTCAGTTGCATTCGGAGTTCCGCCAATTGGGCTTGCAGGACAACCGAATCGATGGTCGTAGGCGGGCCGGCCGCGGCCAATTCCGAGGTGTCGGCATACACCCGTTCGATGGCCCGCGCGTTCAAAGCTTTTTCCTGCACGAACCCTTCGGCCTTCTGCCAATTGGCCACCGCATTGAAGGGATCAAACCGGCGGGCAATTGCGTATTGTTCTTCGACCTTTTCCGCTTGGGCGAGCTGACTGAGCAAAATGCTGCGACCCACCTCGTACTGGCGCAATTGCAACTCGAGCAAGTACAGTCGGTGCCGCGATTCGGCAACCATGCTGCACTGGCGCTCCAGTTGCTCGCGAAAGTTTTCGATCGCCGACCGCTCGAGGTTGATTTTATACAGCGCCGCGCGAGCTCCCAGCTCATCGCCCATCTCGGCCAGCCGCGTCGCGTCAGCCGCGAGCGTTTTGACATGTTCCTCGCTTTGTCGCAAATGTTCGCGAATCGCGGCTTCAGCCTGCTCCGCCTGACCCGTTGCGGCGCGAACCGCTTTGACATGCTGCTGATGCTGCTCGACGACGCGCGTGAGAATCTCTTCCGGGTCAAGACGCTTGCGCCAAGTGATCGCCCAAGCCCGCTTCGTGCCACGCCACAGCCGGCGCGGCCCAACCGCCAGCGCCACGAGCGCCGAGAGCAAGCCCAGCCAGATGAACAAACGCAATAAGAAAAACTCGACGAATGGCATCAGCCGACATTTCCCCTAGGGACTGAGCCTGGAACCGATCCAGACTCGCAATAACTACGATTGTAACCACGCGCGTCCCCCCCTCGCGTCTAGCGCGTAGTGAATTTTTCTCCGTTTTCCCCGCGGCCACAGCGGTTTCTTGGTTTGAGCGGCCGGAATCATGCTCCGACAAGCTAATTTGCGGGCGTGCAGCGCTCGTAACGCGCGGGCTTTCCCCCAGAGACCAGCCATTTTCGGCCACCGCGACACTCCAATGCAGACATCCGGCGGCTGACGACGACTAGCGGCGGCATGGCCAACCGCTCGACGCGGTCGAGAATCGCCGCGAAAACGTTCCGCGTGACCGAGCCCTGGGCCAGTTCGAATGTCATCGACCCGCTCCGCTACCTGGCGGATGTGCTTCGGCGGCTTCCAGCCACTCCGCCCGATGGGCTGGCGGAGTTGCTGCCCGACGTCTGGTTTCTGGCCCACCAGCAGGCGGTCAGGAAACGGGCTGCCGTTCACGCCAGCTGTCGCAAAAATCGGTCGTTAGTTCGGATTCTCGGGAATCAAGGCTGTTCGCACGAGTTCTTGGGACGCCGGCTTTTTGCGCCCGACGGCCGGGCGACGTGGCGGCGACTCTTCCTGGCCCCGGTCGATGTGACCGGAGCAGATTGCGGCCGAACCTTTTACAACGCAGGACAACTCAAACGATGCGCTTCGGATTTCGGACCGACCAGACAGTGCCCGGACCGCTTGTTCGAGACTTTCAAATTCTACTCAAGGTCTGACCAGGCGCTGTAGCTGACCCGCCGGTCATTCAAGTGGTTTAGCGTGCTGGCTTCGTAGAGCGTATACTGGGGCCAATTCCGCCATTTTGTTCCAGCGGGTGAGCCTTGTTGGTAGGCTGCATAACGAGCCATGTCGAGCATCCGGCAGTACTTCGACACTGATTTCGATCACGCACTACGCGTCAGTATCGAAGTCCCGACCGCGGCGATCCACTGCGTTGGAGCGATCCTTTATGACGCGGCCGCCAGTTCCTCATTCCTGGCCTTCTATTTTGAGGACGGCACGCTCCAACCGGGACAGTTTGAGGCATTCCTTGCGTCCATACGTTATGGCACTACACAGTTGAACCTACAGGGTGCCGTGAGGCTGCCCTCGCTCCGCGTGTTTCATGGGGCCTTGCGCATACACAATGATAACCCGTTCAAAATCGAGTATCAGTTCTTCGGCGATCCCTCATGGCATGACCTCCTTGCAGTTACACCGAGCCGAAGGGTTTTCATTTACGCTGAAACAACTCTTGCCTCGGCACAAGTGAGTGCGCTTCAAACTGCAGCTACAACGTTAGGCCACGAGCTTCAGTTCAGAGACACCGCTTACGCACACGAACGAACGATTCGAGAGAAGCCCCTAGCTTTCATCAGCCATGACTCGCGTGATAAGGATGCGATTGCTCGGCCAATTGCGCTGAATCTGCAGCGAAAGGTCTGCCCAGTGTGGTACGACGAGTTTTCGCTGCCACTTGGAGCAAACCTGCGCGAGTCAATCGAGCGAGGCATAAAGGAGTGCAAGAAGTGCGTCCTCATCCTCAGCACCAATTTCCTCAGCAATCGCGGATGGGGGAAAAAGGAGTTTGAATCGGTATTCACCCGCGAAATACTTGAGAACACGTCGCTCGTCCTCCCGATCTGGTGCGGAGTAACGAAGGAGCAGGTTTACGAATACAGTGCGTCTTTGGCAAACGTCAAGGGGATAGACTGGGCGCTCGGCGAAGATGAGGTGTGCCGGCAAATCTATGGAGCGGTCACAGGTACAGGCTAACCGCACGTTGGAGACGAACGTCGTTCGGCGCTGCGCGCTTCAGATCGCCGCTGGATGGGAGGCTGGTCGTCGGTGATGTTCGTACCCGCCGTGCGGTTCATGGTCGGCGGCCCCGTGTTCCCTTCTGCGTAGCGTGCCCTGTGTCCTCAACAGCTTCGCATGGAACCTGCTTCGGTCCGACACACCGACGCGCATCAGTCGTCGCAGCATGCTGCCGAGCCAAATCGTCCCGAAAACCATTGATTTGCTGCGGCCCGCAGCAGGGCTAGAACGCCCACAATTGGTAGCCGCGCGTCATTCCGAAAATACGGCTGACTTTGCGGGACGCCAGGGCGGTCCCGTCAAAGGCCTGGCTTCTTGACGCCGGCCGCGAGCAGCGTCAGCAATAGGTCCATTCTCGGGGCAAGTCAGAAAACGTATGGCAAACGAGACTCCGGGCCGGCCAAACGAGAGAGCTGCGGATAAAAAAAACTCGCCAGACCAGAGGGACGGAATGTCGGCTGCGGTCCCACAGACAAGCTAAGTCGTGGAGCAACGTTGATCGGGCCCGCGAACTCTGAAAGCCTTGGATGCACGCTCAGCCGAGGTCGCATCCACCGTCTGCTTTTGCCGGGGGGGTAGCGGGCGTGCAACCCGCAATCTGACAGAGCATTCTGTAGGCGTATGGACTGCTCTTGACCGCTGGAAGGGGGGCACCTATTGTTCGCCCCTCCTCTCGATTGCCGTAATCCGCCTGTTGTCTCGAATCCTCACGTCTTTGGCGATGCTGACGTATGCTTGGGTTCCGCTGGTTGCGGATCATTGCGCTCATGGCCACGATGCCAGTCGTGCGCGCTGCCGACGTGCCCCCCTACCTTCCCAACGGACCCTTCGCCGAGCCGCCTAGCTTCCGCCAATCGGGCACGTCGTCCGACGAGTCTGTCGCTCACAGACTTCCTTGGCCGACGACAGGGCCGATCACGGCTCCCAGCCCGCCGCTCTCGGGAGCCGCGCCGGTCGCGACAACCCAACCAATGATCGCACCCGCGGCCCCGACGCCCGCGGCGCTCGACACGTCGACAAACCTCACGCGGCTCGCCGAAACCACATGGTACACGCGGATTGACTACTTCTCCTGGACCGAGCGACTCGATGGTGCGAACTTTGTAAAAGAGAACGGCGTCATCCCCACCCTTGGTTACCAGCGTCGGTCCGGTCCCGAGCGATGGCGCGTTGAATTGTTTGGTAGCAAGGTGAATTACGCCGCCGATATCGCGTTTGATGATGGATTCGTGACGCACGACAAGTCCTTCACCGACTATCTCGGTACGCGCTTCGAGTATGAATTCATGTACGAG
>JBGQKM010000240.1:0-9291 GCA_041499515.1 Planctomycetia bacterium | reverse complement strand
CAGGTGATCATCGCCAACAATCAGGCGCTGCCACAGCTCAACGGGTTGGCCCTGTATAGCTGGAATGGCTTGAATGGCACGACGCCCAGCGGCGACTTCATCAGTCAGACCCCCGACCAGCTCAAGAATTGGACCTTGGGCGTCAACTTCTCGGTGCCCATCGGGCTGCGGACGGGTCGGGCGGCACTGCGCCAGAGCGAACTGGTGCTGTCGCGCGATCGCGCCAACCTGCAACAGGGCCTGCATGCAACGCTGCACATCCTGGCCGGCAACGTGCGCAATCTGTCGCAGTACTACGAGCAGTACCTGGCCTACAAGGACACCCGCGAGGCCGCGCGGATCAACTTGGAAAAGCAACTCGCCGAATACTACACCGGCCGAGCCATCTTCTTGAACGTGCTGCAGGCCATTACCGACTGGGGCAACGCAGTCAGTTCCGAGGCCAACGCTCTGGCACTCTACAACACCGAACTGGCGAACCTCGAGCGCCAAACCGGCACCATCCTCGATACGCATGGCGTCCGCTTTGTCGAGGAGCGCTTCGGTTCGATCGGCCCGCTGGGACGGCTGGCGCTTCCGATCGCATATCCCCAGCGTCTTCCGCCGACGGAGAACGTGGATCGCTATCCAAAAAGCGACAAGCCGTCGGAGACCTCTTTCGATCTCGAGAACCCGGCTACGCTTCGCCGCCTGCGCACGCCGGTCGAACCACCGCAGGAAAAACTGCCCGATCCGCCCCCGCTGCCCCCGGCAATTCCGTAGCAGCTCGCTTCAAAGCGGCGGGGACTGGCCCCTTCTCCCAGCCGCTACTCATAGCGCAACGCGTCGATCGGGTCGAGGCGGCTGGCGCGTCGGGCCGGATAGTAGCCGAAGAAAACGCCCACGGCGGCGGCGAACAACATGGCAATCACCGCCGCGGAAAACGAAATCATGATCGGCCAGTGCTTGCCCAGCGTAACGCTATTGATGAGCATCGTCAGGCCGGTCGACGCGCCGATTCCGATCGCCACGCCCACGACGCCTCCCAGGCTGGAGAGCAGCACCGACTCGACCAGAAACTGGCGCAAAATGTCTCTCGACCGGGCGCCGACCGCCATGCGAATGCCGATCTCCCGCGTCCGTTCGGTGACCGAGACCAGCATGATGTTCATGATGCCCACGCCGCCGACCAGCAAGGAGATTCCGGCCACCGCCGCCAACATCAGAGTCAAGGTGCCGGTCACGGTGGCCATCATGGTCGCCATCTCGGTGGTGTTTTCGACCTGGAAATCGGGCGCCTCGCCCGGGTGAATGCGATGCCGCTCGTTCAGTAGTTTGTGGATCTCGACGGTGGCCTCGACCGTCTGTTGCGCGGACCTGGCCGAAACCAGGATGTAGCTTACGTCGTCGAAGGCCGAACCCTGCAGCCGCTTGCGCGCGGTCGTGTGGGGCATCAGGACGATGCTGTCCTGGTCTTCTCCGGTCAGGTCGGCTCCCTTCGGCTCCAACACGCCAATGATCTGGAAGGGGATGTTCTTGATGCGCACCGTTTGACCGATGGGATTGGTCGTTTGAAATAGTTTCTTGACCACCGTCTGGCCGATCACGCAGACTTTGGCCGCGCTGGTGATGTCACGATCCGTGAAGAATTCGCCCTGCCGAAACTGCCACTTGCGAACCAGTGGGTAGTCCGGCCCCACGCCCACCATCGACTTGGGGCTCCAGTTCGAATTGCCGTAGATCATCTGGCCCGAAACCATGACGACCGGCGACGTGGCCAGCACCACCGGGCAATCCTCGGCGATGGCCACGCAATCGCGCGCCGTCAGCGTCGGGGCGAGCGAATCTCGCACGCCGCTGTTGCGCGAGTTGTCGGGGAACACCACGATGATGTTGGTTCCCAGACCCTGAAACTCGCCCTGCACCAGGCCGGTGGCGCTTTGGCCGATCGAGACCATGGTGGTCACCGCGGCAATGCCGATCACGATGCCCAGCACGGTCAGGCCGGCTCGCAACTTGTTCCGGGCCATAGCGCGCATCGCAATACGTAAAGTGATCAACAGATTCATAGTCGCTTTCGAGCTTACCCCCGGCCCCTGGGCCTTGCCATCGCTCAGTTCGTCTTCGTCGGCTGAATCCCGGTGACCAGCGCCTGACCTTCTTGCAGATCGCCCGAGACGATCTCGGAATATTTGCTATCGCCGATCCCGGTCACGACTTCGACCGCCTTCAAAAGTCCGTTTTCGACGACCCACACGTGCCGGCGATTTCTCGTTTTTGCCGCGGCCGCTTTCTCCAGGGCCGAGAGCTTTCTTTCTCCGGCCGGCGAAGTGGCCACTTCTTCCGAACCATCGAGCAGCTTTCGATCTTCCGCACGCACCTGCTTGATGTCCGGATAAAACCGCAATGCCGCGTTGGGAACCCGCAGAATGTCTTGTTTCTCATCGATTTGAAACGACAAGCTGGCCGTCATGCCGGGCATCAGCTTCAATTCCAGATTCGACGCCGCCACGATGACCGGATACGTCACCACGCTCTGAGTGGTCGTCGAGCTCATCCGCACTTGTTCGATATGGCCCTCGAATAGATCGTTGGGATAGGCGTCGACCATGAAGTGCACCGGCCGCTTCTCTTCCATGGCTTTGCGGACCAGGCCCACGTCGGCTTCGTCGACCGCGGCGAAGACGTGCATCTTTTTCTCCATGTCCGGCGCGATAACAAACAATTCGGGCGTCTGGAACGACGCGGCGATCGTCTGGCCCGGCTGAATCTTGCGGTCGATCACGATGCCGTCCACGGGCGACGTGATTTTCGTATAGTCCAATTGGTACTGTGAGTAATCGCGGCTGCCTTCCGCCTGCTTGACTGTTGCTTCGGCAACCAAGAGTTGAGCTTCGAGCGACATGCGATTGAACTTGAATTGGTCCATCTCCGCCTGGGAAATGAAATCCTGGTTTTCGGCCCGCAGAGCTATCGAGCGCTTCTCGTCATTTCTGGCCAATTGCAACTGGGCTTCGACCCGTTTGACATCCGCCTCCCTCGTTAACAGCACTGCTTCATCGCGATCCAAGTTGGACTGGTAAATCATGGGATCGATCTTGGCCATCACTTCGTCTTCTTTCACATGGTCGTTGAAATCGACAAAGATCTCCTTGATCGGCCCGGAGACGAACGAGCCGACCTGCACGGTCAGCACCGGCTTGACCGTGCCGGTGGAGTTGATGACATAGACGATCCCGCCCCGCGAGACATCGGCCGTGCGATACTGGGGCCGATTGCGACCCCGCCAATAACTGGCCACCGGGCCGAAGCTGGCCGCCACGGCCGTCACCAGCACCACCGAAATCAAAATCAGCCGCACCGCGATCCTCCGCATGAAAACCTACCCTCTTAGCCAATGTCCTCGATCGTCGCTTGCATGAATTCCAGCCGGCAATTCCCGTCAAGGCAAAGCCGCAAGCGAACCAGACTCCAAGCGGACTCCATCTTACCAACGCGCGCCGTCCGACCGCCTCGGCCCTTGCGCGGTTTTTTCTCCGTTTTTTCCGACCGAACCGTACGCGGGGTTGCCGCGGTTCAAACGCCCCCCCAAGGTGTTTCGTTCGCGCGAGGCCGTTATTTCCAAATTCGGGAGCAAAAACGCGCACAAACGTCAGGCGACTCTCCCCGGCCACACGTGCCTCGCGCCAAAACATCCTAACTGAACATCTGCCCGCGGCCCACGGCTTCGAACGCGTTTTGGATGTGTTCGATCTTGGGCTTGCGCGCCGTTTTGGGCCAGGTGATGGCCAGGACGTCGAAGCGAGCCTTGTGCTCCAATAGCTCGTGCCGTTTCAAATAGGCCAGCGCCAGGCGCGTGAGCCGTTGTTGTTTTTCTTTGCCGACCGCTTCGGCCGGATGGCCCGCGTCGTGCGAATGGCGCGTCTTGACTTCGACGAACACGATCGTGCGGCCGTCGACGGCCACCAGGTCGAGCTCGCCCAGGCGGCTGCGGTGGCTGCGGGCGACGATCTTGTAGCCCCGGCGGCGCAGATAGCGCTGGCCGGCCCGCTCGCCACGGCGTCCCAATGAGCGATATTGCCGCCAGGCCGCGCGACATCGCAAAACCAGCTTCGAGAATCCCTTGGAGAATCCCATCGCGCAGGCGTCCCGGGTTCGGCGAGGCGGCCAAGTGGGCAGGCACGGCGAAAACGCCCCAGCGGTCTTACTCGCTAACTTAGTCGGTGCGGCGCTCTTTCAGGCGCACCGCCTTACCCACCCGATCGCGCAGAAAGTACAGCTTGGCGCGACGCACGATGCCGCAGCGCTTGACTTCGATCTTGGCGATCTTGGGCGAGTGCAGCGGAAACTTGCGCTCCACGCCCTCGCCGCCGACGATCCGCCGCACCACGAACGTCTCGCGCGTGCCGGAACCCGAGCGGGCGATCACCACGCCGTTGAAAATCTGGATGCGTTCCTTTTCGCCTTCCAGAATTCGGGTGTGCACGTCGATCGTGTCTCCGATCTGGAATTCGGGAAGTTCGCCCTTCAAGCTGCTCTTTTCGACCAGTTCCAGGGTTTGTTGGCTCATGATACTTCGGACCTTTCTCGTTAACGCAAAAAAGAGGCAGCCCCATTGTGCCGCAAAAACCCGGCACAAGCGAGACGGACTGGGGGCGATGGTCAGATTTCGTTATAGTCTTCCTGTGGCGGCGCTTGTTTCTTGGTCCACAGGTCGGCCCGCTGCTGCTGGGTTCTTTGGGCGCTTTGCTGGTCGCGCCATTGGGCGATCTGCTGGTGGTTGCCGCTTAGTAGCACCTCCGGCACGCTGAATCCTCGGTATTCGCGGGGTCGGGTGTATTGCGCGAATTCGAGCCATCGGTCGTCCCCTGAAAACGAATCTTGTCGATGGCTCTCCTCGTCTCCCAAAACGCCCGGCACCAGCCGAGCCACGGCATCGATGATGACCATGGCCGCGACTTCGCCGCCCCCCAAAATATAATCGCCGATCGAGATTTCGTCCGGTTTGAGGATTTGCCGAACCCGTTCGTCAAATCCCTCGTATCGTCCGCACAACAAAATCAATCGCTGTTTCGCGGCCAATTCCTCGACCACGGCCTGATCCAACTTGCGCCCGTGCGGCGTGAGCATGACCAGATGTCCCGGCTCGGCCGCCATTGACCGCACCGCCTCGGCACACTCCACGACCGGCTCGACTTTAAGCACCATGCCCGGCCCGCCGCCAAAGGGCCGGTCGTCCACCGAGTGATGCTTGTCGTGAGCCCAAGCGCGGATGTCGTGCAACTGAACATCGATCAGTCCGCGCTCAATGGCCAGCTTCAATAAGCTTTGACCCAAGTAGCTCGGGAACATTCCCGGAAACAAGGTCAGCACATCGAACCGCATGACGTTCTCGTCGAACTCCCGTCGCGCGCGCCGGCGCGCTTTCAAATTTCAAAATTATTCCGCAGAGGTCTCCGAAGCCTCGGGCGCTTCGCTCGAGCTGGCTTGCTCGGCGGCCGCCGAAGCGGCGCCCCCGGCCGACGGCACGAAAACCGGCGTCGGGGCCTCGGGCACGATCTTCGGCAGGGCCAGCCGCTCGCGCGCCGCCCGCTGCTGCGTCACGTGCGTGCCGTCGGTGCTGTACTTCTTGATCAGTGTTTTCACTTTGTCCGAAGCCTGAGCGCCGACGCCAAGCCAATAGGCGATTCTTTCGGGTTTCAGCAGAGCTCGGGCATCGGTGTCGCTGACCAGCGGGTCATACGTGCCAAGTTCTTCCAACACGCGGCCATCGCGCGGATTGCGCGAGTCGATGGCACAGATGCGGAAGAACGGGCGATGTTTACGGCCCATCATCTTCATGCGAATTTTTACTGCCACACGTTTCTCCTGGTTTGCTGGACGTTTGAGAACGATCCGTTGTTTTCGCTTACGTAAGGAACTCTTTGGTAATCAGCTACTTCGTTTCGACTCGCGCTTCCGCCGGCGAGCCTCTTTTTCGCGTTGTTTGCGCAGCTTGGCCCGCTCGTCCGAGCTGAGCCGTTTGCCGGTGCCCAGCTTGGGTTTGTGCAGGGCCGCGTTGGGATTCATCAGGCCTTGCTGCAATTCCTGCATTTTCTTGAATCGATCGCGCACGCCCAGCCCGGCCATCTCCTTCATGATCGAGGCCATGCCGTCGAACTGCTTGACCAGCTCGTTGACCTCGTGCGGTTCGACCCCCGCCCCGGCCGCGATCCGGCGGCGGCGGCTCTGATCGATCACTTTCGACGGATTGCGCCGTTCGCTCGCGGTCATCGAGTCGACGATGCCGCCCAGGCGCTTCATGTCGGCGTCGGCGTCGACGTCCTTGAGCATCTCCTGCATGCCGCTCATGCCGGGCAGCAGGCTCATGATTTTATTCAGCGGGCCCAGCTTTTTCGTCTGGCCCAGCATGTTGCGAAAATCGTCCAGCGTGAACTCTCCTTTTCGGAGCCGTTCTTCCTGCACGGCCATCTCGTCCTGGTCGAACTTCTGCTGGGCCTGCTCGACCAGGGTCAGGATGTCGCCCATGCCCAACACGCGCTGGGCCATCCGCTCGGGATGGAACTCTTGCAGGGCGTCGAGATGTTCGCCGGTGCCGATGAACTTGATCGGCACACCCGTGACATGCTTGACCGACAACACGGCGCCGCCGCGGGCGTCGCCGTCGAGCTTGGTCAAGATCACGCCGTCGAGCTCCAGAGCTTCGTTGAATGCCTTGGCGCTATTGACCGCGTCCTGGCCGGTCATGCCGTCGACCACCAGGTAAACCTGCTGCGGTTCGACGCGGCGGTCGATCTGCTTCAACTGCTCCATCAGCTCGTCATCGATGTGCAGCCGGCCGGCCGTGTCCAGCAGCACGACGTCGGCGCCGACTTGCTTGGCGTGCTTGACCGCGTTGTGGCAAACGGCCACGGGGTCTTTGGCGCCCGGCTCGGAATAAACTTCCAAGCCCAGTTGCTGACCGATGATCTGCAACTGCTCGACAGCGGCCGGGCGTTGCAAGTCGGCGGCCACCAACAGCGGCTTGCGCCCCCGCTCGTGAATCAGCCGGCCCAGCTTGCCGCAGGTGGTCGTCTTGCCCGAGCCCTGCAAACCGCAGAGCATCAACACCGTGACTCCCGGCTGCAAGTGCAGCGAGTGGTCGACCGGGCCCATCAGGTCGATCAGCTCCTGGTGCACGATGCCGACAACCTGCTGGCTGGGATCGAGCGCCGAGAGCACTTTTTCGCCCAGAGCCTTTTCGCCGACCCGGGCGATGAAGTCCTTGACCACGGAGTAGCTGACGTCGGCTTCGAGCAGGGCCTTTTCGACCAGGCCCAGCCCGTCGCGCATGTTCGATTCGGAGAGCTTGCCCTTGCCGCGCAGGGTTTTTAGCGCCGAGGACAAACCGTCTTGGAGTGATTCGAACATAGCCGCAGAGCGATCAGCGAAAAAAGGCCTGGTTAGAAGCCATCGCGCAAGAGCCGAGCATGGCTCACGGCAACGACTTAGCGAGCGCCACTAGCCATCGCTAGGCGCAATCGCCCCCGGGGACAAACCCGCATTCTATCGAAATCGCCCCAAGTTTGGCAATCCTCGTGCGAGGGCGAATTCATGCCGAAATTCACGCTGTCACGCGCCCGTTCCCGCGGCCCCAGCGTGCTAGAATCCAGGAATGAGCGACGAACTTGCCACTGTAGCGACCTACCCGCAAGCCATGGAGGCCCATGCCGCAAAGAATTATCTCGTGGAGCATGGCATTCGCGCGTTCGTCGCGGACGAATTCACCACCGTCCAAAGTTGGCCCAACTTTATCGAAGCCAAACTTCAGGTCGCCACCGTTGATGCCGAGCGGGCGAAGTCTTTACTAGCGACAATCCATCACGCATGACCGCCGCCCCGAAAAGCCGCTGGTTCCGTTATGCCTGAGTTCTACGTCACCTACGATCGCGAAGGCCAGCACTACCTGGCGATGGTGTTCGCACCGCAACTGCCAGACAATTTGCAATTTGCAAACTACGAGGACTTGAGTGCCGCGATGGATTCACTCGGCAACGATTGGGAATTGCGCTCCGCGATACAGGACCCACGTGAATACGACTCCGAAAACGCGGTTGCGTGGCTGAAGCGATTGGCAGAGGCGAAGGCACTCGAGCGCGACGCGAAACCGGAGGTCGATCTGCGGAGTTGGAGATTCCCTGGCGCCGACATGGTTGGTGGCGACCCATTCGGATTCGGAGGCTGAGCCGTTTGCGCCAGCAATGCCCTGCCTTAATTCGCGCGCTAAATGCCGATTCTCGGCGCGCCGACCAAGGCAGGAATAATGCCTCACTTTCCGAGCGACGCTACTCCACACGCCATGGGCCCATCGCCCGTCGCCGGCTCCTTCGGGCCTGGGCGTGGCAATCGCGGATGCGGCGTTCGACTTCGGCCACCAGTTGCTCATCGTCGAGCGCTGCGACCTCGGCCGGCTCGATCGGCGGGCCAAATTGCACGTGAATCACTGAGCGACGCGGAAAGCGGCATTGCCGGGGCCAGGCGTCAAAGGCGCCGTCAAGCGCCACTGGAATCAACGGCACGCCACTCCGCCGGGCCAGCGCGCAGAAACCGGGCTTGATCGCCTGCACTTCGCCGTCGCTGGTGCGCGTGCCCTCTGGAAACAACAACACCAGCTCGCCATGCTTGAGCCGCCGAAGCGTCTCTTTCAGCCCGCCCAGGCCGGTCCCCTCGCGATCGATCGGGATGCCATCCAGCGAGTTCAGCAGCCAGCGCAGCGGGGCAAAGCGAAACAGCGTCTGCCGGGCGACATAGTTGAGTCGCCGTTCGGGAACCAGCCCCACGATGATCGGATCCAAATTGCTCTGGTGATTCGAGAGCACCAGTCCGCCGCCGGCCGCCGGCACGAACTCGCGTCCCCGAAAGCGAATCTGAAACACCGTCACCGCCGCCAACCGCGCCAGATACTTCAGAAAGTCATGCCACAGGCGGTTGGGAAGAGTTCGGCGCATTTCAGAAAAACCGCCTCGCGGCCCGTTCAGGCCTGCCGCTGTGGGTTCATCTTTTCCCGCACCAGGGCCTCCAGCCGATCCAAAACCTGCTCGGGCGTCAGGCCGTCGGTCGGCACTTCGATCGCATCGCTGGCGGCCACCATCGGGCCCACCTCGCGGCTGGCGTCACGCTGGTCGCGTTGGTTCTGATGGCGCAAGACTTCATCCAGCGAAGTCGGCTCGCCGCGAGCGGCCAGCTCTTGCGTTCTCCGCCGGGCCCGCTCTTCGGCGCTGGCGGTCAGATAGATTTTGCATTCCGCCTGCGGAAACACCACGGTGCCCTGGT
>JBGQKM010000239.1:0-9295 GCA_041499515.1 Planctomycetia bacterium | reverse complement strand
TTGCCCGGCACGATGGCAGCGTCTTTCGCTACGGCTTCGATGTCGAGCCGCAAGTCGGCCTTCCGCTGCGCCTGATCGGGCCCATGGCATTGAAAGCATTGGCCCGAGAGAATCGGCCGAATGTCGCGATTGAACCGCACCGCGTCCTCTGCGACCGCGGGCAAGGCCAGGGCAGCCGCCAGCAGGGCGACCACCAAAGGTCCGCGTAAGCCGGCAGATTGCACGCTGCGATCGGGCATGGGGCTGTCACTCGTCGAGGGCCGAAATTCACCGCTGCCTGCTCCAGGAATCGTGCCCTATTATCAACCAGAAGCCACGGCTCGGCAAGCGCGCGGCTACGCGGGTAGTTTCCAAAGAGTGAGTTGGTCTGCATGGACGGCGGAATAGGCAGCGTTTAGGGGCGGGGGTCACTTTGACTCATGGTCGCGATCGCCCAAGCGGCCTGTGCTCGGGGCAGTGCCGATGCTTTGATGCTGTGCGGCACCGCGGGCCTTTGCCTCGGGGCTTCGGTGTTATGCGGCACTGCGAGGTTGGCGATCGGATAGAATAACGTCGTCGACGGACGGGCCTCTTGTTGTGGGCAAGACGATGTACGAACGATTCACAGACCGTGCCAGGAAGGCCATCACGAAAGACGCACGTTTCGTGGACGACCTTGGCATGGGCTGATCGTCCAAGGGGACAACATGAAGCAAAACGAACGACTTCTAAAGACCGTAGTTGACCGACTCGCCAAAGCGCGGATCAAGTCGCCGACAGTGACAAGGCTATGTTGGCCCGTCGTGCCGATGCTGGTCGTGGCAGGCGTTCTATCGGTCATCGCGTTGGTTGCGCTCGATATGCCAAACGAGACAACGTTTCTCGCGGCGGGAATGTATCTGGGCGCGGCGCTCTCGGCCTTTGGGATTGCCCGAAAGACAATTCGACTTTGGCCGATCCATCGGGAACTTTATGACTGGCACAAGATCGAAACATTAGCCGAGAACGATCAGCAACGCCATGTCCTATGAAGCAGAGCACACGCTGTGAGGTTGCCATCCAAAGCGTGCGAGATTGATTTCAGACCGTAAACAATTGGGAGAACAGGTTCGATGAACAGATTCTTCTATGGCCTTCTCGCTGGGATCATATTATGTCTGTTAGTGGTCACTCTGCTAAACTTTTACAAATCGGGCCCAACTCTCTCAGCGGACTGGTACGGCAGGTTTATCGGAGATGTCAACGCCAAGTGGCTCATTGATGGTCGCAAGATGCAACTAAATGAGAACTTCGCTTATTCGGACCCAAAGAACAAACTATGGCTAGCCCAGGCCGGGTCCGTGATTGATGGAGCGTCCATTCCGCAGGCTTTTTGGTCGGTCATCGGCGGTCCATTTGAAGGTCAGTTCAGAGACGCCTCCGTCATTCACGATGTGGCATGCGAGGAGAAAGTGCTGCCATCGGCGGATGTGCACCGCATGTTTTACTTCGCTTGCCGATGCGGTGGGGTCGGTGAGACCAAAGCAAAGATGATGTATTGGGCCGTGGAGCATTTCGGCCCGCAATGGAAAGTGGTTTACGAGACGCGCGTGCGAGACAACGAGAAGCCAATGACGGTTGGCAAGCCGGTCGACATCGTGGAGCCTCGGGAACTAAGTGAACAGGAAGCTAAGGCCGCGATCCGTTACTTTGAGACCCACAATCCAAGCTTAGATGAGATTCCGGCACTTGACGTGATGCCAGCGAACTGATTTCGACAATGCCCGTTAGCCAAGTAGGTCAGTCCTTGGCCTGACATTAGGATGCTCGCCACGCCCATTCTATTCGCCCCTCACGTTCGCGATGGCGTTCACTGCGGCACCGCGATTCTAATCGCCGCCGGCAAACGCCACAACAAATCGTCAGGCCAAGGCCTGACCTACCCGGCTGTTGAGACACTACCACTCTGCGGGGCGCTCTGGTGAGAGCAAAAGGGCCGGGCAAAGGTGCTCTAGCGAGGCAAACCTTGGCGAATGCGGGCGTAGAGCGATTCGGCGAAGTGAATCATGTAGTTGTAATCGCTGCCGACTTGCAGCCAGTTGACGCCCAGTTGGATCGCCTCGATCGCAAAACGGTCGTCGTCGGGACCCATGCCGATGCCGACCGATAGCCCGGCTTTTTTCGCCACCGCCACGATGCGCTTGATCGCCTCGCGCACGTCGGCATGCGTGATCGCCACGCCCATCGAGATCGAGAGATCATAGGGGCCGATCACCAGGGAGTCCAAATGCGGCGTCCGCGCAATCGCGTCCAGGGCTTCCAGCGCCTGCGTGTTTTCGATCTGCACCGCCAGAAACAGATCACGATTGGCGGCCTGCATATACTCGGCCCCGCCGCCGCGGCCATAGTTGGTGGGCCGGCGCGGACCGTAGCCGCGATTGCCCTGCGGTCGATAACGCGCGGCGTCCACGACGTGCTGCACTTCGGCGGCCGAAGCGACCTGCGGCACGATCAGGCCCGGCGCTCCGCTGTCGAGCACGCGTTTGATCAGCGGCGTTTCCGAGCCCGGCACGCGCACCAGGGCCGGCACGCCCGCGGCTCGGGCCGCGATCAGATGCGACTGCATCGACTCCAGGCTGATGGGGTTGTGCTCCAGGTCGATCCACAGGAAATCGGCGCTGCGGCCAATGGCCTCGCTCACCGCCGGGTCGGAAAACGTGATGCCCACGCCCAGGCACGCTCGGCCCTCGGCCAGCTTGGCGCGAAAAGCCTTGATTTCTTCGAACATGAGAAGTCCCCGTATTTTCGTCAGAAGCTCTTATGGATCTCAAACGCCGGTGTTCCTGGCTCGCCGCCACCAACCTTGTTCATGGCCGCGGTTCTTCCAATTTCTCCGCCGCCCTGGCCGTCTCGGGCTTTAGCTTAATGACCTCGCGGTCGTACGTCATCAGTCCGTTGACTTCGATTTCGACGTCGGTGGTTTGCGTGTAGACCGCCGCGCTGAGGCCGCGTTCGGCGATCAAAGGTTGCAGGGCATCGAGAAGTTTTCGGTAGCCGTCGTTCAACTCGTCGAGACTTTTCAGATTGCGATAGCCCCAGTTCTTTTCGCTCTGCCAGGTGTGACCGACGAGCGGCAGCCCCAGCCCGCCAAATTCACCCAGCACGGCCGCGCGGCGCTCCTCGGGCATGGGCGTGGCGGGGCCGGGATACTTGTGGATATCGTGGACGTCGCCGGCCGGCATGTCGTTCCAGCCGCTGGCGCCGCAAACCAGTCGCGAGGGGTCGAGCTGCTTGACGTGCTCGGCCAGCCGCACCGTATCGTACTGGCCCCAGCCCTCGTTGAACACGACCCACATCACGATCGACGGATGGTTGGCGTGCGTTTCGACCAGCCGGTCCAATTCGGTTTCGAATTGCCGGGCCGAATCGGCCGTACGCTGAATCTCGCCCTTGCCTGAGTCCACCGAGCGGTCGCCGCTGGGCATGTCCTGCCAGACCAACAGCCCCAGCTTGTCGCACCAGTAATACCAGCGGTCGGGCTCGACCTTGACGTGCTTGCGAACCATGTTGAAGCCGAGCCGGCGGGTGACTTCCAGGTCATAGCGCTGCGCCTCGTCGCTCGGCGCCGTATAAAGTCCGTCGGGCCAGAATCCCTGATCCAACGGCCCGAACTGGAACACAGGCCGCCCATTGAGCAACAGCCGCTGGACCCCCTTGTCGTCCTTGCCCACCACGATGTCGCGCATGCCAAAGTAACTTTCCAGCGTGTCGGCCTTGCCATCGCCGCCGGCGAGCGAAACCGTCAGGCCGTACAGGAATGGATCGGCGGGGCTCCAGGCGCGTGGCTTGGGAATCGTCAGCTCGATCGTTTGTCCCACGGCGCCGGTGGCCATGGCCACGCGCTGGTCGCCGACCGTGGCCACAAATTCTACCTGACGGCCGGCGGCTTTGGGCGTGCCGCTGGCCGTCACGCGCAGTTTGCCGGCTTTCAAATCGGGCACGATCCGCAACGCCGTGACATGGGCCGCGGGCACGGGCTCGATCCAGGCGGTCTGCCAGATGCCGGTGGTCGACGTGTACCAGATGCTATGCGGCTTGCGAACCTGCTTGCCGCGCGGTTGCGTGCCGGCGTCGCTGGGATCGAAGACGCCAACGATCAACTCCTGCGGACCGGTGGGCCGCAGCGCGTCGCTGATGTCGAAGTCAAACGGATCGTATCCGCCGCGGTGCGTTCCCAATTTCCGGCCATTGACCCACACCGTCGATTCCCAATCCACCGCGCCAAAGTGCAACAGCACGCGCTGGCCCGACCACGCCTGGGGCACGGCGAATGTGCGGCGATACCAGGCGCGCTCGGCGCTGCGCATCACGCCCGACAGGGCCGATTCGATGGGGAAGGGGACCAGAATCTGCTCGGCGAGCCGTTTGCCCAGCGGCGGCGCCTCATCAGTCTGCGCCACATCGAACTCCCACAGCCCATTGAGGTTCTGCCAGTCGCGGCGAACCATTTGTGGCCGCGGATATTCCGCCCAAACCGCGTCGGGCTTCACTTGCTTGCCCCAGCGGGTCATCAGCGGCCCGGCGGCCGGTTTCCACGGCTCGGCCTGCGCGGACCAGGAACTCGCGACGACCGCCAGAACGACAAGACACCATCGCTGCATTGTCATCACTCCGCGAGGCAAAACACTGAGAAAGTTCGACCCAACCGCCGGAGACGGTTTTGTCAGCTCTCTTTCACCGTCACCACGATCCGGCCGTGCGCCTGGCCGCTGCGCAAAATCGCGAGACCTTCGTTGATTTCCGCCAGCCCGACGCGATGCACGATCGGCGGGCGAATCGTGCCTGCGGCGAGCATCGCCAGCGCATCGGCCGCGTCCTGCCGCGAACCGTTGCGCGAACCAATGATCTGCAACTCCCGCTGGGCAATCTGAATCGTGTCGATCGCCGGGAACTGGGGCTCTTCGCCAATCACGATAATCTGCCCGCCGCGCGCCGCAAACGCGGCCGCCGAGCGCATCGTGTCGGCCGTGCCCACGCACTCGAAAACGCACTGGGCCCCCAGTCCGCCGGAAAACGCCGCGATCTGCTCGGCCTTGTCCAGGGCATCGGCCAACAGCATCAAGTCGGCGTCATACTCGGCCGCCATCCGCAGGCTCTGCTCGGAGCGGCTGACCAGAACCACGCGGGCTCCGGCCGCTTTGAGGATTTGCACCAGGATCAACCCGATGCCGCCGGCGCCCAGCACGACCACGGTGTCGTTCACGCCCAGCCGCGCGCGGCGATAAGCGTGCACGGCCGTGACGACCGCGCAACTGACCAGGCCCGCGGCGTCAAATCCGACGCCGTCTGGCACTACGAGCAGATTGCGGGCCGGGGCCACGAAATATTCGGCGAAGGCGCCGGGCAGCGTGACACCCACCACGCCCGCGAGCTGCGCGCACTGCGCGTCGCGGCCGGTAAGGCAGTAGCGGCATTGGCCGCATGTGACGAACAAGTGCGGCACGACGCGCTGGCCGACGTGCACGTCGCGAACCCGCTGGCCGACCGCGGCCACCACGCCGGCCGGCTCGTGACCCGGAATATGCGGCAAGCTCGGCACGTACGCCAAACCGTCCTGGATGTGCAAGTCGGTGCGGCAGATACCGCAGGCATATGTTTCTACCAGCACGTCGTCGGGGCCGACCACCGGCAGCGGCACGTCCTCGATCGCCAGCGGCTGTTTCAATTGGTGAAGGACGGCGGCTTTCATGTCCTGCTCACGCGCGGCGGCGAATCGGCCAGTTGCAACGCTCGTTCGACCTGGCGGATGCGATCGGCATTGTATCGCGCGCCGTGTTCTAACAGCGGATAGTTATACAAATCGTTGGTCAACGTGCCGGAAAAACCGACGCGCTTCAAGGCTTCGACGATCGCCCCCAGATCCAAATCACCCTCGCCCAGCGGCAGGTGCAGCGCATAGGTGGCCCGATCGCCGTCGGAAAAATGAACGTGACGAATCCGCCGGCCCAGCCGCTCGATGGCCTGCACGTATCCGTCGGGCTGGCCGACGCCATAATGGCAACAATCGTACACCAGGCCGATATTCTCGCGGTCCACGCCGTCGATCAACTCGATGGCAAAACGGTCGTCCATCGTCAGCGTGTCGGGATGCGGTTCCAACACGACGTCCAAGCCGGCAGCGGCGGCCATATCGCAAAGTTTGCGGAAATAGGGGATCAAGATCGCCAGGCATTCGCTCGGCCGGCGCGAGCCGACCGTTCGCTTCCAACCGTCGTGCGTAATGATCATGCCTAAGTCCAAATCGGCGGCAAAGTCGATCGCGTCGCGAAAGCCGGCCAGCGTGGCGGCCTCGGCCGCATAGGGATCCACCTCGACCCAGGCGTCGAAGCCATACATCGACAACCCCAACTCGGCCAGCCAGCGGGCAAACAGGGCGCGGGTACCGCGGGTCGTCAACTGGTCGTAGAACGGCGGCCGCGAAATCTCGAGCGAATCGAAGCCGCAGTCGCGGATCGTGCGGCAAATCGCTTCGATGCTGGGGTTTCTATGAAAGCTGACGGCGTTGATGCGGGCCATCGCAAGCAGGCTCCTGGCGCGCGGAGTGGAAAACTCGCGGCGTGGTTTACTTTTTCATCCCCAACATCTTACGCGCCTCCTGCGGAGTGGCAATCTCGCGGCCGACTTCGCGGGCGATGCGGACGATCTTTTCGACCAGTTGCGCATTGCTCTTGGCGTACTCGCCCGGGCTCAAAAACGGATTGTCCTCCATGCCCACCCGCACGTGCCCGCCCAGCAAGATGGCCATCGTCAGGATCCGCCAGTGCTCGTCGGGATCCATCACGCTGGTATTGTAGATGAATCCCTCGGGCAAGTGGTCGTGCATGTACTGCATGGCTTTGAGCGTGGGCGGGGTCCAGCAGCCCCCTTTCCAGCCGAGAAAGAACGTGACCCACACCGGTTTTTTCAGCCGCTTTTGCTCGACCATCCGCAGCGCGTTCCACACGCCGCCATAATGAAACGCCTCGACCTCGATCTTCACTCCGTGCCTGGCGGTGACACGGCAATATTCTTTCAGCTCTTCGCGATCGTGCAGGCCGTAGAGCTCGACCGGCTCGTGGCCCGGCTCATAATCAAAACACTCGTCGTGGGCGTTGAAGCAGGTCGAGATCATGTCGGGCCGTTGCTGCTTCATCAGTTCCTTGCGTTGCGGAAAGCGGCCGTTGGCGATGCCGTACTGGATGATCGGCCGGCACTTGTCCTCGATCATTTTGCGCAATTTGGCCCAACCGGGAATATCGAGATCGGAGAGTTTCGTGCCGTCGGGCTGGATTTCCTTGTCCACCGTGTAGGGACCGTGCAGGTGGCAAATCGCCGCGCCCGCGTTGACCCCGCGCACATATTCGTCGGCCACGGCCCGCCAACCCTTGGGCGTCGGATTGTGTGGGTTGTGGGGATACGACATGGTCGAGTCGCAGGTAAGCGTGATGATCAGCTTGTCCATGGCGAAAAGTCCCGGGTGAGAATTTGCAAGGCGCCGTTTGAGCGTGCGCCGAATCTAGTGGATCGCGAGGCGAGTCACAAGCGGGGGGCGGTCAAAAACGGATGCGGACCGGTGTCTCCCTCTCGTGCCATGTTCAACGACCCCGAGACAATCTTCAATCAGATCAATAGCGGGCACACGCTGCTCGAGAACAACGTCTTTCCGGCCAAACGTTTGCTGGCGCCGGAGCCTTCGAGTCTGGCGCTGCATTTCATGGTAATGCCGGCCCTAATGGGAGTCGCTCGGTGAAGATTTGTGCGGATCGCTGCCGCACTGCCGTAAGCCTGGGCTGGGCGAAGCGATCACATGCAAGTCCCTACCGAAATTCGGGCTCTGTTACGCGCGCCGCGGCGACGCACTCGCGACCTTGGCTTGACAATTCCGCAGCATGTTGTATTATATAACAACAGTCCTCGGCTAACGTGGTCGATAGCTGCTGATATGTTCGACGTTCACGTCATCTGGGATTTGCCGGACGATCCTGGTGGCAATATCCAGCACATTGCCGAACACGGCCTGACCCAAGACGATGTTGAAGATGTTTTGCTTGCTTGGGATAGCAGCACGACAATCAGCAGATCGAGCGGAGAGCAGATTACCTTTGGATATACGGCCGGCGGCCGGTACATCGCGGTGGTGTGGGAACATGTCATGCATGATCCGCTGACGATGCGACCCATCACGGCTTTTGTGGCACCTGAGCCGCGCTGAAAGCAAAGGTGACGAGCGATGAGCAAAAAGCGAATTAGACGAAACCATTCATCTTTACCGAAGCAAGTCGAACGCGATCGCCAGATCCGGGCCAAGTATCAAAGCCGTCCGTCCTTGCAGGATCTTATAGCGAGTGGAGACTACGAGACACCGATCCAACAGGGCGACTACCTCGCGGTGATGGAGTTGGCCGTCCGCATCAAGGCGCGGCGCGAGCAACTCCAACTGAGTCTGACCGATCTGGCGAGTCGTAGTGGGATCGACAAAGGGGCGATTAGCCGCTTGGAAAACGGATTAGTCAGCAACCCAACGATTGGCACTTTGGAGCGAATCGCAAGATCGCTCAAAAGCCGGCTGAAAATCGAACTGGAGGACGAGGCTCCGGTCAACGCGCGCCGGAAATGAACCTCGCCGCGATTGGCGTCTGTTCGCGGCCGAGCGTTCGAGCCTACTGTTAGCAAGAGTTTGGGAATGCTGGTCTGGCTCGCGGCCGCACGGCGACTTCCCCGGACGTAGCGATCCGGCAAATAGGGAGGTTAAACGTCCTTATTCGAAATTCGAATTGGCGGGCGATTGCCGATAGCCTGCTCCACGACAGGGGGTGCGATCTATTGAAACCCTGGGTAGGATTGTTGCGTGAGTGCTTGAACATTGCCTACTGTTACATGGTCCGATCACTCTTTTCAATCACCTCATCGCTGGCAAATCAATGAACGATCTTGATTGGCTCGCCAAGCATCGTTTCCAAGAGGCGATACGGAATGAGTTCAGTTGGACATTCGTATTTGATGGCAGCGTCACCGTGCGGACGCAGTGCCTTTGGCGACTCGTCGAAAGTGGCCGAATTCGAGTCACCAATCAGGATGACGGCCATCAATTTGGCCTGCCGTCCCCCGTCGATGCTACTCTTCGCGTAAATGAACGTCTTGCCGGCGTGGTCGTGACGTCCGTCAGCTTGCGTCAAGGAACATTGGATCTGGAAATTCAATTTGAAACTGGCCATGTGCTTCAGGTTATCCCAGACTCGGGTGGATATGAGGCGTGGGCCGTTTATGAGCCGTCTCGGGAGTTCATAGCAGTAGGCGG
>JBGQKM010000238.1:0-9330 GCA_041499515.1 Planctomycetia bacterium | reverse complement strand
GTCGAAAAAGCCGGCGCGCGGCTCGATTGGTTTCTGGCCCAGCAGTTTTCCGATTACAGCCGCGTGTCGCTGCGCAAGATCATTAACGCCGCCGGCGTGAAGGTGGATGGCAATCGCGTCAAGGCGGCCTACCGCTTGCACGCGGGCGAGCGAATCACGATCGTGCTGCCCGAGCTCTCGCGTGCAGGCCCCCAGCCGGAGAACATTCCGCTTGAGATTCTCTACGAAGACGACCAAATCGCGGCGATCCATAAGCCGCCGGGCATGGTCGTGCACCCGGCCAAGGGACATTGGGCCGGCACCTTGACCGCGGCGCTGCAGTTTCACTTCGACCATTTGAGTACCGCCGGCGGACCGACGCGACCCGGCATCGTGCACCGGCTGGATCGCGATACGAGCGGGGTGATCGTGGTGGCCAAGACGGATCTGGTCCACATGCAGTTGGCCAGGCAGTTCGAGAGTCGCACGGTGGAGAAGGAGTATTTCGCGGTGTGCAGCGGCGTGCCCAATTGCGACCGCGATCTGATCGATCTGCCGGTGGGCGCCCACCCTTATCAGCGCGAGAAAATGGCGATCCGCCGCGACCACTCGACCAGCCGCGAGGCCCAGTCGTTTTATGAAGTGGCCGAACGTTTTGACGGTTATTCGGCGATCAAGGTGTTGCCCAAGACGGGCCGCACGCATCAGATCCGGCTGCACCTGGCCAGCATCGGCTGTCCGGTGCTCTGCGATCGTTTGTACGGCGGCCGCGCCCTCATCACGCGCGGCGAAATCAGCCGCGATTTGTCCGACGAGACCGTCCTGTTGGATCGCCAGGCTTTGCACGCGCGGCGCCTGAAGATCCGCCATCCGATCTCGGGCGAGCCGTTGGAATTCGTCGCGCCGCTGCCGGCCGATCTCGAAGCGGTGCTCGCCGCGCTGCGGCAATTCCGCGCGGTCGAGGCGGCGCACGGTTAGCGCACTTCCGGCTTGCGCGGTTCGTCGGCCGGGGTTTGGCCGAAGAGAAAGTGGATCAGGTCGCGAGTGCCGAGCGTTCGCGTGGTGGCGAACAGTTCGCCGGCATCGTAGCCGGCGGCGGTGCCGTCGTGCATGGCCGCTGCGCGAATGCGCTCGAAGATGAACTCCTTGGCTTTCGAGAACTGCGTGGCATAGCAGCGGACGGCTTTCAACTTGGCGTCAATCGCGCCACTGATGTCAACCACCAGGTGGCCGGCCGCCTGGGGCAACTGGAGCGTGCCGAAGCCGAGCGTGTAGTAGAGCTGCGCCGCGATGGTGTGCACCGGCAGGTGATCGAAGTGTTCGTCCCACTTGGTCAACCGGGAATAAAAGACCGCGGCATCGGTGATTTGCATGGCTTGCCAGTGGTCGGGCGAGGCCAGCGGCGTTTTGTCGCCGAAACCGAGTACGAGTCGCGGGCGGTATTTGCGGAACTCCTTGGCCAAAGCCACGCGGGCTTCGAACGTGTCGAACAGGCGGCGATTGGGCAGATCGAGCTGCACGCGCACCTGGACGCCCAAAGCCTCGGCCGCCTTTTTCGCCTCCGCCAGGCGAACCTCCGGACCCGGCGATCCGGGCGTCGGTTCGCCGTCGGTCAGATCGACGATGCCGACTTTGTAGCCTTGCTGGACAAGTTTGGCCAGCGTGCCCCCGCAAGCGATCTCGACGTCGTCGGGGTGCGCGCCAACGGCGATCACGTCGAGTTGAGGATACTCGCTTGTGCTCACGACGATGCTTTCTGGCCTTTCGAGTTTTTGGGACCTTTGTCGCTGCTTTTCACGACGCCCAACAGAAAGGTGGGATTCAGGGCTTCGAAACGCACTCGCTCAAGCTGGTAGTTGCCGCGGGCGACATTGATCATCCACACGCTGACGTCTTTGGCCAGGCGCGCGAGCGTTTGGTGGACGGCCGACACGCTTTCGATACTGCCGACGTTGGCCACCAGCCGTCCGCCGGGCCGCAGCCGTTGGTAGGCCAGTTCCACCACGCGGCTGATTTCTCGACCGCTGCCGCCAACAAAAATGGCGTCGGGATCGGGCAAATCTTTCCAAGCCTCGGGAGCCCGGCCGAGCAGACCTACCAGGTTGGTCACGCCGAAACGCTCAGCATTGGCCGTGATCAGTTGATAATCCTCGGGGTCCATTTCGATGGCATACACCGTGCCGCCCGAGGCGATTTGCGCCGCCTCGATGGCCACCGAACCGCTGCCGGCGCCGATATCCCACACGGTGCTCGTGGGGCCCAAGTCCATTTCGGCCAGGGCGATCGAGCGAACCTCGGCGGGCGTGAGCAGCCCCTGCTTCGGCTTGGATTGCAAAAAAGCTTCGTCAGGGTTGCCGAACAATCGCCGGCCGATCGCCTCGCTGGGGCGATCGGGCACGTTGGGGCGGCGGACCAGCACCATCACATTGAGGGGCGAAAAATCCTGGGTCGCGATTTCCGCCAGCTCGCCCTGCGTGACGCGCTCATCCGGGGATCCCAGGTTTTCGCAGACGTAGGCCGAAAAATAATCGATCCGCCGGTCCAGCAGCGCCTGGGCCACGGCCTTCGGCGGACACGTGTCGCTCGTGAACAGCCCGGCCTTGCCTGCAACGCGAATCTTCTCGATCGCCTGGTCCAAAGGCCGGTTGGCAAGATTGGTCAGAAACGCTTCTTCCCAGCTTTCCTTGACGCGGGCAAACGCCAATTGCATGCTGCTGACGTGCGGCACGACGTCGAAACGGTCTTTGCCCAGCTTGTCGCAAAGATACCGAGCCACGCCGTAGAACAGCGGATCGCCCGAGGCGAGCACCACGATTCGCTTGTCGCCGGCCCGGGAAATCCGTTCGATCGCCTCCTCCAAGTTATTTCCCACCACCAGCCGCTCGCTCTTGAGCGGCGGAAGTTTGGAGAGCGTCGCTTCGGCGCCGATGATGAGCTGGGCCTGTTCGACCAGTTGCCGGGCCGCCGAGGTGACGCCGGCCAGCCCGTCGTCTCCCATGCCGATAATGTGTATTTTACTTGCGTTCACGAAAACCGTCGCTCGCAATGCCAATTCCAGGATGAGATTTCTTTAGCCCGGATTTTAAAGGAAATGGCAGGGTAGGGAAAGCTTGCCTGGCGAATCTGAGAACTTGCGAGCCGGTCACTCGTGATAAAACGCCAAACTGGCGAAACTGACGCACGCGGTGCCGTCGAGTTCGACGGCCTGGTCATACTTGAGCAGTTCGCCCCGGCCGGGCCGCATGACTTGCAGCATGGTATAGGTCGGCGAAAGGCCGCAAATCCGGTTGCGGTCCTGCTGTTGGGCGATGTGTTGGAAGAAGGCGTCGGCGTCCGCTCGGCAGGCGGTTTCCAACAGTTGGCGGTCGTTTTCGGCCTGCTCTTTCAACCGCTCGGCATTCAAGAAAGCGCTGTCGCCGAAACGCTGGCCGATGTGGGCCAGATCGGCCCCGCTGATGTAGCAGATCCGGCCGGAATATTCCGCGGCGGTCTGCTGCATCGCCGACACGAAGGCGGCCACTTGCGGCGAACCGGCCGGCGAAGCGTTTTGGGCCACGAACTCGTGGAACGAACCGGTCAGGACCGGCACGATCTTGAACGGCCGCCGACCTCCCAGCAGGTATTGCAGAAACACGACTTGAAACTCGATCGAATGTTCCTGACGGTGGGCCAATTCGTCGCCAAACAAATCCAGTTCGTGGCCGGCCGGCGCGGCGCCGAGTTTGGCCGCCAGCTTGGACACGAACTGGCGATCGGTTTCGACGGTGCCCAAGGGCGTTTCGAAATGTTTGCGCGTCACCGAGAACAAATGGTTCATCGGATTATGCGCGGTGCCGAAGATCACGAACAGGTCGGCCGGGCTCTCTTCGATCACGCGTTTGTAGGCCCAGGCAAAGGCCGTCCCGCCACGGTGCAAGTCGATGTGCGGGCTCATGACGCCGCACAGCCGGTTGGAGCGGGCTCGATCGGTCGATTCGGCCGGCGCGCCGGGCCCTTTTTCGCCGGTGAAGAGCGCGGCCAATTGCTCTCGCAGGGCCTGGGGTTCGTCGGGATAGGCGCTGCCGGCGTGCGCCGCGGGACGGACCGGGCTGTTGAGATAGTTTTCGATTTCGGTCTTCCATCGGGCCCGAAACCGCTCGGTGTCGAGTAACAGGCGGTCGTCCAGCTCGCCCACGAGTTTTTCGACATCCGCCAGCGCCACCGGATGGTGGAATTGCCGCTGAAATTGCGCTTGGATTTCGGCGAGCGTGCGCGAGCCGTCCATGAACGAGGCCAACACGGCCGCGGCGTACGGCAGCACGATCGAGCCGGAAAAACCCTCGGAATCGCGCAACGCGAAAACGATTTCGCCGCCGGCCTCGCTGATCGGAAAACTCTCCACACGACGCAAACGGGGCCGCTGCGGAAGCGGCCTGGTTTCGGTCTTGTCCAAGGGAAACACCTGGGGGTTCGGAATTCTTTTCGAAATGATTGGGCCGCCCGGCTTCAAGTCAAACAGCCAGCAACGGATGCCAGCTAGATCCGGATAAAAATCTTCCGCCGGTACAACCAGTAGCAGACCAACCACATGGCCAAGAGCACCCAGGCGCGCGCCACGAACGGTTCGTAGGGTTTGTCGAGCAGTTCGAAAATGCGCCCGCCAAAATGGGTTTTCAGCGTGCGTTGAAACCAGCCGTGGCTGAGCTCTTCCATGCAATACATGACGATCGAATTCATGCCCACGACCACCAAGGGGAACGTCCATCGGCGGAATTTGAGAACGTCGACGACGCCGAAGAAGCCGGCCAAAATCAGGCAGGTCCAGCCGGTGCTGAACAGCGTCCAACTGGGCGTCCAGATGCGTTTGACGATCGGGCACACGCCGGTTTGTTGCAACAGCTCGCCCGCGCCCAGCCCGACCAGTCCGGCGACGACCAGCCACAAGAATTTCGCCCGATCGCTGCGCTGGCTGCGCAGCAACTCGCCCGAGAGCAGGCCGAAGATCATCGTGGCCAGCGAGGGAACGAAGCTCAGGGTCAAATACCCGCCGCCGTTGTATGCGAACGGCTTGGGGCGTGGAAAGAGATTCAAGAACCAGACGTCGAAATCCGCCGCGGCATTGGTGTTCTTGTCCCAGTGCGCGGCGATGTCTTCCAGATGGGGCCAGTTGGCAGGGACCCCGACCGTGGCGTAATCGAAATCGGGCCCCGGCAGCGGATAGTAGTAAAAGTAGCACCAGTAGCCTGCCAGGATCGCCAGAGCCACGAAAAACTGAAAACTGGCCCAGCGGTTCCACAGCAAGAACAAAAAGAAATATCCCAGCCCGATTTGCGTCAGCACGTCTTCGAACGTGAAATGGGTCTGAGACCTGCCGTCGGAGCGCAGGAAAATGCCCAGCAGGATCAGGGCGACGGCGCGCACCGCGGCATGCGCGAGCATGCGGCCATACGATTGTCCGTGGGCCTGCCGACCGGCGCAGGAATAGGCCATCGCCACTCCGACCATGAACATGAACGAGGGCTGGATCAAATCCCACAGCGCACAGCCAACCCACTCGACGTGTTCGAACTGATAACCAACGACCTGCCAGAATGGACTGTCTGGGAAACTCTGCGCGACCCGATGCAGGCCCAGCCCGCCGGAGGCCATCGCCAGCATCGTCAATCCTCGATAGGCATCCAGCGAAACCAGGCGCGTGGGCAAGGCGGGGTTGGCGGCAGTACTCATAAAACAAACCACCATCGAGTTGGGCCGGGACGGGATCTAGTCACGATTATGCCTTTTCCGCGAAACCTGTAAACCGTGTCCCCAGCAGAAACCCGAGTTGGGCCAGACGCGAAATCGCCGGAGCGCCGCGGGCCGGCGCCGGTTGTGCAAGGAGTGGCAACAAAGTTACGATTGATAGCAGCCATCGTGGCCAGGCAAGTACCACGTTGTAGTTGGCGGGCGAACGCAACGCGTATGACTTCTGTCTTGATCACCGCCTTCGAACCCTATGATCGCTGGAAGGCCAATTCGAGTTGGTTGACATTGGTGAAATTGACGCAAGCAATGCCCAGCGAGCCCGCGATCACGACGCGGCTTTATCCGGTCGATTTCGCCGCCGTGAAAGAGAAATTGGCCAACGATTTGCGAGCCGAATACGATTACGCGCTGCACTTGGGCCAGGCGCCGGGCTCGACGCGGATTCAGCTCGAGGCGATCGCGGTGAACGTGGGCGGCTCGAGCACCCAGTCGCCCGATCAATTTCGGCCGCTGGTCGAAGGGGGCCCAATCGCCTATCGCAGCCCCCTGCCGCTGGGCGCCTGGGCCGTGCGGTTGCGCGAGGCGGGGGTGCCGGCCCAGATTTCGTACCACGCCGGCACGTATTTGTGTAACGCGACTTTGTATTTCTCGTGCTATTTGGCCGAGCGCATGGCGCTGAAGACTCGGGCGGCATTCATTCATCTGCCGCTCGATCCGTCTCAAACGGCCGAACAAGCCCAGGATTTGGCGTCGCTGCCGGCGGCCACTTCAGCCGAGGCGCTGCGAATGATTCTGGACGAGTTGGCCGGCGCGTGACCGGCGCGTGCTGAAAGCGACGACAGTCGCTTACCGGCGTCCGCGCGCTCCGAGATAGCCTTGCCGTGCCGCCAGACAGGTGCGGCGAAACGTTTCGGGCCGTGATACGCCCGAGAGGCGAAAGGTTTCGATCGGGCCGCGACGAAAGATCAGTTCGCCGGCCGGATACCACTGCTGGCCGGGCAGGATTTCGATGTCGATCGTGTCGAAGCGATCGAAGTCGACCCAACGTTCGTCGATTTTCCGCAGGCCCTTTTGCACCACGACGCGGCGATTCGTCAGCCGATAGCGGCGGATCACGCCGGGCGCCAGCATGAACGCGAACAGCCCGATGGCAAAGGGAATCAGCAGCAAGGCAAAAAGTTTTCCGAGGTTGAAAAAGCCGAAACCGGCCTGAATCCGGCACAGTCGCCCGATCAGCCGGCCCGGCGCGGTGGCGGAGAGCGTCGGAAAAACGGTCATCACGGTCGCTTCCCGCGTTTCGGCAGGCGTGACCCCGGCAATCGATTGTTTGGCGGCGATCATGGTCAGTCGTATCGGAGTGCAACGCGGGGCAAAAGCAAACACGCAACTTAACAGAGCCCCGGCGGTAATTCCAGGGCGCATGCTAAGCCGCAAGCGGCGGGGATGATCGGTGGTGGGACGTGCCCGCCGCGCCGACGTTGCGGGGGGCCATACGGCTTGCTGCACCACGCCGGATATCGCGAAAAGTTTGCCGATAACCTCAAACGCGAGCTGCCCCGCATCCCGCTGGCCCCCGATTTCAAGGCCTTCAGCGCCGCCGGGCAGGAGCTGGCCGCTGGACTGGATCGAAGCGGCCAAAGTGCCGCTGTCGTACCACGTCGAGAAGATGAAGCTCAACAAGGACAAGACCGCTCTGACCGTCAACCCCTCGCTGACCCTGGCCGGCATTCCGCCCGAGACGTTCCGGTACCGCCTCGGCAACCGCAGCGCGTTGGAATGGGTGATCGATCAATATCAAATCAGCCAGGACAAGCGCAGCGGCATCCGCAGCGACCCCAACCGGGCCGATGACTCCGAATACATCGTCCGGCTCGTCGGGCAGGTCGTGCGAGTCAGCATCGAGACGGCGAGAATCGTCGACGCGCTGCCCGAGTTCTGAGGCCCGGTGGCATTTCCAGGGCGCATGCTAAGCCGCAAGCGGCGGGGATTGTCAGTGGGGACGATTGGGGCGGAAGGGCCAGCCGTCGTATTGGGAGACGAAGCGCCACGACTGTGGCGGATTGCGGTTTTTCGCGGGGTTATCGTTGACGTAGCGGATCACGCTGCGCACGGCGGAAGGAGAGTCGAGAAAGCGCCGCCAGCCGGCCAGGGTCCAGATGGGATGGTTGGGCGGTACGGCGGAGCTGCTGCTAAGCCGCAAGCGGGAGGCGGCCTGCAGATTGAGGATCATTTGCTCGGCGCGGTGTTTGTGTTTGCGAATGACGACGTGGATGTGGTCGGGCATGAGGGCACAGGCGTAGCAGGTGTAGTGGTGCGCTTGAATGGCATCGGCCAGCCCATCGGCGATGATTTGGATCTGGTCGGAGTTGAAGCGGATCACCGGAAACACCAACCGCTGTACCGCGCGGTCGTAGAAATCGCGGACGATCCGTGGCGCTGGTTGCACCGCGCGGCGGCCGTAGTGCGGCCCGCCGAGTGCGGCCAAAAGGGGAGCCGCCACGCGTTGCGAGCCGCTGCCGCGCGGGTCGTTGGGCAGCCAGGTGCCGTAGGCGGTCCAGACGAGGTGATAGGCGATCACGATGGGTCGGCGTGGGGGCATTGGTCGGTAGTAGCCCGCGATCGGATGCGATCCGCTGGCGGCTTAGCAGGGCGTGATGCGGGGCGCTGCCAAGCCGCAAGCGGTTATGATACATATGTACAGGTACCGTGTCAAACGAGAGGAGCGACGATTGGCGCGCAAAAAAAGGACCCGACCCGGGTTTGGCTATTCCCGGGCGGGTCCTTACTTTTCAATTCAGTAGTTTGCTAGTCGAGCGTGAGCTCGCTAACTGACCTCCGTCCAGACACAAGAACTATCTCCACAATTCTAACTGGTTGGCGTCGCCACCAACGCAGCAGGAATCCTTTAGAAAGGAGGTGATCCAGCCGCAGGTTCCCCTACGGCTACCTTGTTACGACTTAGTCCCAATCGCGGAGTTTATCTTCGGCACTTGGCTCCTTGCGGTTACCTCAGTGACTTCGGATACCCCCCACTTTCGTGGCTTGACGGGCGGTGTGTACAAGGCTCAGGAACACATTCACCGCGGTATGCTGACCCGCGATTACTAGCGATTCCGGCTTCATGCAGGCGAGTTGCAGCCTGCAATCCGAACTGGGGCGCGCTTTTTGAGATTTGCTTGCCCTCGCGGGGTTGCGTCCCTTTGTACGCGCCATTGTAGCACGTGTGCAGCCCTGGGCATAAAGGCCATGATGACTTGACGTCGTCCCCACCTTCCTCCGGTTTGACACCGGCGGTCTCCTTAGAGTCCCCGGCATGACCCGCTGGCAACTAAGGACAGGGGTTTCGCTCGTTCAGCGACTTAACGCGACATCTCACGACACGAGCTGACGACAGCCATGCAGCACCTGTGTACGCGCCCCTTGCGGGGCTGCCCGGTTTCACAGACATTCACGCACATGTCAAGCCCTGGTAAGGTTCCTCGTGTACCATCGAATTAAACCCCATGCTCCACCGCTTGTGCGGGCCCCCGTCAATTCCTTTGAGTTTCACCCTTGCGAGCATACTCCCCAGGCGGTGCACTTAACACGTTAACTACGGCACAGAACCCGTACGGGCCCCACGCCTAG
>JBGQKM010000237.1:0-9377 GCA_041499515.1 Planctomycetia bacterium | reverse complement strand
TTTCCAACGGCACTGTCGCTGTGATGCCCGCCTGGCAGACCACCGACGGTTTCGGACCCTGGTTGGCCGACTTGCGGCCGGCCGCCGTGGAAATCGCCGCCGGCGAAACGACCCCCGAGATTTGTCGCGAGTTTCACGCCCGGGGCATCAAGGTGCAGGCCAACGTCCTGGGCCAGTGGGACCAGCCCAAATACTGGGACAAGGTCTTGTCCGACGGCGTCGATTACGTGCAAACCGACTTGCCCGAAGAAATCATCGCGCATGTGTTGAACCAGCAGATCCCGTCGCGGCCGGTGCACATCGCCTGCCACCGCGGGGCTTCGCGCTATGCGCCCGAAAACACGCTGCCGGCTTTCGACAAGGCCTTTCGCCTGCACGCCGATTTCGTCGAG
Organism: Planctomycetia bacterium; assembly: GCA_041499515.1. Taxonomy (GTDB): domain Bacteria; phylum Planctomycetota; class Planctomycetia; order Pirellulales; family PALSA-1355; genus PALSA-1355. The sequence goes on along the minus strand of JBGQKM010000237.1, from coordinate 8,985 downwards.
TTCGACGTGCGCCCCTCGCGCGACGGCACGTTTTTCTTGCTGCACGACGGGCAACTTAATCGCACCACCACCGGCAGCGGCGCGATCCGTCAGGCCGGCGACGAGACCATCCGCGGCCTCGACGCGGGCGGTTGGTTTTCGCGGCCGTTCGCCGGCACGCGGGTTCCAACCCTCGAAGAGTTTCTCTCAACGGTACCCGCGGGCGTCAGCCTGTATTTCGACGCCAAGGATATTCCGCCCGAAGCCCTGGCCGCGGCCGTGGCCAGGCATGGACTCACGGAGCGGACGGTAGTTTATCAAGGCGCGGGCTACCTGGAAAAACTCAAGCAGGTCGACGCGCGGATTCGCGGGATGCCGGGCGTCAGTTCACAGGCCGAAGTCGACGCTCTGGCCGCGGGCTTGAAGCCCTACGCGGTCGACACGCGCTGGAACGTGCTCTCAAGAGCCTACATCGAACACTGCCACGCGGCCGGCATCCAGGTGTTCGCCGACGCCCCCTTCAACGTCACCCTGCAAGGCTATCGCCAGGCGATCGAGTGGGGGATCGACACGATCCAAACCGACATGCCGTTGCGGGCGTGGCGGGCGATGGAGCTGGTGGCCGCCGAGCGCGCCAAGCGCTAGCACGCGGGGCGGGGCGAAGTGGGGAGCGACGCATGCGATCGCGGCTGTTGATTATCGGGGCAAGCGGATTCGTCGGCTCGCGCTGGGCGCTGGCCGCCGCGCACGATTTCGAAGTGATCGCCGCGGCCCGCCGGCCGCCGGCCCAGCCCAACGCGCTGGCCGTCGACATCACCGATCCGGCCAGCGTGCGCGCCGCGTTCGACCAGGCCCGGCCCGAGTTCGTCACGCACCTGGCTGCGCTGTCGGACATCGACCGCTGCCAGCGCGAGCACGCGTTGGCCGAGCAGATCAACGTCCAGGGGGCGTTGCACGTGGCTCGCGAGTGTGCCCGCTTGGGGGCCCGGCTGCTGTACACCTCGACCGACGCGGTGTTCGACGGCACGAAGCACATTTATTACGAGCACGATCCGCCCACGCCGCTCAACTGGTATGGCGAGACGAAGGCCCTCGCTGAGAAGGCGATTGCCGAGCTACTCCCCTCGGCCGCGATCGTGCGGCTTTCGCTGGTGCTGGGGCGCAGCGCGTTAGCCGGGGGCAATTCGTATCTGGAAAAAGTCATCGGCAACCTGCAGGCCGGAAACCCCATCGTCACGCCCACGTTCGAGTTTCGCAATCCGATCGACATCGGCACTCTGTGCGAATTTCTGCTCGAACTGACGCCGCGCCGCGACGCCACCGGCATTTTTCACGTCGGGGCCAGCGATAAAATGTCGCGCTACGACCTGGCCCGCGCCATCGCCCAGGGCCTGGGCCGCGATCCGGACTTGATCGTGGCCCAGAACACACCCGTCCCCGGTCGAGCACCGCGCGGCCAGGACGATTTTCTCGTCACCGAGCGCCTGCGGCAATACTGTCGCACTCCGGTTCCCACTTGCCGACAAGTCATCGAAAGGGCGTTGCATGCAATTGCCTAAGGCTCTCTACGAACTCGAATTCAACCACGGCTCGATTTACGGCGAAGAAGAAGCCGCGGCGCTTCTGGAGGTGTTGAAAAACTCCGCGCCCTCCTGCGGGCCAAAAGTCAAGGCGTTCGAGGAGGCGTTTGCCGCTTACTGCGGCACGAAACACGCACTGGGCGTCACTTCGGCCACCACCGGGTTGGAACTGGCGATGATCGCATGCGAGGTCGGGCCGGGGGATGAAGTCATTACCACCCCCTTGAGCTGGATCTCGACGGCCAATGCCATCGCCGCGCGGGGGGCCAAAGCCGTGTTTGCCGACGTCGACCCGCGCACGCTGAATCTTGACCCGGCCGAAGTCGCCCGCAAAATCACGCCGCGCACCAAGGCGATTTTGCCGGTCCATCTGTACGGCCAGTGTTGCGACATGGACGGCCTGCTGGAAGTGGCCCGGCCGCGCGGCATTCGCATCGTCGAGGATTGCGCCCACGCAGCCGGCGCAACCTACAAGGGGCGCAAGGCCGGCGCGTTGGGCGACATCGGCGTGTTCAGCTTCCATCAACAGAAGAACATGACCACGCTGGGAGAAGGAGGCCTGGTAACCACCAACGACCCGACTCTTTACGAGCGGATGCTCTCGTATCGCTCGCTCTGCTGCTTGACCTACGACCCCAAGGGCAAATACCTGCCGATCGACGAGAGCGTGCGGCCGATGGGCAAACGCTACTGGCTGTTGGATTTCGCTGAGGTCGGCTACAACTTCCGCCTGACCGATGCCCAGGCGGCCGTCGGGTTGGTGCAATTGCGCAAGCTCGATCAATTCAACCGCCGCCGGCAGGAAATCGCCGCCGAGTACCGCCAGCGGCTCTCGCGGATTGCCGGGCTGGGCATGCCCTACGTGGCGCCAGACTGCACCCACGTCTATCACGTGTTTTGCGTGCTGGTCGAGCCGGCCTTCAAGTTGAACAAAGAAGATTTCATGTGGGAGCTCTACACCCGCTATCAAATCAAGGTCTGGTCGCACTACATGCCGATCCACCTGACCTCGGCCTTTCGCAAGCTGGGACACGGCGAAGGCGAGTGTCCGCGGACCGAAGCGTTGTTTCACAAGTACGTCAGTTTGCCGATCCATCCGCGGCTGACGCCGCAAGCGATCGAATACCTGTTGAGCAGCATCGAGGCGCTGGCATGAGCGATTTTGAAACCGCCGTGCGCTCGCTGCGCGACCGGCGAGAGTTGTTTGTCCGCGAACGGCCGATTTACATTGCCCGCTCCCCGGGCCGGCTCGACTTGATGGGCGGCAACGACGACTACACCGGTGGGATGGTGTTCGAAGCCACGATACGCGAGGCGACTTGGGCTGCGGCCCAGCGGCGGCCTGACGAAACGATCGTGCTGATCAATCCGCAAATGCGCGAGCACGGCTGGCAAGAGCGGGTGGAACATTCGTTGGCGGAACTTACCGATCAGGACCAGGTGCGAGCACTGGTGAATCGCGACGTGGGAGTCCGTTGGACGGCCTACGTGTTGGGCGTCTTCACCTGGCTGAAGGAGCACTTTGACGAACAGGTTCGCGGCGGAATGACCGTTCTGGTGCATTCCGACGTGCCGCTCAACAAGGGCGTCAGCTCGTCGGCCGCCGTGGAAGTGGCCGTGATGAAGGCGGCGGCCCGGGCATACGGCATCGAGTTGGCGGGGGTCGAGCTGGCCGAAGCCTGCCAATGGGTCGAAAACGTGATCGCCGAAAGCGCCTGCGGCATCATGGACCAGATTGCCGTGGTGCTGGGCGACGAAGGCTACGTGTTGCCGCTGATATGCCAGAGCTGCATTCCGCAGCCCCTGGTGCGGCTCCCCGCGGGGCTGGCGTGCTGGGGTCTCGATTCGGGCGTGCGACACCAGGTCAGCGGCGTGGAATACGAAGCGGCCCGCGCGGCGGCCTTCATCGGCTACAAGTTGATCTGCGATTGGGAAGGCCTCGCGGTGGAGTTCGACGCGGCGGCGAAAATTCCGCGCTGGACCGATTTGCGATTCGACGGCTACCTGGCGAATCTGCCCCCCTCAAGCTTCAGCACGTACGAAGAGCGACTTCCGGCGGAAATCACAGGCAGCGCGGTGCTGCCGTTGATTAAGGTCCACGTCGACCCGTTTACCAAGATCCGGCCCGAAGTGAACTATCGCGTGCGGGCGTGCACGCGTTACGCCGTCGAAGAGAATCATCGGGTGCAACTTTTTGCCGAACTGGCCCGCGGCATGAACGACGCGCACACGCCCAGCGGCGCGTTGTTGATGGGCGAGCTGATGTATCAATCGCACGAAGCGTACACCGACACCGGGCTGGGCTGCGACCAGACCGACCTGCTGGTGGCGCTGGCCCGAGAGCAAGGGCCCGAGCGGGGCATCTTCGGCGCGAAGATCACCGGCGGCGGCGGTGGCGGGACGGTGGCCATTTTGGGCCGCGCCGATGCCGAAGACGCGCTCGAGCGCATCGTCGAGGCCTACCGAGCGGCAACGGGTATCGACGCCTACGTGTTCCGCGGTAGCTCGATGGGCGCCGACCGTTTTGGCATCGTGGTCGTGGAGCCCTAACCCCAATGGAACGTCCCGCAGAAACGCCTCGCGCGACGCACGCCGTAAGCTGGTGGTACCTGTTCCTGCTGGCGCTAACGACCTTGATGTGGGCCGGGCAGGGCACCGCGGTGAAAATCCTGGAGCGGCCCGGCAGCGAAGGCGCGCCGCATTTGGGGCCGATCGCGATCACCTTCCTGCCGTTTTACGTCACGACCCTGCTGTTGATTCCCATTCTCGTCTGGCAGCGGCGGCGAAACCCCCGGCGGCTTCGGCCGACCTGGGGCGATTGGTGGAAGTTCGCCATTGCCGGCGTCGGCGGACAGGTGTTTGCCCAACTCGGCATGACTTGGGGGGTGAGTAAATCGAAGGCGTCCAACGGCGCGATTCTGAACCTGTTGATCCCGGTCATTAGCGCCGTATTGGCTTCGATCATGCTCGGCGAACGGCTGACCGGCCTGCGCGCGCTGTGCCTGGGCGTCGGCCTGCTGGGCGTGTTCATGATGTCGGTCAACGACCTGCAAGACAGCGCGCTGCTGCAACAGAGTTTCCTGTTGGGCAATCTGCTGATCCTGGTCGGCTGCTGCGGCTCGTCGTTCTACAACGTGTACTGCAAGGGATTGCTGGCACGATTCGGCGAAGTCGAGATCCTGATCTTCAGCTACATCACCGCATCGTTGGCCAGCTTGCCGCTGCTGGTTTGGGCTGAACCGTTCGACGTCCAGGCCCTGACGTCGTTAAACAGCAACGGCTGGCTCGCGTTCGGTTTTTTGGCCGTGTTCATGTATGGGGCCTCGATGCTGTTGTTCTTCTACGTGTTGGAACATCTGAGTGTCACGGTGGCCTCGGCTTCGCTCTATCTGGTGCCGGTCTTCGGCGTGCTGTTTGCCTTTACCATCGTCGGCGAAAGCCTCAGCCCGCTCTCGCTCGTGGGCGCCGCGATCGTGTTGACCTCCACGATTCTGATCATGCGCTACGACACCGGCAGCCATTGAACCGAATCGTCAATTCGCGCGCCGCCTGTCCCATGTCTCAGCACGCGGCTACGCGACGCGGCGCGTGGGCGACTCCGGCGGCGTGTTCGCCTCGGTCGACTCCCACGGCGGGCGTATGTTGGGAGCCGGCGGCCGAGGATCGCGACGCCGCGCAAAGCCCACGTGGAGCGATTGTAGGCGCAATCGCGTGGCCAACAACAGCTCACCGGCCACGACCCGCGCGTGAGCCGAACTAGGTTCGCAAACTAGCGTGGCCAGCACGGCCGAAACAAGCCGCAGCACCATGCTGGCGGCGAACAGCACGTGAAAGTTGACGTACTGCGTGCCGTGAAACACCCACGACCAGTCGGCGGTCGCGGCGATGCCGGCGCCAGCCAGAATCGAGGCAACACCCCCCACCATTCCGGCGAACCCGGTTCCGGCGGCGACGAACATCGTGCGATTCTCGCGCGGCGAATTCTTGATCAAGAATCCGTTGTTGGCAATCGCGATCCCCGCGTTCAGAAACGCGTCGATCATGAACACCGGCGCCAGGATCAGAAATGCGATCGTCGGATCGGCCGGGCAGAGCAACAGACCGATCATGTTGATGCTCTTGAATGCGGTGCACAGTATCAGCACGGGCCGCTGGCCGTAGCGTTCGGCCCATTGTCCCAAGTGATTGGACAGTAGCGCGCCGCCGACCCACGAGACGGTCCACAGCAGCAGCACGTGAAACAGATCCATGCCCACGTACTCGAGCAGATACATGCTGATGAACGGCGCGCCGACCATGGCGGCCAGGTTCCAGAAGCAGGAATAGAAGATGAATCCGCGATAGTCACTTTGGCGAAACGGCCCGGTCAGAGCGTCCCACAGCTTGGACCTGGCGGCGCGGCGCAGCGGCGGTTCCTCGACGCGCAGAAAAAGCAGGATGTCGCTGACGCCCAGCACGGCCCCGAGCGTGATGATGGCCGCAAACGCGCCGCGCACGTCGACGCCGCTCTTGAAAAAGAACAGCGCGTTGGCCAGCAAGGCCACGGCGGCTGTCCATTGTTGGGAGGAGTAGCGCAGGCCCCAGAAGCGATTCAATCCTTTGTGCGGCAAATAATCGCCCATCCACGACAACCACAACGGCGTGGCGAAGTGGAGCATCGCATGATTCAGGGCCGTCAGCGCCAACAGCGTCCAGATCCAAATCTCGTCGTCGACTTGCGGCAGCAGCCAGGGTCCCAGCGCGGCGGGCAAAAAAATCGTCCGCTGCACCAAAGAAACGGCCAGCCAAAGGGGCTTGCGACGACGCAGCCGCTGCACCGCCACCGCCGCGAGCAACTGCACGCAGACCAGGCCCATCGGCAGCGCGCCCAGGATGCCGATGTGCAGGCCGGTGGCCCCCATCGAGCGCGCAAACTGCACCGTCGCCGGCGACGTGGTCAACTGCGTGTACGCCATCGCACAGCATCCGGCCACGACGATGGCCCGCTGGGCCGACGCAAGGGGCAAAAGCGGACAGAGACGTTCGAACCGATTCTCAGCAGGCAATGTTCGGGATCCGAAAAACCATAGCGACAAGTGCTGACCAAACCCCCTTCGCCGCCGAGTGTGCATCGGGCAGAGGATTTCTGCTTTCGCTTGCCCTGGCTGGCGGCCTGGAGAGCATGATATTTGTAAGACCGTTGCCGTCGATAGCCGCTGGTATCGAAGGGGCGGCATAGTACGTCCATCGCCCTGCCGGACCAAGGCGAATCTTGGGCCGCCAGCGCGCGGGTGTTTGGGCACACCGGCGTAAGGTAGGAGGCGCTGGCAAAACCCTCTCCGAGAAGGGCTTTGCTGGCCGCATCTTTCGTGGTAATTTAGGACGGATAGGAGAACGATTGGCCGCGATGACTGCTCGCCGGTTCGCGTTTGGGGGCTGTGATTCGGGACGCACTCGGCCGATCGTTGCACGGCTCTTACGGTGGTTGTAGCTCAGTTGGTTAGAGCACCAGATTGTGGATCTGGGGGTCGCCGGTTCAAGTCCGGTCAGCCACCCTCTTTACAAACCAAGTCGAAACGTACGCTTACGTTGCCTGCCGATGGTCGGCAGTGCGGCCCGAAACGCTCCGACACAGCGGTAGCCTCGCCGCATATTTTGATCTCCGCACCGCGTGTCTTGCTTGAGTCGCGGTGGCGCGTATGATCACCGTGAAATGGCTGCGGCATGGCACGCGGCGCGTCGCCGCACGGCTTGGTCGTGTCGGTTGCGATCCGTCGCAACAGCATGCTCCGCCGCCAATTTGCGGTACAATTCTGTTGTCCTTCGGCGGTCGAGGATCGCGGCGTGGCGTCGCACGCGGCCACGCCGTGGTTCGACTTGGTATGACGCAATACCACTGGAGCTGCCATGAAGACGATGCGTGTCGTGCAGGTCTCCCGTCCGAATGGACCCTTTGAAATCGTTCAGCGGCCGACACCGGATCCGGGCCCCGGATCGGTGCGGATCAAAGTGCACGCTTGCGGTGTATGTCATAGCGATTCGTTGACCAAAGAGGGAAGCTATCCGGGAATCAAGTACCCGCGGGTTCCAGGTCACGAGGTCGCTGGAGTCATCGATGCCATTGGCGCCGGAGTCGTTGGATGGGAGATCGGCCAGCGAGTCGGCATCGGGTGGAACGGTGGTTATTGTGGGCATTGTGACCACTGCCGCCGTGGAGAATTCTTCGCTTGCGATACCGGTCAGGTTACGGGCGTCACGTATGACGGCGGCTACGCCGAGTACATGATTGCCCCGGCCAACGCGCTGGCGCGGATGCCCGACGAACTGCCCCCCGCCGACGCGGCACCGTTGATGTGCGCCGGCGTCACGACGTTCAATGCGCTACGAAACAGCGGGGCACGTCCGGGTGATGTCGTCGCTGTGCTCGGACTGGGTGGGCTTGGTCATCTCGGCGTTCAGTATGCCGCAAAGATGGGCTTTCAAACGGTTGGCATCGCGCGCGGGAAAGACAAGGAACCGCTCGCCCGGCGGTTGGGTGCATCGATTTACATCGACAGCCAGGCACAAGACCCCGCGGCCGCGCTTCTCAAGTTGGGCGGTGCTAAAGTCATACTGGCGACGGCAACGAGCGGCGAGGCGATGAGCGCCGTTTCTGGCGGCCTGGCCGTCAACGGCACGATGTTGATCATCGGAGCGGCCGCCTCGATGCAAGTATCTCCGATGTTCCTGCTCTTGGGATGCCGGTCGATCAAGGGCTGGTATTCCGGCACGTCGATCGACTCGCAGGATACGCTGGCATTCAGCGCGCGTACGGGGGTGCGGTCGATGAACGAATCCTTCCCGCTGGAGCGCGTTACGGAAGCCTACGACCACATGATGAGCGGCAAGGCGCGATTTCGGGCTGTTCTGACAATCGAACACTAGCCGGCCGCGGCCGACGCCCCCCAGAGCATCCCTGGGCGGCGACCGATTCTCGATGTTGGCGGCGTGCGGGCTCGAGACCCGCCAGCCGTGCTCTTTACAAACCTAGTCGAAACAAAGGTTTACGTTATCAGCCGGCGATCGAAAGCGCGGCTCGGGGTGCCCCGGTTGGGCACGCGATTTGTGCTCAAGATTCAGGCGGATTTGCTTGACTGTCGATTTCCGGTCAATTAGAGTCACTACTGTTCTTTCCGCGAATTATTGTGGCGCCCGAGATGTCGGCGCGGATTTGCTAATGATCTTGTTCGGAGAACCTGCACCTTCCCCAGACCGTGTGCCACTCACGGTTGTCGCAGAGCAGACGTAATACCTGCTCGCGGACGATAAGAAGGCGCATCTGAAGGTTCTTGAGTGTCCCGCTTGTTCGAAGCCGGATCGCCTTGCGCTTGTTGCGCTTTGCGGTGTCGCGAGGCGCGACCGGCTCGTCACGACCGCCGTTTTTCCATTTGTCCCTGCGATAGGTCCA
>JBGQKM010000236.1:0-9409 GCA_041499515.1 Planctomycetia bacterium | reverse complement strand
TTCTCGGCGGTGCGTTTCAATTGCTCGGTGGGCAAGTCTTTCAGGGCGTCGGCAGTCAGCGCCAGTCTGGTGAACGCGCAGGCCAACGAATCCAACGCCACCATCTGGCAGCGGACGTGTTGCGACCCGTGCGAAACCTCGAGCAGTTGCTCGCCAGTCGAGAAAGGAGCCAGGTTGCCGATCGATCGTTGGAACTGTTCCCTGAGGGTCATGTCTTTGCCTCGCCGCTCTTCTCTGTTTTGTGTTCGCTGCCGTCGAACGACAGGATCGTCGTCGCGCCATCGAGCACGGTTTCGATGTGTACCGGCCGGCCCCACAGTTTGTGAAGGTTGACCAGCGTGTCGGTGGCATAGCTGATCTTCAGCTCCACGCCGCTGAAGCGATGTTCCAGGAACAGTTCGCCACGGTTCTTGTAATTGCCATCGCGCACCAGAATCAGCGGCCGGCCGACGTTGGTCAGGCTGAACAGCAATTGCTGCTTGATTTTGGGGAACTCGCGGCTTTCGATTTCATAGGCGTCGGACGACGGGTTGTAGCCGAAAGAAAACAGTTTGTACTCGCGGCAGAATTCGAGCGTCAGGAATTCGTCGATGAAGGTCAGATCGTTGTGGATCTTGCGAACTTCGAAGATCTTCTGCCGGCCCAGCCCCGCGCCCGTGCCCCAGTCGCGTTTTTTCGCCAGGTTGTCGCACTCTTCGTACTCTTTGCCGAAGCGGCCGCGGTTCCAGCGATCTTCGATGTCGCGAAACAGTTCGATGCCGAGCTTATAGGGGTTCAGTTTGTTGGCCGAAGTGGCCAACGTGCCGGAGTGATGATCGCAATAGTTGATGATATCGGCCGGCTCCAGGCCCTGGTGGGTCATGATCGTGGAGTGCCAATAGCTGGCCCAGCCCTCGTTCATGATCTTGGTCTGAGCCTGCGGGGCAAAGTAATAGGACTCGTCGCGAATGATCGACAGCACGTCGACTTGCCACGGCTTGAGCGGCGCGTGTTCGAGCAAGAACAGCATCACGTCGCGCGCCGGCTCGATCGGAAAATTCGCCTGACGGTCGCGCTCCTTGCGCAGTCGATCGGCTTCGGCCGACAAAACGCGGGGCGGATTGATATACGGGTCCATGTAGTCCTTGGACTCGAAGCGGCCGGGCGCGGGCGGCTCTTCGACGTCGTCGAGCGCCTTGGCGAAGTCGTATTTGTTTTGCTGCTCGAAGCGCTTCACGAACGGCGAGTGAATGTCGATCAGATCCTCGACGCTCAGGCAGGCATCGATGAAGGTCTCGACCTCCTCGACGCCGAAGCGGTCCATGTAGCGGCGGACGCGATTGCCGTGGTTGGCCATCTCGTCCATCATCTTGCGGTTGGTTTGGCTGAACCAATAGTTGTTCTTGAAGAAATCGCAGTGCCCATAGACGTGCGCCATCACGAGCTTCTGGTCGACCAGCCCATTGCAGCGCATCAAATAGGCGTAGCAGGGGTTGTTGTTGATCACGAGCTCATAGATTTTTTGCAGCCCGTAGGTGTAGCCTTTGGAGAGCTGCTCGAACTCCATGCCGAACCGCCAATGGGGATACCGCGTGGGAAATCCGCCGTAGGCCGCCACCGCGTTGAGCTGATCGGCGTCGATCAATTCGAAGATGGTCGGATAAAAATCGAGGCCGTAGTCGCGGGCATAGCCCTCGATCCGACCCTGGATTTCCGCCAGGTTGACCGGCAACGGTTCAAAAGTCACGGTGGCCATGCGAGTTCACACTCCAGTGCCCAAAAACTGCTTCAGGCAAGGGTAGATGGCTTCTTTGTTTTCGATTTCCGCCACGATCAACTTGGCGACCGATTGGCCGAAGCCCTGCTCCAGCGAGCGGATGTATTCGCCGCTGCCATAGGGGCTCTCCACCTGGCCGTAGCAGAACAGGTTGACTTGCGGAAGCAGAGTATCGCGCAGCAATTCCAGGCTTTTCTCGTTGTCTTCGCCCCAGTTGTCTCCGTCGGAAAACTGGAAGCAATAAATGTTCCAATCGGTGGCCGGAAAATCGCGGGCGATCAGATCGGCGCAGACTTTGTAGGCCGAGCTGATCCGCGTGCCGCCGCTTTCGCGCGTGTGATAAAACGTCTCCTCGTCGACTTCCTTGGCCGCCGCGTCGTGAATGATGTAACGCGTCTCGACGCCCTGGTATTGGCTGCGCAGCCAGGTATCGAGCCAGAACGCCGCCGTGCGGACAATCTCCTTCTGCTCGTCGGTCATCGAACCCGACACGTCCATCAGGTAGATCACCACGGCGTTGGCCACGGGCTGATCGACTTCGGTCCAGGCGCGATAGCGCTTGTCGTCGCGAATTGGCACGATTCTGGGGCGCTCGGGCAGGTAGCTGCTGGAGGAGATTTGCCGCCGCAGGGCCTCCATGTAGGTGCGTTTGAAGTGTCGCAGCGATTCGGGACCCGAGCGGCGGATGCTCGAATAGCGGGATTTCTTTTGTTCGATGTTGGCCTTGCCCTTGGGTTCGATCCGCGGCAGTTCCAGTTCGTCGCCCAGGATGGCGGCCAATTCTTCCAGCGAGACTTCGACCTCCAGGATGTGCGCGCCGGGGTCGCTGCCGGCCTGGCCGCCGCCGCTGGGATCATCGCCGGCCGAACCCACGGGCGTGCCGACTTCGCCATCTCCCTGGCCAACGCCGCCGGAGCCATTTTTTCCGTAGCGGAAATGCGGCACGTCCAATTGCGGCAGCGGAATGCTGACCAAATCGCGTCCCTTGCGGCCGATCAATTCGCCGTGGGTGACGTATTTTCGCAAATTCTGGCGAATCTTGCCCCGTACGATCTGCTTGAATCGCGACAGGTCATGCTCGATTCTCACGCGCCCCCTCCTAGTGCAATCGAGGACGGTGGCCAACCTGATTAAAGTCGGCGCCTTCCGGATGCACGCCATCCCGACAGTCTGTTATTGCTTTGGCCCGGAACGAGCCGGCCAGCCGGAATCCTTGATTGCGACGGCCGGGCGGTCGTTACGAGCTCTGTTTGGCATCTCCGCGGGCAAAGATACTGGCCACATAATTCAAAACGTCCGAAGCGCTCTCCTCGTCGTAGCCGTAGTCGCGAATCAGGCGGTGCTTGACCACGTCGATCTTGGCCTGCGTTTCGGCGTCCACGACTTTGGACACCAGGCTGGTCAACTTGATCGAGTCCTTCTGATCCTCGAAAAGTTTGAGTTCCAGGGCCTTGTACAATCGTTCGTTGGTTTTATAGTCGAACGTGCGACCGTCGATCGACAGGGCGCCGATGTAGTTCATGATTTCGCGGCGGAAGTCGTCTTTGCGGCTGTCGGGGATGTCGATTTTCTGCTCGATCGACCGCATCAACCGTTCGTCCGGATCCTGGTACTGTCCGGTGAAGCTGTTCTTGACCTTCTCGCGCTGGGTATAGGCTTTGACGTTATCGATATAATTGCCGCACAGCCGTTTCAGGGCGTCTTCGTCGGCCGCGATGGCACGCTGCACTTCGTTTTTCACGATGTTCTCGTATTCTTCCTTCACGACGCCCAACAGCTCGCGATACTTGGTTCGCAACTCGTCGTTGGTGATTAACGTGTGATGCTTCAGCCCGGCCTCGAGTTCGTTCAACACCATGAACGGATTGATCGACTTGGCCTCGGGATGGGCGACCAGCGCGTTGGAGATTTTGTCCTGCACGTAGCGCGGCGAGATGCCCAGCATGCCCTCGTTGCTGGTTTGTTCGCGCAGTTCCTTGATATTGTCCTCGGTAAAGCCCGGCAGGCTCTTGCCGTTGTAGAGTTTCAGCTTTTGCAGCAGCCCGAGTCCGGCGTTCTTCGGTTCTTCCAGGCGGGTCAAGATGGCCCACATGGCGGCCATCTCGATGGTGTGCGGGGCGATGTGCTTGCCCGGCACGGTTTCCTTGTTGTAGTCCTTCTCGTAAATCTTGATCTCGTTCGCCAGGGTCGTGACGTAGGGGATGTCGATCTTCACCGTGCGGTCGCGCAGCGCTTCCATGAATTCGTTGGTCTGCAGCCGGCGGTATTCCGGCTCGTTGGTGTGCCCCAGGATCACCTCGTCGATGTCGGTCTGGGCAAACTTCTTGGGCTTGACCTTGTGCTCTTGGCTGGCGCCCAGCAAGTCATAGAGGAAGGCCACGTCGAGCTTGAGCACTTCGACGAATTCGACGATGCCGCGGTTGGCGATATTGAACTCGCCGTCGAAATTGAACGCCCGCGGGTCGCTATCGCTGCCATATTCGGCGATCTTGCGGTAGTTGATGTCGCCGGTCAGTTCGGTCGAGTCCTGGTTCTTCTCGTCCTTGGGCTGGAACGTGCCGATGCCAATGCGGTCTTTTTCGCTCAACAGCAGGCGCTTGACGCGCACGTCCTGGACCACCCGGGTCCAGTCGCCCTGATACTGTTTCAGCAGATCGCTGTAGACATAGCGACAGAACGGGCAGAGCTCGCCGGTGATCTTGACGCGATATCCGTCCGCGGGCACCGCGGCATTGAGGTTTTCGACCACGTCTTTGCGAAATCGTTCGGGGATCAGGTGCAGGGGCTCTTCGTTCATCGGGCACCACTGCGTGCCGTCCTTCGTGGCCCAGCCGAGCGAGTAGAGCGCGCCGGAGTCCTTGGCGCTATAACGCTCCAGGCCTTTCTTCAAAAGCCTGGCGATGGTGCTCTTGCTGCTGCCGACCGGCCCGTGGAGGAGCAGAACGCGCTTTTCGATGCCATAGCCCTGGGCGGCGCTTTTGAAGGCGTTGACCAGGGTCCACAGCGGTTCGTCGAGGCCGAATACGGCATCTTTGCCGTGGTCGTCCGGGTCGCCGAAAAAGCGGTAGCGGACGCGCTTCTCGCGAAACTCTTCATAGGTTTCCGTGCCGTACGACAGAATCATGTCGTACACGCGCTCGAAGGCGTTGCGGGTCGCGTGGGGATCGGACCGTACGATGTCGAGGTACTCCTCGAAGGTCCCTTCCCAATTCTTGCGTCGGAACTGATCGAGATCCTGGCGTTGGGCCACGAGTGAAATGATCTCGCGTCCATTGTTCATGGATCGTCCTCCTCGACAGGTGCAAAAACACACCTCTCGTCCGAGGTTAACCCTGACCGCCAGGGCCTCGGCGATTGGCACGCCTTCACCCAGAACAGTTGCGTTTGACTTTCAGTTGGCGCTATCTACTTTAGTTGCCGCCGCAAGGCGGTCCGTTTCCGCTGCTCAAATCGATTCAAGGTCTACACCGCGACCGAGCGCGCGCAATTTCGCCGCAGCGCGACGACTCAATCGCAGGGCCTGCACACGATACGTGACGCGCAGCAGCTAAGCCGCTTGTCGTTCATGTGTCAGACAAAGAGAGAAAGAAAGAAATTGGAAAAGAACGCTCGAGGCGCGACAGGCAGGAGCAAAACAAGCTTACTTCTTTTTCGGGGATTTAGCGGCCCGGCGGTCCTTGCCCGACCATCTGTTACCTTCCCTATTGCAAGTATCGTCAGAATGCGCGCGTCCGACAATATCGACTTTCTAGCCAGGCGTGGACCGGCCGAGCCGGGGGCGTTGGCCAAACATCGCAAATAGGTTGTGTTATAAAGAGTTTCGTGCGGAAAACGCCCCGATTGGTCGCCAGTGGCCGGCGCGGGGCCAAATTCGCGACGAATCGCGGAAAATCCGTACACGTTGAAACAAGTGTTCCATAGACACTTAGTCGTGGAACTCTGGCCGCTAGCACTTTGCGCGGTTTTTCTCGCAAAAAACCAAGTGCCAAGCCGTTGAGAAGCGGCAAAGCGCGGTTCGAGCTTCGTGCGGCGATTAGCTCAGCAGCCGCTTGACGCTGTCCATCAGCCGGTCCATCGCGAACGGCTTGCGGATGTAGTCGTCCACGCCCAGCATTTCGGCATAGGCCTTATGACGGCTCCCCTCGTTGGCCGTGATCATGATCACTCGCAGCGGTACCGGACGGCTGCGACGTAGTTTTTCGAGCACCAAAAAACCGCTTCGCTTGGGCATCATCATGTCCAGAATCACCAGGTCCGGGTCTTCACGCTCGGCCATCGCCAGGCCCTGGTTGCCGTCTCGCGCGATCAGCACTTCGAAACCGCCGGCTTCCAGCGCAAATCGCACCGACTCGACGATTTCGTGATCATCATCGACCAACAGCACACGTTGCTGGTTCTTTGGGGGGGTCTCATCTGCCATATCTGCGTCGACCTTCCGCTAATGACTGACGACCATCCGGGATGGCCGATTCCATTTCCTGGAATGTTTCGATTCTGGAATCACTCCCCCACAAGTATCCGAGGATCGGTCAGATTTGCAAGGACATCGCCGTCAAAACGGCCGAGAAATCGCGCATGCTCGCGTCGAGCACTTTGGAAACCGGGGGGCCCCAGAAATGGGACTGACTGCCGCGATGCGTCGCTGTGGCGCGCCCGGCTAGGCGGCCTGCGGCACGTCGGCCGGGTCGTGGATCCCACCGGCCGGCTTGGATGCCCGCAGGTTGCGAGCGCGGACGCCGGTCATCGCGCCAGCACGCGCCAGCAGCCACGCCTCCAGGCGGTCGAAACCCCGCGACAAATGGCTGCCATAGACGCACAGCGGGGCAAAAATGCAGCCGACCGCCGCGCCCCAGAAAACGTCGCTGAGGAAATGCGATTCTTCGAACACGCGCTGCAGACCCACCAGGCCGGCCAGCGCCGGAAACAGCCACCGCCCGCGCGGATAGAAACAGGCCAGCACGATCGCCAATCCGGCGGCCGTGGCCATGTGCGCCGAGGGAAAGCTTTGTTCCCAACTGCCGTTTCTCGATAGCGGAAACCAGTTCAAGAACGTGTCGAGTCCCCGGCCCGTCAAGTCGAAATGGTAGGGCCGCGAGCGCGCCAGCAGCAGTTTGAAGAAATCGGCCAACAACCCGGAACCGAGCGAGGCGGCCAGAATGCGCGGGATGGCATACCGATGCCAAGGATCCACCACCGCGATGATCGCCACGATCGCGGCCACGCCCAGCCCGTGGCCAAAGACCTCGCTCAACGAACAGAGTTTCACTATGACGTCTGGACAGTTGCCGGCTTTCACCCAAGCGGCTACCGGCACATCCAATGCGAGCGCTGCCACGCCCAGGCCGGCCAACACGGCCGCGCAGGTCCAGAGATGGCAGATCGTTCGCAAACGTGGCAGCGGGATTTCCGAATCCGGATAAGCGTCAGTAGTCGTCATTTGAACATCCTTGCCCAAGCTGACAACGAACCCTGGTAATTGTGCCGCGCGCCCCCCAAGCCCCCTAATAGCCGGAAGGATATCAAGCCGCCGCCAAATGCCAAACAGCAATTCGCGCCACAAAAATGTTTTTGCCCAAGCGGTTCATCCTGGGCCGAAACGCCGCGGCAAACTGGCGTTGTGGGTTGTTTTCGGCTGCCGTAAACTGCCGCCCCAAGCCGGGATTCAAGCGGCGTGGCGGCCCGGATTGCGCGTTGCTGGCATACCGGAGGCAAGGACGCCCAAGGTGTTGTGACACCAGGTTCCGTCGTTCGTCATTCGTCATTCGTCATTTCTCTTCTCTCTGATTCGTCATTCGTCATGGGAGGCAAGGATGCCCAAGGGGATGCGACACCAGGGACTGCTGGCGGCGATCGCAGGGCTGATGTTTTTCGCCAACCTGGGCGCGGCCCATTTGTGGGACGTCGACGAGGCGATCTTCTCGCAGGCCGCCAAGGAAATGCTCCAGCGCGGCGACCACGTCGTGCCGTACTTCAACGGCCAGGTCTTTCCAGACAAGCCGGCGATGATGTACTGGCTGATGATCGGCGCCTACGAGCTGTTCGGCCCCACGGAATTTGCCGCGCGTTTCTGGTCGGCCATTTTCGGCATCGGCAGCGTGCTTGTGACCTACCGGCTGGGCCGGCTGATGTTTTCGCCGGCGGTCGGCTTCTGGTCGGGCCTGATTCTGGCCAGCAATCTGAATTTCAACATCATCGCCCGGGCCGCCACGCCCGACGCGATTCTGGTTTTCTTTTCCAGCCTGGCGGTGCTGCTGTTCGTGTCGGGCACGGCTCACGCCAGGCCCGTTTCGGGCGAAGATAATCCGCGTAACGCGCCCTGGGCAGGTCAGACGCGCTTCGAGCCGTCCTGGGCGGCGTGGGTGCTCGTGTATGCCGCGATGGGCTGCGGCGTGCTGACTAAAGGGCCGATCGGCGTGGTGCTGCCGACCGCGGTCATCGGCTTGTTCCTGCTGATCGTGCGTGCCGGGCCGATCGAAGCTAGGCCGATCGAGATCGTGGATCGAGCCGGCTGGCGCGGCGCGCTTCGCCGCTTTGCGCTCTCGGCGGCCGGCGTGTTTTCGATTTGGCACTTCCTGCGGACCGTGTGGAGCATGCGGCCGTTGACGGCCCTGGCCGTGGTTCTGGCCGTGGCGGCGCCGTGGTACGTTTGGGTCGGGGTTGAAACGGACGGTTTGTGGCTGCAAAAGTTTTTCGGGGTTCACAATTTCGGCCGATTCTTGAACGCGATGGAAAACCACCGCGGCCCGATTTTCTATTACGTCCTGGCCATCGCCGCGGGGTTCTTTCCCTGGAGTGTGTTGTTTGGCCCCAGTCTGCTGCACGCTAAAAGGCAGCTTGCCGAAATGCATCCCTGGCGGCCCGGCTATGTGCTGGTCGGTTCTTGGTTTGCCGTGTGGGTCGGATTCTTTTCGTTGGCCGGCACGAAATTGCCCAGCTACGTGGTGCCGGCCTATCCGGCCCTGGCTCTGTTCACCGGCTGCTTTGTCGAGAGTTGGCTGCGCGATTCGACTGCCATGTCGCGGGTCTGGACGCGCCTGGTGTGGGGCACTACGGCGCTTGCCGGCGTCGCGATGCTCGTGGCCTTTCCGATCGTGGCCCACTTCTACCTCAACGACGATTGGATCTTGGGCGCCCTGGGGCTGATTCCGCTGGCCGCGGCGGTGGTCGGTTGGGTTTGCAGTCAGCGTGGCCAGACGCGCGGGGCCGTGTGCACGCTCGCGGTGCTCGGAGTTGCTTTATCCATCGCGATGTTCGGGTTTGGCGCGACGCGCGTCGATCGTTATCAAGACAGCCCATGGTTTGCCCAGCGGATTGCCGAGAACCGGCCCGCGGGTCAAGAGGCGGCCATCGGCCAGTTCGCCTATTTCCGCCCGAGCCTGGTTTTTTATACCGATCACCCGGTCGAGGACATCGCCACGGCCGAGGGCGTGCCGGCGTTTTTCGCCGCACATCCGGGCAGCGCGTTCGTGGTGACGACCGACGAACATTTCGATAAGTTTTCCTCCGCCCTGCCGGCCGACGTCAAAGTGCTCGACGCCCGGCCCCGCTTTCTGCACCGCGGCAAAGTGCTGCTGCTGGGCCGCCCCTCCCCCTGGTCGGCCACCGCCGCCAAGACGCCCGACGAACCGCCGGCCCGCCAATAGTCGGCCGGTT
>JBGQKM010000235.1:0-9424 GCA_041499515.1 Planctomycetia bacterium | reverse complement strand
CGAGAAAAGACGAATGGCTTGTCGACTTCAACGCGGATGGTTTCTATGACGAGCGCACCCCACATGATCTAACACATCCCTCTGATCGCCTTCCAGTAAGTCAGGTATGGTACAAGGGCCGTTGGCAAGAAGTGACCCGGGAAGGCGACTGGAGCAAATACAGGCGGAATTTGCGGGATGGTGGCGTTGTCAATTTTGATTTGCAAAGCGGTTTCTGGCTTTCCCCGACGGACAAACCCCCCAAGGGTACGCGGGCACACCCTGAGGAGTAGCTCGTTGAGGTAACCGGATCACACCAGCAGCGCGGCGACTTCGGCCGGCAGGCTCTCGTCGACCTTGAAACTGAGCGTCAAGCCACACCGCCGGGCAGATGGATCGTCCGCTCGCGGGCCAGTTCGGCGGCATACTCAAGCGCCGCTTGAACATCCTCGGTCGAGAGCGTCGGATAGCTCTTGAGCAGTTCGTCGGTCTGCACGCCGGCCGCAAGGTTGTCCAACACCACCGCCACCATGATCCGCGTTCCCTTGATGCACGCCTGGCCGTGGCATACGGCCGGATCGACGGTAATGCGTTCTCGCCAGTTCATCGTCTTGACCCTCAATCGCCTACCAATCCCAGCGACCATGTCCCGGCAGTATTGTAGATCCGCTCAGCCGGCCAGCAACCATCAGACTACATCTTCCGGGCGCTCGTCCCCGTCCTAAGTATACCATCCGCGGCCGGCCCAGGATCTTGCAGCACGGCAAGGCCCACCATACGATTTAACCGACAACCCGATGCGACGCTTTGTGCGTCATGCTGGTCATTTCTGACATTAATCTCCGCATTAAGGAACCTCTGACATGCGACGCGCGGTATTCTTCTCGCTCCTGGGCGCGTTCTGTTGCATCCCCGGGCTGATCTTAGCGCAGGACATGCGGCTGGCTGACGTGCTGGTGGATGGCGAGGGCTGGCAACTGGTGGCCGAGGGGTTCGCCTTCACCGAGGGTCCGGCGGCGGATCTCAAGGGCAATCTGTACTTCACCGACGTGTTCCGCGGAAAGATCTACCGACTCAACGATCAGGGCAAAGCCGAGGTCTTCGTCGAACAAAGTTTCGGCGCCAATGGCCTGATGTTCGGGCCCGACGGCCGGCTGTACGCCTGCCAGAACGCCAAAAAGCGGATCGTGGCCTACGACACGGCCGGCCAAGACACGCCGATTGCCGAAGACGTGCAGAGCAACGACCTGGTGGTCACGCGCACAGGCGGCGTCTACTTCACCGATCCCGAGCACCAGCAAATCTGGTACGTCCCGCACGGCGGCGAAAAACGGGTCGTCGAGCACGGGCTCGGCTATGCCAACGGCATCGCCCTCTGGCCCGACCAGGGCACGCTGGTGGTCGCCGACATGAAGGGCGCGAACCTGTGGGCCTATCGGGTCGAACCGGACGGAAGTCTGAAGTTCAAGCAGCCGTATTACACGATGCAGGTGCCCGCGGGCAAAACCGAAAGCGGCGCCGACGGCATGAAGGTCGACGCGGCCGGCCGGATTTTCGTCGCGACCAGCTTGGGCTTGCAGATGTTCGATCCGACCGGTCGGCTGTGCGGCGTGATCGCCAAGCCGCAAAACGCCTGGCTCTCGAACGTCGCCTTCGCCGGGCCTAACCTCGAAACGCTCTACGTCACCTGCACCAACAAAGTCTACAAGCGGAAGGTGCAAACCAAGGGCCTCCGCTACTTCGATCCGGCCGGCGGAAAATAATCGCCGCTGCCGGCGCCGCTGTCAATTGTGCGAGCCTATCGCGTGGGCGCGGGGTTTTGGGCTTGCGCAAGTCGTGCCGCATGTGCCAGAATCATCGAGGCACGCTTTTGCCGCGTGCCGTCGCGTTGCCCGTCGGCGCGCGCTTTCGTCCCCACCCCAGTTGACGCGGATTGGCATGGCTCTTGTATTAAGCGGTCAATCGCTCACCAAATCCTTCGGCCAGCGGCCCCTGTTTACCGACATTTCGCTCGAACTGGTCGACGGCCAGCGGCTGGGCCTGATCGGCCCGAACGGCTCGGGCAAGACGACCCTCTTGAAGATCCTGGCCGGCATCGAGCTGCCCGACGCCGGCGTCCGCTCGCAGCGCAAAGGCTCCCGGCTCGGCTACGTGCCGCAAGACGATCGTTTTGACGCCGCGGCGACGATCGAACAGATCTTGCTCGAAGCCCTTGCCGACTTGCACCTCGACGCCAGCCAGTGCCACGCGCGGCTGGGCGCGATTTTGGCCAAGATGGATTTTCCCGATCGGAGTCAGCTCTCCGGCACGCTTTCCGGCGGATGGCTCAAGCGGCTGGCGATCGCGCGGCAACTGATCCGCGAGCCCGACGTGCTGCTGTTGGACGAGCCGACCAACCATCTGGACCTGGAAGGCATCTTGTGGCTGGAACGGTTGCTGCTCGGCGCCGACTTTGCTTTTCTGCTGGTCAGCCACGATCGCTATTTTTTGCAAAATGTCACGCGGCGGGTCGTCGAGCTCAACCGCGCCTACCCCAAGGGCCATTTCAGCGTCGACGGCACGTATGCCGATTTTCTGGACAAGCGGGCCGAGTTTTTGGCCGGCCAGGCCCAGCAGCAAAGCGTCCTGGCCAACAAGGCCCGCCGCGAGGTCGAATGGCTCAAGCGGGGCCCCCAAGCGCGAACGACCAAATCGGTCTCGCGCATCCAGAAGGCCCTGCAACTGCAAGGCGAGCTGGCCGAGGTCAGCTTTCGCAATGCCCAAAACCGCGCCGTCGATATCGACTTTTCGGCCACCGGCCGCAAGGCCAATCAGTTGCTGGTGGCCAAGGGCCTGGCCAAAACGCTCGGCGCGCGCCAACTCTTCAGCGGCGTCGACCTCGCCCTGGCCCCGGGCGTCAAGGTCGGCTTGCTCGGACGCAACGGCAGCGGCAAGACGACGCTCTTGAAACTGCTTTGCGGAACCTTGCAGCCCGACGTCGGCACGATCCAGCGGGCCATCGACTTGCGCTGCGTGCTGTTCGACCAGAATCGCCAGCAGCTCGATCCCGAGCAAAATTTGCGCGACGCCCTCTCGCCCAACGGCGAAAACGTCCTCTATCGCGGGCGGCCGATGCACGTCGTGGCCTGGGCCAAGCAGTTCCTGTTTCAGCCCGAGCAGTTGCAGCGGCCCGTCGGCGGTCTTTCCGGCGGAGAGCAAGCCCGCGTGCTGATCGCCAGGCTGATGCTGCAAGCGGCCGATGTGCTGCTGTTGGACGAGCCCACCAACGATCTGGACATCCCCTCGCTGGAAGTGCTGGAAGAGAGCCTGGTCGATTTTCCCGGCGCGATCGTGCTGGTGACGCACGATCGTTATCTGCTGGATCGCGTGACCAACGTCATCGTCGCGCTCGATGGCAACAACGGCGTGCGGACCTTCGCCGACCTGGCCCAGTGGCAAGCGGCCCAAGACGAACCGGCCAATGCCGATCCGACCCACAGCGGCGCGGCCACACCGCGCAAAGCGAAGCCGGGGGCCGGTAAGCGGCTAAGCTACCAGGAACGGCGCGAACTGGAAGGGATGGAAAAACACATCGCTGAGTGTGAGCGGTCGTTGGCAAAACACCAGCGCCGAATCGAGGATCCGCAAATCATGGCTGATCACGTGAAGCTGCGCGCCTGTTGCGAGCAACTCGAAGCCGCGCAGGCGGAATTGAATCGCCTGTTCGCCCGCTGGGAAGAACTCGAAGCCAAGCGCGGCGCATAGGGTTCGCTGGCGTCGGGCATTTGGTGATCTCCTTGGGGTTGGTTTCCCAGGAGATGTGCAACTAAACTAGCGGATTCAGTACCATCGCCAAGGCGTTCCCGATTCGCCGGAAGCCCTTACTGTGCGGCGGATTTCAGGTTTAATCCGTTGTGGACTTCCTTTTGGGTCGGCATTGGCACACCTTGTTTATGCGGTAGAATTGAAGGTAACGATGAGCCGTCCGACGCTGGCTAGTCGCCCCGTTAGGGCAGTGGCAATCGATGAATTTTGGGGAATGCCATGATCTCATCATCTAATTTTCGTGGGGTCATCCACGGCAAAACAATCGAACTCGTCAGTGACCCCGGACTCAAGGAGGGCCAAGAAGTCGAGGTCACCCTCCGCTCAACTACGAAGGCCGAGTCGTGGGGCGAAGGACTGCGCCGTGCCGCTGGAGCGTTGGCCGATTCTTGGCAACCTGAAGACGACGAAATCCTCGACCGAATTCAGGAAGACCGCGTTCGGTCCATCGGTCGAGAATTGTCGTCATGAGCTTTCTGCTCGATACCAATATCCGTTCGGCCCACCTCAAACGCCCGAGCGGATTGACTCATCGTTTCGTTCAGCACGGAGGTGGCCTTTACATCGCGACGGTTGTGCTGGGTGAACTGTATACCTGGGCCTACCGCCGCAGCCATCCACAAAAACTGCTTTCGATCATCGAGAAGGACTTGCTACCCGATCTCACCGTTCTCGATTTCGACAGGGTCTGCGCCGTGGAGTTTGGTCAACTGCAAAGCGAAATGCTTCGACAAGGAAAAGTTGTCAACCCAGTGGACTTGATGATCGCTGCCGTTGCCCTGGTTCATGATTTGACGCTCGTGACGCACAACACAAAGCACTTTCAAGCCGTTTCCAGCCTCCGAGTAGTGGATTGGCTGGAGCAATGACCGCTGTAAAGTGCCGCATCGCAGTCATCATCATCTGAGACGAACGGTGCCTGATGGCAACCAAGACCGAATTTGCATTGAAGGGAAAAAGCCGTGACTCCTATCTGGACCTCGTGTCGACGTTTCCTTTGGCATCGATCCAATCGGAAAAGCACCGCGATTGGCCGAGCATCGCCCTGGGCATGGTGCTGGCCTGCGGCCTGGCGACAGCACTGACCCGTTCACCGACCTCAGCCGCCGAAACGCCGTCGCCCGACACGGCCAAAACGTCGACCACCGCTGCCGACCGCGATGCTTCCGCCGATCGCGAGGGTTTCTCGCGGGCCATCAACCACGCGCGCGCGGCGCTGGTCGCACGCGATTGGAAACTTGCCGCGCGGCAACTTGACCTGGCGGACCAACATGCACAGACTCCGGAACACAAGGCTCAGGCCAGGCGGTTTCGCGCGCTGCACGCGCAACTGGGCCTGTTTTTCGACGCGGTGCGAGCCGGCTTGAAGAAGATCGAACCGACCGAAGAACTCGACCTGGGCGAGACGATCGCCGCGGTCGTGGAGGTTGGCCCGGACAGTCTCGCGCTGTTCATCGAGGGTTCGCGGCGCGATTACACGCTCGCCACGTTGCCGGCCCGCGTGGCCTTGCTGGTCGCCAAGGGGGGCGCCGACCAGAACGCGCCGCCGGCCCAGGTGTTTTGGGGCGCCTTTCATGCGGTCGATCCGCAAGGCAATCGCGACACGGCGCGGCAATTGTGGCAGGCCGCCGCCCGAGCCGGCCAGGCGGTCGACGACTTGCTGCCGTTTTTGCGGGCCGCGGAACTGGCCCTCCAGCGCGAGCCGGTCCCTGAGCCCTCGTTGCTGGCGGCGGCTGAAAAACACCTTCGCGAAGATTATGCCTCGGACATCGAAGCGGCCAAAACGTCGCAGCGCAAATCGGCGCTCGCTTTGGCGCTGATCGGGGCGGCCCAAGAATCTGAAACTTCGGACCTGCAGTACGCCCTGCTCACTCAGGCCGTCGGTTGGGCCGCGTCGGCCGCCGATGTGCAGCCGGTGGTGCAGGCGATCGACGAGTTGGAGGTGTGGTTCGAAGTCGACGCGCTGGCGCTAAAATCCGCGGCCTTAAGCGCCGCAGTGAAGGCCTCGACCACCCGAGCCGCCGCCAAACCCATCGCCGCCGCCGCGCTCGATTTGGCCGATCGGGCCGAAGCCGACGGCCGCCGCGAACTGACCCATGCCCTGTCCGACACGGCCTATGCCGCGGCCCAAAAAGCCCGCGACGTCGATCTGCTCAAGCGCGCCACCCGCCGGCGCGGCAAACTCGATCCCTCGCCGCAAAAATCGAGCAAGTCCAAAGCCTCGCCCGCCAACGATTGAGCCGACGGGCGGCTTCGTTCGCGGACCCTGTCGGTTGCCTCTGCATCTCTTCGTGAGCACCCCAAGGGGCCGCGCTGCCGATTAAATGGCGGAAAAGAATTGTTCCATGCCTGTACTGACATTAGGCTCATATCGCTGGTTCGCCCTTGCGCGATTTCGCCAGATTCCGAATTCTCGGAATTATGGCACGTTCTCGATCCCTGTCGCCAAGGCCATTTCGGGTACTCTCCACACATTCGACATTGATCCGGTGATGGTCGCTCGAACCTTGGATCGCGGAGCAGCGGTATGCGAGCCACAGGGCTATTGTGGTACAATCGGGCAAGAAAGGAATTGGACCATGCGCCGCGCATTCTCGCTAATTGAAGTCTTGGTCGTCATCGCCGTCATCGGGCTATTGGTCGGTTTGTTGCTGCCGGCAATCCAGTCATCCCGCGAAGCCGCTGGCCGCACGCAATGCACGAACAATCTCAAGCAAATTGGCATCGCCTTGCAAAGCTATGAGACATCCCGCAAGACCTTCCCGCCTGGCTATATCTCTCAGTTCACCAGCGATGGAACGGATACGGGGCCGGGATGGGGCTGGGGAGCAATGATCCTGCCCGAAATGGAGGAAGGCGCGATTTACAGGGTCATCAACTTCAGCTGGCCAATAGAGGATGCGGCCAACACCATCCGGGTTGCCAACATCCCCAGTTTCTTCTGCCCAGCGGACGAAGTGAAACGAGTCTGGCAAGCCAAGAGCCGAGACGCCAGCGGCAACCCGACTGGTCTAATCTGTGAGGTCGCGGCGTCCAACTATGTCGCCATGTATGGCACCAGTGAACCGGGTGTCGATGGGGATGGCATTTTCTTCCGCAACAGCAAGATCGGGCTACGGCAGATTACGGACGGCAGCAGTCACACGATTGCGGTTGGCGAGCGGGCGCACCAGCTTGGCGAAGCTACTTGGGTCGGGTCGGTCACAAATGCCATTTTGTTCCCGGAAGACATAAACACGCTAGGCCAGCCGCATACGGAGCACAGTTCCGGCATGGTGTTGGGCCATGCTGGGGAAGGCATCGGGCCGGGTGCCAGCGGGGGCGATGTCAACCAGTTCTACAGCTTGCACGGGGCCGGGGCCAATTTCCTGTTTGCCGATGGCCACGTTACCTTTCTTCAATCCGATATGGATTATGCGACCTACCGGGCAATGGCCACGCGAGCCGGTGACGAAACAATCTCAGGGAACTACTAATGCGCTGGTCGATCTTGCTTGTAGTCCTGTTGGCCTTTGGCTGCGAACGTCATGCCGAGCCACGACACAAAGACGTTGTTCCGCTTGACCAAGTGCCGGCTGCCGTAATGAAGGCTGCGCAAACCAAGCTGCCAGAAATCAAGTTTGACTCGGCTTGGAAAACGACGGACGGAGCCTACGAAGTGCGCGGCAAAGCCAAGAGCGGAAAAATTCACGACGTTCGCGTATCGGAAGCTGGCGAAGTCTTGGAAGTCGATTGAACGCACCATAGATGCACCAGCAGCGCGGCCCATTGCACGGCGGTCACGTCCAGATACATGCCGTGCCTCTTATAGAACAGTTCGCCGTCCGCGATTTCTTGAGTGGTCGCGTCTAGCATGCCGTCAAGCCAAGGGTGCATTGTGAACAGCGCGACTTGCGTTGCGGCGGGCACCAGCCAGGTTGCCGTCAGCAGCCGACCCCGCCGCACGAGCACGTTGGCCAGCAGCATCGCCAGCACGCCCGCACCGATCAAGTTTAGTTGGTTCGTCACGCGCTGAGTAATGAAGCCTTGCCCAGTGCTGCCGAGAATGTCCGCCCCGATGGGCACGACCACCAGCGCATAGAACGTCAGCCCTCCAAGCCAGAATGCGAGCGCTAGAATCAAGAGGTATCGCCACATTCCGTTCAATATAACGGTCTGAATGGGGTCGGCATATTGGCCCACCAAGCATCTCGGCCGCGCACGACGGGTGAGTTTTTGGGCGACCGCCCGATTTTCTGGGCAACTCATCTTTACCAGGCAAAGCCCCGCTGATAATATACATATGTACACTATCCGCTGCACACCTGCGCGGGAGGAATTTTCATGCGCAAACCAGTCCATTCGCACGCTACGACGCCCACGATCGAGGCGCTGGCTGAGCAGGTCCGGCGGATCGAAGGGGCTCGGCGGGCTGACGCGCAAGCGGTCATTTCCAGCGGACTGCCGGCGCTCGATGCGCTGCTGCCCGATGGGGGTTTTCGCCCAGGTTCGCTGGTCGAATGGCTCGCGGAAGATTCGGGCAGCGGGGCCGCCACGCTGGCCCTGCTGGCGGCGCGGCAGGCGGCCTGCGACGGTGGGGCGCTGGTCGTGGTCGATCGTCAGCGGCTGTTTTATCCGCCCGCGGCGGTCCGCCTGAAAATCGATCTCCAACGGCTGATGATCGTGCGGCCCGCCGGCCGGCGGGATCACGCCTGGGCTTTGGATCAGGTGCTCCGCTCGCGCGGCGTGGCGGCCGTGTGGTGTTTTCCGGGCGAGCAAGACCCTCACACGTTGCGGCGTTGGCAATTGGCGGCCGAGGCCAGCGGCGTGTTGGCGCTGATGTTGCGAGCCGCATCGGCGCGGCACGAGCCCTCCTGGGCCGAATTGCGACTGCTGGTCGAGCCTATCACAGAGCCAATCACCGGGCCAATCGCCGGGCCGATCGCCGGGCCCGCGCAGGCCACGCTGGACCGCGGCCGTCGTTGGCGCGTCGAGCTGCTGCGCTGCCGCTCGGGACACGCCGGCGCAACGGTCGAGTTGGAACTGCCAGGATACGAAGAGAGCCACCAGGATCCAGACACCGTCGAGCGGGGCACGAGACATGAAACGCGCACTATGCATCTGGCTTCCCCATTGGCCGCTGCAAAGACTCGCCGCCACGCGCGCCGAGCTTGAATCGCAAGCCGTCGTGCTCTACGAACTGCACGCCTCGGGCAGCGCGCGGGCGGTGAGCTATTGCGCGCGGCTGGCCCAGGCCGCCGCCACGCTTTGGGATGACGACTTGCGGCGCAGCGCCGGCATCCGCCCGGGCATGCCCCTGGCCGAAGCCACGGCCCTGGCCAGAAATCTCCCGCCACAACATTCCTCATCAGCCCAAGGGCGAAGGAAGAACGCCGCGAAACCATCGGCTCGCGCGGGGTTTTCGCGCTGGCACCTGGAAATGCACGATCCGCTGGCCGATCGGCTGGCACTGGAGGAATTGGCCGAGTGGTGTCGACGTTTCAGCCCCATCGTGGGCTGCGAAGAAGCAGACTCTGCCGAAAGCCTGCTGCTCGACGTGACCGGCCTGGGCCCGCTCTTTGGCGGCGAACGGGCGCTGGCCGATCGTATCGTGCGCGAATTGCACGAGCGTGTTTTGACGGCTCGGGTGGCGATCGCCGAT
>JBGQKM010000234.1:0-9433 GCA_041499515.1 Planctomycetia bacterium | reverse complement strand
GGTTTCAGGGTCTTGTCGGTGTCAAGCAGCTTCCACGAATTCCGGCACGATCAAACTTGGAATCACGCCGGCCGCATGGCCCCGGGCCAGCAACACGCGAACCGCCTCGCGTCCCCGGGCGCCAAAATCGAGCGTCCAATGGTTGACGTACATGTCCACGAAGCGATCCGCGCGCGAGCGATCCAGATCGCGGCCGTATTGTAAGGCATACTGCAGCGCCTCCTCGCGATGTTGCAATCCATACTCGATGCTTTGCTTGAGCAACCGGTTCACGTCGCGAATGACGTGCGGGCCCAGATTCTTGCGAATGGCATTGGCCCCCAGCGGCAGCGGCAGACCGGTGGCGTCCAGCCACCATTTGCCGGTATCCACGATCAGCGTCAAACCGCAATCGGCGTAAGTCAATTGCCCTTCGTGAATGATCAAGCCGGCGTCAATCGCCTGGCCCTGATACTCGCCCCGCTCGGTGGCCGCGATGATGCGGTCGAAGGGAACGACGACGTGCTTGAAGTCGAGCCCCAGGCACAAGCGCAGCGCCAGGTAGGCGGTGGTCAGCGTGCCCGGCACGGCGATGGTCATCTGCGACAAGTCGTCGACTCCATAGGCATGTTTGGCGATCACCATCGGTCCATAGCCATCGCCCATGCTGGCGCCGCAGGGGCAGAGCAGGTACTTGTCGGTCAGGTAGGCGTAGCCGTGCAGGCTGACCGCGGTCAACTCCAAGTCGCCCGAGAACGCCCGTCGGTTGAGCGTCTCGATATCGACCAATTCGTGGTGGAATTCATAGGGTCCGGTGTCGATCTTGGCGTTGGCCAGGGCATGGAACATGAACGCGTCGTCTGGATCGGGGCTGTGTCCGACGTGGATGCTGATTTTCGTGGTGCTCACCGCATATCCCTCAGGGCTGCCGATCGTCCTCTCTCCGCCCGCCATCATAGAGGCGCGGCGGCGGCTTGAGGAGGGTGTCTTAACCGGCTTTTTGCGCGCGTACGAGCGCGCTTGCATGCCACGTTTGGTGGGGATCGAGGCGAGTCGCTCGCTAATTCAGCGAGACACTTTGCGAGCCGGCGCCTCGCAGACCGAAATTATCCAGCGCCGATTGGGGAATCGCTCGGCCGGCCGCGGCCGCCTGGGCCAGCGACAGCATTTCGTCGCGCATCCGGTACCACACGTCAGCGTGCGCGTGATTGCGGTAATCCTCAAACCACGGCCCGCCGTTGGTATAGTGGATCAGCTTCGTCCCGGCGTCCATCCAATCCAGCGTGTTCCAGGTTCTTGGAATCTCGCCGATCGCGTCGTCGGGAATGCCCTGGAACCGGTGCAAGTAGGCGCCGGTCTGTGTCTCGACGACTTTTTTTGTCCACAGTTTCAACTTCGAGCAGTCCATGAGCATCATGCTCGACCAGTTCTTGCGCGGGTACGACGTCTGGGGGCAGCCGTACATTTTCACCGTATTGGTCGGCGCATAATCGTGTTGCACGACGCGCAGGGCATACGGCTGCATGTCGAGCTCGTCGATTTCCTTGACGTCGCCCAGGCAGAGCATGTCGTTGTCCAGAAACAACGCCTTGCCGCGATAGTTGCATAAGTAAGGCACCAGAAACCGCGAGTACGTGAACTCGGTCGAGGCCAGCGGATCGTGGGCGCGGTTCAACGACAACTGGTCAAGCTTCAGGTAGTGAATCTCGATCGGGATCGACGCGAACTTCAGCAGGCTATATCGCAATACGTCGGCGGGCTCGGGAAAGCGAGAATCCCAACCAATGAAGATTCGCAACATGTTCGAGTCCTTTCTGAGAGTTTCTTTCGCGGACCATCGACCGACGAGGGACGACTAACCGGAAATCGTGGTGGAGGCCAGTTCCGTGCGCCCGCCTGGCCGCTGCACTTGCTGGTCGAGCAGGAAAATGTAGCGCACCGCCGAGTGCGATTGGGCCGCGCCGGCAATCACGTTTTTCCACCAGGCCTGATCCCGGATCGTGCAATGGGCGTTTTCGCCGTTGTTCAGCCGGGCCATGGCCGGATAACAGGCCACGTTGGCAAACAGGAAATGCCGGGCATGCGAAAACAATTCGCCCACGATCCACGGAATGTCGTCCTCAGGGCAATGCTCCAGCACGTCGGTGCAAATCACTCCGTCGTACGTGCCGCTGGGCAGCGTATTGAACGGCTCGTGGCCCGGATCGTAGCAATAAAGTTCCTCGATGCCCCAATAGATTGGAATCGAAGGATACTTCGTGCCGTCGGGCAATTGGACGTTCATCGGCCCGTACTGCAGCCCCTTTCCCGATCCATAGTCCAGCAGGGTCCGCGCCTTGAATTGGTCGATCAGCATTTTGATCGACACCGCGTGACGCGGCAGACTGATGCCGGCGTAGGTCTGCTCGGGCGGTATGTGCCGCGCCTGCTCCCCTTCGGCGTGCATCTGCTTGTACTCAGCGAGCAATTCGAAATAGCGCGGGCTGGGAGTGGATCGCGAATAAGTGCTGGCCATGGCGGCTCACGAAATGTTGGGATGGGATGAAAGATGCGCAAACTCCGTCAACGACAGAGCTTGCCTGCGGCGCGGAACCCGCGCCATCCACATCTTCGGCCTTCGTGACCGTGAGGGTTGAGTAAAAAAGGGCGACTCTACCGATTGTACGGTCGCTGCGCTTCTGCGATCACTGCTAGCAACCAATCACATCCAGCCGCGCTCAAGCGACGAAACTTTGGCCCAATGAAGTCGTGCGGTCGGCACCCGTGGGCATGGGAACGATGGCTCCGCCGGCTTGCCGGCACGCCAGCCGCCACGTGTCCCTCTCGACTGCCAGAACTCGCAGCGCGTCGGCGAGTTTTGTTTCGCTGCGCTCGAAATTGGCCTCGATCAGCCTGCGATTCACGAACAGGTAGATGTAGACAATGCGGCGGACCAGGTCGGTATTCTCGTGCGGATTCAGGCTGCCGATGATTTCGGCCACGATCTCCTGCGCGCGAATCAAAGCTTCCCCAGCGGCCAGGTCATCGCCGGATTTCCAGTGCCGCCGGGCCTGGTTGCCGAATCGCAACGCGCCCTCGATCAGCATCAATTGCAGTTTTTGCGGAATGGCGGTCAGGACTTCCATTTCCAGATAGTCATTTCCTGCGTTATTCATGGGCGGTCGGCACCAATCATGGGTGAAGTGGGGTGGGACGTCCAACAATCGGTAGGCGAAAACTAAGCCAAGGTCGGGGTGCTGGTGGTCGTGGGCGCGGTGCTGCTGGTCGGCAGCGTGCTGGTGGTGTTGGTGCCGCCCAGGTTGGTAAACGTGAAGCTGCTGATCGAGCTGAGCGCGTTGAGGTTGTTGCGTATCTTCGCGATCGCCAATTCCGCGTTGTAGAACGAAGTCAGCAATCGCAATTGCAGGGCATTCAAGTGGGCGGTCAACGTATCGATCCGATCTTGATTGTTTTGGATCGTCGACGTCAGCGAGTCGCCTTTGCCGGAGAGCACGGAATCCGTCGGGCCGGCGAGTTGATTCGTCAGCGCTTTGAGTTTGTCCACGAATCCGTTTTGGGCCGTGGTGAAGAAACTCTGAACCGAAGTCGGATCGGCGTTGAACTTGGCGTCAAATGCGGTCTGGTCGAACACCAACGAGCCGTCGCTCTGCACGTTGATGCCCAGCTCCTGCAGCGATTGGGTTTTCCCCGCGCCAAAAAAACGGCTGGTGAACAAATCGGCCAGGTCGCTTTCGGCTCGCAGCACCGAAGTGTCCGCCTGCAGCACGGCCCCCGTGCCGCTGGTGGGATCGAACGCGGTCAAATCCGCGATCTTGCTGTGAATGCTGTTGTAGCCGTCGACGATGGCTGACACCGCGGCCGCCAGCGTCTTGTCGGTGCTGGTGGAGCTTACCGTGACCGGCGTGTCGGACGTGCCGTTGACCGTCAGCGTGGCGCCCGGCAGCACGTTTTTGAATGTGTTGGTCGTCGACGAAACGAGTTGGCCGTTGGAGCCCGCGGTATTGACCATCAGCAAGGCGTCTTGTGCCTGGACGGTTTCGTTGAGGCTAAACGGCAGTTGCGACGTGTCGATCCGCAACTCGCCCGCTTTGCCTGCGACCTGGCTGGTCAGGACCAACTGGAAAGGCTTAACCGACGAGCCGTTGCTGAACACGCTGGCCGTCGCGCCGATATTCGCGTCGTTTATTTTTTTCACCAGGTCTTGCAGCGAATCGGTCGCGCTCAACGTGATCGTCTGCGTGGTCGAACCGTCGATGACTTGCGTGGGCTGCCCATTGATGGTGACGGTTTTCGCGGAACCCACCAGGTGCAAGGCGGCTCCGGTCGTCCCATTGCCCTCGGCGACCGACAAAGTGGACGTGCCGCCGCCCGTGTCGACCAGGGCGATCCCGTCGCCGGCGTCGTTGATCCGCGCGTTGATGGCCAATCCCAATGAATTGATTTCGTCAATCACGTCGCCGATCGTGTGTTGCCCGGCGGTAATTCGGGCCGTGGCCGTGATGCCGTTGGTATCGGTGATCGTAAAAGTTCCCTGCGGCACACCGGCGCCGGCGTTGAGGCCGGCCAGCGCCGTGTTTTCGCTGATCACTTGCAATTTCAGGTCGCCGCTGTTGACGCTGGTGGTGGCCGCGTTGACGCTGATGCCCAAGCGGTCGGCCGTGGTCGTCTGGTCGTTTCCATTGGCCACGATCAGATTCGAGGCGGTCGCTCCGGTCGTGTCGGTCAGTTGAATGCCGTCGCGCGCCTGGTTGACCGCCGCCACGATGCCCAGGTTGGCCCCGTTGATCGTGTTGATCACGTCGTCGAGCGTTTGGGCCTGCGACAAGTCCACCGTCGCGGTGGCGCCGCTGCGGTCGGTCAACTGCAACAATCCGAGGTTCGAGATTCCGCGGCCGCCATTCAGGTTGCTCAATAGCGAAGTCTTCAGGCCAGCCAGCAGGGGGTCGCTCGTGATCGTCCCGCCGCTGGCCGTGGTCGATAATCCTAAGTTTTCGACGACGCGCGAGTGGTTCAAATCGCTCAGTGAAAACGTTCCGCCGGTGTTGCTCGTCAGATCGGTCAGCAGCAAGTGGTTTCCGTCCGGGGCGATTTCAGCCTTGAGTTTCCCAGGCGCCACGTTGTTGAGCACGTTCAGCACGTCGCCCAAAGTGGCTTCATTCGTACCGGCCACCGGTTCCAACAGTGCGCCGCCGGAGGTCGTGACGGTGTCGTTGACGCTGACCACATCCGTGCCATTGCTGCCCGGCGCGGTGGCCGCGGTAAAATACTGCCGGGCTGTGGCGTCGTTATTCAGCGCGTCGATTACCTGGTTGGCCGTCGTTTGGCCAGCCGCGATCTGAAACACCAACTGTTTGGTGTTGCTATCGTACGCGACCGTTTCCTGACCCGCCAGAATCGCCGGATTGTCGACATATTGGATCGTCACGCCGTCTCCCGCCGCTCCGGGCGTCACGGCGGTGAACGCGATCCTGGCGTTCGTGCCGGCACTGCCGGGCATGACCGCCGTGGAGGGCGGGCCGTCCAGCGTGGTCGTGTCGCTGACGCTCACCAGGCCCGTTCCGTCGCTGCCCGCGGCATTGGCCGCGGTGAACAGCGGGCTGACGGTCGGATTGCGCTTCAGGGCGTCGACGATATTGCTGGCCGTGGTTTGGCCGGCGCGGATGTGGAAGGTGAGTGTCTTGGCGTTCGCGTCGTAGGCGACCGACTCGTTGCTGCCGGCCACGATGTTGCTGTCATCCTGAAAAATGACCTTCACGCCGGCATAAGCCGAGCCGGCCTGCACGGCCCTAAACGTCAGGCGCGCGTTGGAACCGAGATTTCCTTGCGTGGCGCCAGCGGCCTGCGTGCCGGAAATGGCCAGTCGATGAAAATCGACCGTGGTCCTCGTGCCATCTCGGAAAGAAATCTGCATGTCGCTCAGCGCGTTGTCGAATTGCACGCCGTTGCCCTGATTCAGGTTCGCCAGCGACATCTCGTTGAACGCGTGCAAGATATCACTGCCGTCGGCTCCGCTGGCCGCGACGTTGATCCCGGCCAGGCCGAGCGAGGCCGCCGTCGTGCCGTCAGTGACTTCCGACACTTGCAAATTCGCGGTCGTCTTGCCTGTGTCGTCAATCAAACGCAAATGGTTGCCGACGGCC
The DNA here is from genome assembly GCA_041499515.1 of Planctomycetia bacterium. Classification (GTDB taxonomy): domain Bacteria; phylum Planctomycetota; class Planctomycetia; order Pirellulales; family PALSA-1355; genus PALSA-1355. The sequence goes on along the minus strand of JBGQKM010000234.1, from coordinate 3,314 downwards.
TGGGCCGTGACGTGGATTCCGGCGGCGCTGTTGATCGTTTGCACGACGTCGTCGATCGTGCGAGCCAGGCTCAGATCGACGTTGGCTTGCGCCCCGCTACGGTCGGTAATTTGAATGGATCCCCGATCGAACCCCTCGCCGTAATTGAGCAAATCGACGCTCACGCCCGGGTCGACGAAGCCGCCGGCGCGCAGCGAAAAGCTTCCGCCCCCCAACGCCGCCGTGTCGCTCGCGATGCGCGAACTGGTGAATTGCTGTGCTTGCACTTGGCGAATCGGCGTGAACTGGTAACTTCCGGCCGCGACCGGCCCGGTGGTGCTCACGCCCAGTGCGTTGGGATTGCTGCTGGCGACCGTCTGTTCGCTGTAAAGAAGTTTGCCGGACAGCTTGCTGGAGGCAATCTGCAGCCCGGTGATCAGCGTCTCCAAGGTCGTGATGGCGACCTGTTTGTCGCCCAACGTCTTGTTGGCCGCCGTCAAGGCGTCGCGCGGCGCGGCCTCGATGGCCACAAGCTTGTTAACCGTGTCCTGGATCGGAAATCCAGTGACCAGGCCGATGGATGAGGAGATGGTGCCCATTGCAAACTCCAGCCAGATCCCCCAGTCCGAATAAGTCGATACCAGGGCCTATCGGGCGCTTATCGGCTAGCTGCGAGCTTTGACCTTAATGCTTCGTGAATTTGCCGGAAACAGTTCTCCCACCGCCCCATGGTCTCTTGCCGGAATAATCGGACGCTTGCATACCACATGCACTGCTCGACCTCCAATCCCCAGCACCAGTCGGTATAACGGGGAATGATCGACCAGGTGGGAACCCCTAACGCGCCGGCCAGGTGGACGTTGGCATTGCCCACCGAAATCACCAGGTCAAGCGCCCCGATTTGAGACGCCAGGTCGTCGACGTTTTGCCGCGGGTCGCAGTCGGGCCAGCCGTGCAGTCGCACGCCACAAGCGTTCTCGAACTCCGCAATGTCCTGCTGGCAATCTCCGTATTGCAGGCTCACGAAATGGGTTCCCGGCAGGGACAGCACCTCACGCCAGTCGGCCAGTCGCGTCCAGCGCGTGCGGCGGTCCTTGGTCGTCAGCCCGGCCCGCCACGAAATCCCGACCTTCAATCCCGGCCCCAGTTGCCCCAGCCGCTGGCGCCAGAATTGCACGCGCACCGGATCGGCCACCAGCAACCGCGCGTCTCGCGGAAAGCTCGCGGCATCGCGACGCAAGTACCGCGGCAGGCTGCCGGCCGGAATTTGCACGTCAATGTGCGGTTCAGCCGGCAAGCGAAACGTATGTTCGCGTCCGCGAGTCATGCCCAACACGGTCGCTTGCGGAAACGAGCGGGCCAACAGCGGCGCCAACCGCCGGTCGCAGGCCAGCACGCAATGGCCGGCCCGCGCGATCAAGTCCGGAAAGCAAGTGGCGAACATGATCTCGTCGCCCAAGCCTTGCTCGTTGTGCACCAGAATCGTCTGGCCGCTGAGCGAATCGCCGTTCCACAGGGGCTGCTTGAAGTAATTGCGCGGGCGCGGACCTCCGGGGCAATGCCAGCGCCATTCGTATTCGGCCCAACCGCGCGAGTATTCGCCCAGCATGAGATTCACGAACGCGATGTTGCAATGCGCCAGGCCGCATTTGGGATCGTGCACCAAGGAGCGCTGGAAACTCTCCAGCGCCTCGGCGAGTTTCCCCTGTTCCTTCAAAGCCGTGCCCAAGGCATTGTGCACTTGGGCCTCATCCGACTTGATGGCCAGCGCCCGGCGATAGGCGGCTTCCGCCTCTGCGTTGCGTCCGGTCGTCATCAACAGGTGGGCGTGGTTGAAGCAAGTGTCGAAGCGCTCGGGACCGAGTTCCAAAGCGCGCTCGAAACTCACCAGCGCTTCCGGTGCGCGATCCAAATCTCTCAAGACGCACGCCAGCGCGTGGTGGGCGCTGGCCCGGCTGGGATCGATCGCAATGGCCTGGCGGCATAACTCGAGCGCGTCATCCAGCCGGCCATCTTCCACCAGCAGCCTGGCCGCCGAGTTATAGGCCCGCGCATAAGCCGGGTCGATGCGAATCGCGTGCTGGAAACACTTCAGTGCTTCATCCGGTTGATAGGCGTGGTGGAACGCGTTGCCCAAGTTCCATTGGGATTCGGCACTCTGGGGTTGGGCCTCCGCCAGCAACTGGAATTGCTCGATCGCCTCGAGCGGGCGTCCGACGTTTTGCAGGCTCAAACCCAAATTCATCCGCGCTTCGGTCAGATCGGGTTTCAGCTCCAACGCGCGTCGAAAACTGACAATGGCCTCCTCGAGCCGGCCTGAATCGACCAGGGCATTGCCGTAGTTGTAATGGATCGTGGGTTCGCAATCGACGATGGCCAGAGCGCGACCGATCGACTGCAGCGCCAGTTGCACGCGGCCGGTCTGGCGGGCCACGACCCCCAACAGGTGCAACGCGTCGGGATGGCGCGGCGCGCGGCGAAGAATTTGTCGATAAGCCGTTTCCGCCGCAGCATAGTTTCCCGCACGATGTTTTTCCAGCGCTTGCGCCAAGACCTGCGGAATCACGACCTGGCCCAGCACCACGTCGTCCCGCGCGTGGTCAAGCTGTTCGTGTTCCGTGGGCGTGCGCCGGTAGATCGCAGTGGCGCCGAGTCGTGCCGCTGCGACGTCGGCCTGGAACACCTTGACGTCATGCCGCGTGGCCTGCGCTCCCAAGCGTGATTTCAATTGATCGCGGATGGTTTGGAAAGGCGTTTGCCAATCGCCCAACTTCGGTTGCCGGAAAAGTCGGACCGACGCGTACCAGGGGCTCTCGTCGCCGGCGGTCATCCATCGCCAGGCCGGCACCAGCGGCAGCAAGACCCAGGCCGTGGTTCCCAGGGCTCCGGCCATGTGCGTCGTGGCGTTGCCCACCGAGATCACCAGGTCCAGCGCTTTCATTTTGGCGGCGAAGCCGTCCAGATCAATCAGCGGATCCCCCTCGGCCCAGTCGTGGACCGTGACGCCGAAGCGGCTTTGGGCCTCGGCGATTTCTTCGTCGGCTTCACCATATTGCAAATTGATCCAATGCACTCCGCCCAACTCCAGCAGAGGTTGCCAGTGCGCCAGTTCCGTTGTCCGCCGCCGCCGTTCGCTCGGCCGTCCACCGGCACGCCACGAAATGCCGATCTTGAGACCCGTGCCCAGCGCCGCATACCGCTCTTGCCAGGTCGCCACCTGGGCCGGGTCGGCCACGAGAAACTGCTGCTGTCGCGGAAAGCTTTCGCGATCGGGGCGCAAAAAGAAGGGCAGGCTGCCGGCCGGGATTTGCCAATCGACCTGATCGGTTACTTCC
>JBGQKM010000233.1:0-9581 GCA_041499515.1 Planctomycetia bacterium | reverse complement strand
TGCCCAGTTCCGGATCGGCATGGCCGCGGACGCCCAGACAATAGACCTGCGTTCCCTGTGCCTCAAGCGCTTTGGCCACCACGACCGGATAGCGGCCCCAACCGGCAATCAAACCCACTTTCGAAAAAGGGGACATTCTACTTTTCCAAAAAAACCAGAATGTCCCCTTTTCGGGCGCCGCTTTTCAGGCGGCCTGGCCTGGCGACGCCGGGCGCGCGCGTTTCAATTCGTCGACGGCTTGCTGCAACGCCTTGAGTTGCCGTCGCATTTCGGGCAGTTTGGAAATGGCCGCGAACTGGATCTTCTGCTCGCGTTCGGCGATCGCCGGAACGCCGAACACGTGCGCGCCGGCCGGCACGTCGTGGCTCACGCCGGCCTTCGCGCCCAGGATGGCGCCTTCGCCGATTCGCACGTGATCGCGCACGCCGACCTGGCCGGCCATCACCACGTAGTCGCCCGTGATCGTGCTGCCGGCCACGCCGACTTGCGAACAGATCATGTTGTGCCGGCCGATACGGCAGTTGTGGGCGATCATCACCAGATTGTCGATTTTGGTTCCGTCGCCGATGATCGTGGGCCCGTAGGTGCCACGATCGATCGTCGTGCTGGCGCCGATTTCGCAATCGGCGCCGACCTGCACGTAGCCCAACTGGGCCGCCGGCAGATGGCTGCCCTCGAAATGTCGATAGCCGAAGCCGTGGCAGCCCAAGACGACGTTGGCATGCACCACGGAGCGCGGTCCGACCGTGGTGTTTTCGTACAGCACGGCGTTGGGGTAGACCGTGACGTTCTCGCCCAGTTTGCAACCGGCCATGAGCTGCGCGCCGGAATGAATCGTCGAGCCGGACCCGATTTCGACGTCCACGCCGATCGTGGCCCCGGGGTGCACGTCGACGTCGTCGCCCAGCCGTGCTGCCGGGCTGATCGTGGCGGCCGGGCTGACGCCGATTCGGCTGCGCGGGCGGGGCGGACGGAAGTGCGTGACGATCGTGGTAAACGCCCGGTGCACGTCGTCGACCACGACGATCGGCATGGTCAGGCCTTCGGTCGGAAAGCTGCGCGGCACGACCGCCGCGCGGGCCGGCGTGGCGGCCAGGCGGTCTGCTTTTTCGTTGCGATCCACCAGCGTAATGTCGCCGGTGCCGGCGTCGTAAAGCGAGGCTGCGCCTTCGATTTCCACCGTGGCGTCGCCCACGACGGTACCATCGACCAATCGTGCTAATGCCGCCAGGCTTGTCGGCATATCGGAATCCTTTGGGTCGTTGAGGGATGCAGCACGCGGACGTCGTAACTTTCAGACCACACGGGGACGGAAATCTACCGCGTTGGGTCCCAGCAGGCAATAGCGAACCGACCGTGCTAGCGGCGGCCGCGGCGCTCGGGACCAGGGGGGTCATGTCACCCCGTGCACCTGTCCAGGTCGGCGGCCTAATGCGGCCGCGGGATCAGGCCGAAATCGAGGCCCAGCACGAAGAGCATCAAGCTGATGATGAACAGGAAGCCCAGATAGTGGAACGCCACCACGACTTTCTCGCTCACGGGGCGTCGCAGGGTGCCTTCCAAAATGAGAAACACCATGTGGCCGCCGTCCAACAGCGGAATCGGCAGGAAATTGATGACCGCCAGATTGGCGCTCAAGAGCGTGAGGAAAATCAGCAGTTCTGAAATTCCGTCATAGGCCGCCGAGCCGGCCGCTTCGGCGATGGTCTTGGGTCCGCCCAAGATGAACGGCGAGATTTGCGAGCCGATTCTGCGCACGAACGCGTAGGTCTGCAACACGGCGTCTTTCGTCTCTCGCCATCCCATGGCCAACGCCTGGCCCAGGCTGTTGGCCTGCGTGGTCGTGATGACGAGGTCTGGAATCAAGCCCCGATCGGCGTAGAACCAGTCGCTGGCCTCGGCCGACGGCAGCGTGGCCAGCCGGCCGTCTTTCAACGTCAACTTGATTTGCGTATCGGCCGGCAACTGTTGCACGAGCCACATGAAAAACGGCCAATTCGGCTTGTCGGCGCTGAACTCGATCGCGTCGGGCACCGTGCCCGGCGTCACTTCGTCGTCCGTTTTTTCTTTCGCGCCTGCGGAGGGCCGCGGCATGACGAACTCGGCCCGCACGATCTCGTCGCCCGCGGCAAACCGCGGCACCATGGCCGGTTGGTCCCCTTGGGTTAGTGACGCCCGAGCCGCCGGGCCGTCCTTGTCGGTCTGGTGAACGAAGTTCAAAACCTTGTAGGCGATTCCCAATGCCGGCACCGACACCGGGTTGCCGGGTGCTTCCGATTCCTCGGGCCAAGGCCGATCGCGCAGCACGATCGACTTTTCCAGCTTTTCGTCCTCCCCGGCCGGACCTTCACGCGAAACGCTCAGCGTGATCGTCTGGCCGGCGCGGCGCCGCAATTCGTTGGGCAAGCGCAACGGGTCGGCCGGCGACTGGCCGTCGATGCTCGTGATATAGTCACCGGCCCGCAGGTCGGCCGCGGCCGCCGGCGAATCATTTTGGACCGCGGTGATCTTGCCCATCTTCATCACCAGGCCCAGCGTGCGCATGGGCCGGGCGGCGACGTTGATCTCCAATCGCTCGACGGTCGGCGGATCGCCCTGCACGGCTGGCTCTGACGTGCGCTCGATGGTGAACGTCAACGGCTGATCGGAGTGGCGTACGAGTTGTGCCTCGTAGTCGGCAAACGAATGGACCGGCGTCCCGCCCAGGGCAACGATTTTGTCGCGGCGCTTGAACGCGCCGGTCCGGGCCGCTGGCGTGCCGGCGTACACGGCTTTTTCTTCCGAGAGCGTCAGGGTGAGCGGCCGTAGGACTCCGATCGTCGGGCGGAGGCGCTTCGTGATCGGATCGGGTTTGACATTGACCCAAAACGGCTCCTTCACGCCCGGGCGTTCGATTTCGAAATCGATCCCGCTTTGAATGTCGCCCAAGGCCACGGCCGTCATTAGATCGCGGAATCGCAGTTGCCGGCGGCCGGAGTGGTCGATTTGCAGGAACTGATCGCCGGGCTGCAAGTTCGCCTTCCAGGCCGCCTCGCCTGGCAAAACAGCCGAGACACCGCAGGCCACGTCGCGCACGCCAAGGCCATAGGCGACCGCGGCCATCAGGAAGGCAAACATCACGTTCATGATTACGCCGGCCGAGATGATGGCCATCCGCTGGGGCACGCTCTTGGCCATGTAGCTGCGCGGGTCGAGTTGGTAGCGTTCTTCGCGAACCCCCAGCGTGTCCGAGCTGGTCGCGGGGGTCGTCTCACCCTCGGGAGTGCGCAAGATCGAACGTTCGCGCTCTCCCGCGGCGCGGGCCGGGTTGTCGTCCTGGCCGAGCATTTTCACGTAGCCGCCCAGGGGCAGAATGCCAATGCCGTATTCCGTTTCACCCCACTGGACTCTGGCCAGTTTCAGGCCGTAGAGGTCGAAGCCGAGATAGAATTTTTCGCATTTGACGCCGCACCATTTGGCCACGGCGAAGTGCCCCAACTCGTGCACGAAGATGACCATGCCCAGGCCGAAAGCGACCTCCAGGATCACGACCAACAAGTGCCAATTCAAAGCGACAGCCATTAAAGACAAACCCAACGCATCACCTCCTGGCGAGCCCAGGCGTCAAGCTCGAACAATTGCGCGAGCGACGGACTGGGATCGAATGGATGTTGTTCCAACACGGCCCGGCAACTGGGCACGATCTCGGTAAAGGGTAATTTGCCGGCGCGAAAGCCGGCCACGGCGGCTTCATTGGCCGCGTTCAACACGGCGCCGGCGGTGCCTCCGGCGCGGGCCACTTCCAGGCCCAAGCTCAGCGCCGGAAAACGCTCCGGATCCGGCGGCTCGAAATCCAAACGCATCCGCTCGCTGAAATCCAACGTCGCCGCCACGCCCGCCGTGCGACGCGGATAGGTCAAGGCATATTGAATCGGCAATTTCATGTCGGGCGAACTCAGTTGGGCAATGACCGAACCGTCGACGAACTCGACCAGCGAGTGCACGATCGACTGCGGGTGAATCACCACGTCGATCTGATCCGGCCGCAGACCGAACAGCCAGCGGGCTTCGATGATCTCCAGCGCCTTATTCATCATCGTGGCCGAGTCAATGGTTATTTTAGGCCCCATCGTCCAGGTCGGGTGCCGCAGAGCGTCGGCAATCGTGACTTCGGCCAATTGCTCGGCCGTATGCAGGCGAAACGGGCCGCCGCTGGCCGTCAAAATAATCCGCTTCACTTCCTCGCGACGCCCGGCTTGCAGAGCCTGGAACACGGCGCTATGCTCGCTGTCGACCGGCACGATGCGAGCCCGGGTTTTTTGGGCGAGCTGCGTGACCAGGGGTCCGGCCACGACCATGGTTTCTTTGTTGGCCAGGGCCACGGTTTTGCCGGCCTCGACCGCGGCCCAGGTGCCGCGCAGGCCGGCGCTGCCGACGATCGCCGCCACGACGATGTCGACGTCCGGATGGCCGGCAATGCATTCAAGACCCTCGGGTCCGATGAGCAACTCGACGTCGCGGGGCAATTGTGACCAATCCTGGGCGGCGGCCGAGATTGGATCTGCGGCCACAATCCAACGGGGGCAAACACTTTGCGCTTGTTCGACCAGCAAGTCCAGGTTGGAGTGAGCCGACAGGGCGACGCACCGCAACTTCCCCCGCGCGGCGGCGATCACCTCCAGCGTGTTGCGGCCGATGCTGCCGGTGGAACCGAGCACCGCCACGTTAGCAACGTCCTGAGCCATAAGAACCGATTCGGTAGGGTGGCGCCGGCGAAGCCTTACTGCACCATTGCTCTAATCGTTACTGGCCCACTGGCGCGCCGGGGACCAGGGGGAAAGAAATTTGCATCCAAGGGCCGTCCGCCTAAGGAGTTTCCGCCGAGCACCCGTGTATTCTAAGGGCAAACGGCACCTGGCCACAACCCGACACCCATCCCCGCGCGCGCGGCTCGTTGTATTTCGAAAAGGGAGGGCATACTATGGATAGACGCGCTATGGGCCACTGCGAGCGCCTCGTCGGGGACCCCCCTCCTGCCATGTCGCGACTGGCCAGCTCCCCGGTTGCCGGAGAAGAGTTTTGGCCCGCACCACCGAGTTCTTCGATGTCCAAGAGATTCTGATCGATGAAAAACGAGAAAGACCCGTTCCGCAAATCGACCGAAAAAAAGCCTTCGCCGATCAACAATAACGTCGTCTGGTCCCTGCTCATCCTGGGCGTGCTGACGCTGTTTTTGGTGAGTCTGATGACCGGCGGCGCCGACGAGAAGATTCGTTACAGCGACTTGCTGGCGCTGGTCAAGAACGAAAACGGCGAGGGCTACGTCGAGGTCAACAAGGGAACCGGCGAAAAAGCCTCCACGATCCACTATTCCAACCCCACGGAAATCAAAATCGGCAGTTATGAGGTGACCGGCAAGATTACCAGGGAAGTCGTCGGCGACAATCCAAGCAGCAGCGTGGTAGCGTTTCAGACCAATCTGAGGCCGATGGACGACGGGCTGACGCGGCTGTTGGAAGAAAAGGACGTCAGCGATTGGGACAATTCCGACGGTCCCAGCGCCTGGAAATCCTACTTGCCGGCGCTGGTGCTGACCGGACTGTGCGTGCTGTTTATCTTTTACATGATGCGCCGCCTGGGCGGAGCCGGTTCGCCAATGGCTTTTGGCCGCAGCCGGGGCAAGATGTACGCCCAGGAGGATTTGGGCGTGACCTTCGACGACGTGGCCGGCATCGACGAAGCGGTGGAAGAATTGCGCGAAGTCGTGGAATTTCTGCGGACGCCCGAAAAATATCAACTCCTCGGCGGCCGCATTCCCAAAGGTCTGTTGCTGGTCGGACCGCCGGGCACCGGCAAAACGTTGTTAGCCAAAGCCATCGCGGGCGAGGCCGGCGTGCCGTTCTTCAGTCTCTCGGGTTCCGATTTCGTCGAAATGTTCGTCGGCGTCGGCGCCGCGCGCGTGCGCGACATGTTTCAGCAGGCCGAAGCCAAAGCCCCCTGCATCATCTTCATCGACGAACTCGACGCGCTGGGAAAAACCCGCGGATCGAGCATCGTGGGCGGGCACGACGAGCGCGAGCAAACGCTCAACGCGCTTTTGGTCGAGATGGACGGGTTCGATTCCAACAACGGCGTGATCGTGTTGGCCGCATCGAACCGGCCCGAAACGCTCGACCCGGCGCTGTTGCGCCCCGGCCGCTTCGATCGCCACGTACTGGTCGATCGGCCCGACGTGCGCGGGCGCGAAGCGATTCTGAAAGTCCACGTGCAACACGTCAAGCTCGACGAGAACGTGAAGCTCAGGGAAGTGGCCGCGATTACCTCGGGATTCGTGGGCGCCGACCTGGCCAACCTGGTCAACGAAGCGGCCCTGCTGGCAGCCCGCAAGGGCCGCTCGGCCGTGGGCATGACGGAATTCAACGAGGGCGTCGAACGGGTCACGGCCGGCCTGGAGAAAAAACAGCGCATCATCCACGAAGACGAAAAACTACGCGTCGCCTTTCACGAAAGTGGCCACGCCCTGGTGGCCTACAGCCTGCCCAACACCGACCCGGTCCACAAGGTCTCGATCATTCCCCGCGGCCTGGCGGCCCTGGGCTATACCCTGCAACGGCCCGAGGGGGATCGCTACCTGATGACTCAGGGCGAGCTGGAGAGCCGCATTCAGGTGTTGCTGGCCGGCACGTGTTCGGAGGAAATGGTGTTCGAGGACGTTTCCACCGGCGCACAAAACGACCTGGAACGCGCCAGCAGCATCGCCCGCAGCATGGTCATGGATTTTGGCATGAGCCGCTTGGGCCGAGTGAACTATCGCGAAAGCTCGCGCAGCCCGTTTTTGGCGACCGACGGCGAGTTTCAGCGCGAACACAGCCACAGCGAGCAAACGGCCCGCGAAATCGACCAGGAAGTCAAGCGGATCATCGACGAATCGATGGAGAAAGTGCGCCGCATTTTGGAAACGCGGATGGCTTCGTTGCGGGCTCTCAGCGCGCGGCTGATGGAAAGGGAAGTCATCGACTCGGACGAGTTGAAGGCGATCATCGAAGCCAACTCGCCCAGCCCGTTGATCGTGCCCGGCACGCAGACCGGTCGCAAGCGCGTCGCGCCGGCCGAAACCATCGAGCGCGCCGACGGCGAGCAGGCCGAAAGCGTATAGCGCTGGGCTACTCTAGCGTGTTGCTCTCCCAATTGTAAATCCGCCGCATCGCCGCATCGACCGTGCTGGTCAATTGCTGGCGGCTGACCGGCTTGGAGAGCACCGAAAACGCCTGAGCCAATTCAGCCTGGCGAATCAGGCTGTCGTTCAAGCCGGCCGAGAGCAAAATGCACGGCAAGCACGCATTGAACCGCTTCACCTGCCGCAACGTTTCCAGGCCGGTGAGCTTGGGCATGTGCATGTCGAGCAACACCAGGTGCACCTCCTGGGTCCGCACGATCTCCAACGCCTCTTGGCCGTCGCCGGCCAACAGCGTGCGAAACCGAGGCTCGAACACCACACGCAACGTCTCACGAAAATCGTGATCGTCGTCGGTGATCAACAGGGATGGAAATTGCAATCGCATACGATCAGGTTCCGCGTTTTGGGGCGTGCCGCCCGAAGGCCTCTAACGCAAGTTGAATGCCGTTTTTGCCCAGGCGGCGTGGCGTGGGGAGAACACCACATTTAACGCCTTAGGGGCGTTCACCTTATATAATAATAACCTATTCGCGGCCAGATAAACTGCGGGGACTGCAAAAGGCAGAAAGAAGCGATCCCATCTGCCATTTAGGCAGCTTTTACCAATAAACCGACGGGGTCCTGGCCATCGAGCGCCCTGGTTCAGCCCCGGGGCAACTCGGGAGCTGTTTTGCGACGGGCTGCCGCAGACGCAGGCGGTTTCCGGCGAACGACGTTGTCGAGCGTGGAGTGTTTTTGATTGCTAGGCAGCACCGATAACAAGTGGTCGGCGCCGGGCGAGAAAAATCCGCGTCAACGGCCTTCGCAAATGCTTCGGCCGATTGCGGCTTGCCAGAGACCAGGATCTCCCGATACGCTAACTTGAAGTGTTGCGTTATTTCTTGCTGTCGCCTGGCCGCAGGGCCGGTGCGTTTCTTAGGAAGATTTTCGTGGAAACCACGTCTGCTCCAGCCGCCCCCAGCGTCGCCCCGCGCCCTTCCTTCCTGGTGCGGCATCAGTTTTTGATCTACCGGCTGTTTTCCTTGAGCGGCCTGATCCCGGTGGGGGCTTATCTGGTGGTCCACCTGCTGACCAACGCCTCGGTGGTCAACGGCCCAATGTCGTTTCAGGAGCAGGTGGATCGCATCCACGCGCTGGGCGCGGCGCTGCTGCCGGTGGAGATTATCTTTATCTTCCTTCCCATTTTATTCCATGCCGCGGTCGGCTGGCTGATTATCAGCGGGGCGATGCCCAACACGAATGCGTATCCCTACGCCAGCAACATCCGCTACACGTTGCAGCGCGGCACGGGCATTATCGCCTTTTTCTTCATCATGTTTCACGTGGCTCAATTGCATCACTTGATCGGCGCTCCGTTTGCAAAGATCGGCGGGGCCGCCTTCGACGCCGAACATGCCGCCAGTAGCGCGGCGACCGCGCTGCAATCCTTTCCGATCCAGATCTTCTACGCCATCGGCATGCTCTCGTGCGTCTATCACTTTGCCAATGGCCTGTGGACCCAAGGCATCACGTGGGGCCTGTGGACCAGTGCCGCCGCGCAGAAGCGGGCCAGCTATATCAGCGCCATCGTGGGCATCGGCCTGGCGATCGTCGGCCTCGGCGCATTGGGTGGAATGACCCGCGTTGACGTCGACAAGGCGATCCGCGTCGAGGACGCCATGAAAGCCCAGCGGGACGCGGTTTTGAAACTTCAAGAGGACGCGGCCGCCCCCGCGGAAACCAAGTAAGCGCCCGGGAGATCCCGGGCGCACGGACTAAGCCACGGATTTCGAATCGAGTTTTGTCATGCCAAATCAGAGGGTCATGATCGTGGGCGGCGGGTTGGCCGGCTTGTCGGCGGCCATGAAACTCGCCGAGTTGGGAGTGCAGGTCGACCTGATGAGCCTGACTCCGGTCAAGCGCTCGCACAGCGTCTGCGCGCAGGGGGGCATCAACGGCGTCAGCGACGTCACGCGCCAACAAGGCGATAGCGAGTACCTGCACTTCGACGACACCGTCTACGGCGGCGACTTTTTGCAGCATCAGCCGCCCGTCAAGGAAATGACCGATTGGGCCCCCAAGGTCATCGACTTGATGGATCGCTTGGGCGTCCCCTTCAATCGCACGCCCGAGGGCTTTCGCGACCAGCGCCGCTTTGGCGGCACGATGTTCAAGCGGACCGCGTTTGCCGGGGCCACGACCGGCCAGCAGTTGCTCTACGCGCTGGACGACCAGGTGCGCCGCTGGTGCGTGGACGGCCACGTCAGAATCTTCGAAGCCTGGGATTATCTCGGTCCGGTGCTCGACAAGAACGGCGTCTGCCGCGGCATCATCGGCCAGGACCTGGTCACGATGGAAATTCGCGCCTTCCCGGCCGACGCCGTGGTGGTCGCCTCCGGCGGTTGCGGGTTGATCTATGGTCGCTCGACGATGTCGATGGTTTGCA
>JBGQKM010000232.1:0-9600 GCA_041499515.1 Planctomycetia bacterium | reverse complement strand
GGCGCATTCTTGGGCGGACTTCGAAACGCCAGCATGGGCGCTTACTGGGCTCGCGTGCCGGGCACCCAAGCCATGCCGAGCATTTGGGTCTACGAACTTGAGAAGCGGGTCCGTGCCGGAAAACTGTCTCGCGAGGATGCCGTCGGAATCTTCAACACGGCCGTGCTGGGAGCCGAGGCTCAGGGATTCAGGCCCACCGGGGGAACGATGTCGGCGGTTCACAATTCGGCCACGGATTTTCTCGGCAAGGCGGAACAGATATACTTTGCACGGAAGAAGGGGTGGGCTACACAGCCGGGTGGATACCAGCAGTCTGGCGGTCGCGTCTTCCCCACAAAACAAAACTCAGGGCTCGATGGCTATGCTCTTCGTCATGAGCAAGAAAAGTTTTTTGAAAGAGGTCTGGCGGAAGGGAAAGATCCTGGCGTGCTACGTGGACAAGCTGCGGAGGCCGGCTCGAAACGGGTAGGTGGAATAAATAGCCCCGACGACCATCTCATTGATCCGGAGGCTGAGGCGGCATTGCAGCGGGCGATTCGAAAAGCAGCGAAATGATTGCGAGTCATCACGCCATGTACAGCCACATCGAAAGTATGAACCGTCCAGTCCTGGAACTGGATGATGCGCATCCGGCAAAGAGGTTCCTTTCCGCTTTCATGGATTGCAGAATGAACTGCTCCGAGCGAGAACTCGAAATAGGCGATCAAACACCCATCGACCAGGCGTGGACATCCGCGTCGGATGGCAGAGTGTGGACTTTCTCGGGCTTTATTTATTCGTTTATCTGCTTCGACATCGAGCTCGATGGCTTTCTGCAAAGCGCTCCGGATTTCACGCCGTCCGAAATCGCGGCCTCTCGAGAAGTACCTCGACTCCGATCCATGATGGACGAGTGTGCCGGGGCTGCGCGACAAGGGGGCAACAGTGACATCCTCGAGTTGACCGACCAAGTTCTAGAAATGCTCGGCCTTTGGGAGGAATATCTCAGCTTTCGCAAAGCTATGATTTCGAAAACTCACGATTGAAGTGTCCTCGCACACCGGATCTCGTGTAACAGCGGTGCCTGGCGCGATCGCCCAATATGACAAACGATATTGCTGAAATTGTTGCCGAGGTACAACGCAGTCTTCGCAAACCGTGCTGGTATGTCAGTTGCGGTGGCGCGGCCTTGACGACGTTCGAGCTCGCCCTCGGAGATAAGGTTGCTCGCAGCAGCATCATTCCAAACGAGGCACACTCGGATGACTTTAGCCGTTTCGAAGGCGAAGCCAATCTGCTCGTGTGGTGCAGTTGGCGATTGGATGGCCCCGACGCGCCTCTGACGAGTTGGGACGACACGGTCGAGAATGTGGAGCGGGTCCTGGAAGGGCTCGTGGGGCGCACGATCGTGGACGTGCGCGCCGATTTGCCCGGCTGGGATTTGCACCTGGATTTCACGGGCGGGCTTCGCCTGCACGTGTTCTGTGATCACGTGCCGGGGGATCCAAGCTTTGATGGCAACTGGACGCTCTTCTTAACGAACAAGATGATCGCCATCGGCGTCGGCTCCAAAGGCGAGGTTGAGGCGCGCACGCCGTAGCCTTGGTTCGAGCCCAACGTACCCTTGCTTACTCTCTCGTCGAAGGGGCCTTTGGCGATCCAATCTCCGCCCATGATCTGGCCAACGACCCTGTCCTTACTGAAAACCCCATCCGGGTGGTTTTGCAGCTCAACGCGGAATCCGCGCGCTGAGCAGACCGACGTACTTCAGGCGCAACGACGGCGTAGCACACGACGACAACGCGATGTCCTTGCCACGGCCCACGGCGTCCATGCGTCGGCGGATGCCTCGGCACCAGGCCTGAAATCCGGGGCATCAGCATTGCGGCCCTGCCCGCCCCCGGGCGTTGACCCCGTTTTCGTGCCAGGGCTATAATCCGATGCCAACCTCGAGCCGCAGGCACGGTTGCCGTACCGCGGTACTTGCGCCCCGGTGCCGCCACCGCGCCGGCGAATTTCAGCCGCACTTTTTTTGAGAGGATGCTGCCATGGCCACGACTGTTGCAAAGGGAATTCGAGACGACATCACCCACTGCGTTGGCAACACGCCCCTGGTGCGCCTGCGGCGGATTACTCAAGGCTGTGGCGCGACCGTGTTGGCCAAGATGGAAAACTTCAACCCTCTGTGGAGCGTCAAGGACCGCATCGGTCGGGCCATGATCGACGCGGCCGAGCGCGACGGCAAGATCGGTAAAGACACGGTCATCATCGAGCCGACCAGCGGCAACACGGGCATTGCCCTGGCCTTCGTCTGCGCGGCCCGCGGATACAAGCTAAAGGTGACCATGCCCGAGAGCATGAGCCTCGAACGCCGCCGGCTATTGAAAGCCTTCGGCGTGGAAGTGATTTTGACCCCGGCGGCCGACGGCATGCCCGGGGCCATGCGGAAAGCCGAGGAGCTGCTGTCGCAAAACAAGAACTGGTTCATGCCCCAGCAGTTCAAGAATCCGGCCAATCCGGAGATCCACCGCAAGACGACCGCCGAGGAAGTCTGGCGCGACACCGACGGCAAGGTCGATATTTTCGTCTCCGGCGTCGGCACCGGCGGCACCATCACCGGCGTGGGCGAAGTGCTCAAAGCCCGCAAGCCGGGCGTGAAAATCGTGGCCGTCGAACCGACCAACAGCCCCGTGATTACGCAAAAAAAAGCCGGTCAGGAGCTCAAACCCGGTCGCCACACGATCCAAGGCATCGGCGCGGGTTTCATCCCCGAAGTGCTCAACGTGAACATCATCGACGACGTCGTGCTGGTCAACGATGAGGACGCGATGGAGACCTCGCGCCAGTTGGCCAAGCTCGAGGGCTTCATGTGCGGCATCAGTTGCGGCGCGGCGGCCTGGGCCGCGGTGGAACTGGCCAAACGGCCCTCGAACGCCGGAAAGCTGATCGTCGTCGTGCTGCCCGACTTGGGCGAACGCTATTTGTCGACCAAGCTCTTTCCCGAGTAAGATCGGCACGCCCGGGTCTCGTTTCGGCAGTGTACGCGCTCTAGTCCCCGGGCAATTGTGCGAACAGATCGGCCAGCTCGCGCTCGTAGTGTTTCCAGCGCTCGACCGATTGGCGGTAGATCGGTTGGCGAACCTGCCCGGCGCTCGAGGTGCGCACCGGCCGCCGCGTACGATAGAATTCCAGGCAGACCGGATCCCACGCCAAATCGCACGCGGCCACCAGCCGACGGGCTACCGCCTCCACGTCGGCCACGGTGGCTTCGTACTCGACGTCATGGATCACACCCGGCAGCACGCCCCGCCAGTGGTCCATCACGCGGCGATACTGGCGAAAGTGCGTGGCAATGTGCTCCGGATCGTGTGACCAGGAAACGTGTTCGAAATCGGTAATCCAGCACGACACGGCCACGTCGCGCAAATTTCGGCGGCAATGGATCAACGCGGCATTGGGAAACAGGGCCCTCAAAAAGCCCAGAAATTGGTAAGTGGACGGAGCCTTGTCGACAATCCGCTCAGCGCGACCGCCATCGATCGCCCGCAATGCTTCGAGGTGTCGCGTGGCCAGTCGTGCGATCGCCGCGGCGTCGAGCTGCGGCATGCAATCCAGCGGTTGCTCCGGACGGCCAAGCACAGTCGGCACGGCTGCAAACGTTTGGGGGACCACGATCAGCTCACCGGCGCCGTAAACCGACGGATGGCTGGCCAGAATCTGCTCGACCAGGCTGGTGCCCGATCGCGGCAAGCCGAACACGAACACGGGCCTCCGCGTCGGATTTCCCCCGCCGGCCACTTGTGCGAAGAACTTGGGCCCGAACGCCGCGAGCACCGCATCGACAAATCGTTCGTGGTCGGCCGGGACGTACGCCCGGCCAGAGCGTCGAGCCCGATCGAGGGCCAGGGCATGGGCCCGACGCAGAGCATCGGCCGCTTCGGCGAACTGGCCGCCGGCATCGAGGACATTGGCCAGGG
Organism: Planctomycetia bacterium; assembly: GCA_041499515.1. Lineage (GTDB taxonomy): Bacteria > Planctomycetota > Planctomycetia > Pirellulales > PALSA-1355 > PALSA-1355. Next base: position 5,644 of record JBGQKM010000232.1, on the reverse strand, counting down.
CAAACATCAGATGAGCACGGGGCTCGTCGTCGGTTCGCGGATCGGCGATCCTTTGCCGAAGTAATTCGAGGTCGGCCAACGGCAGTTTTCCGCGCAGAAGCATCGCCAGCGCCACGTGCGCGTTGGCCGCCGATGGTCGCAATCGGATCGCCGCGCGCAGGGCGGCTTCGGCCTGCTCGACTTCGCCGAGTTGCTGGTGCAGTTTTCCCAAGTGCTCATACGCTTCGCTCAAGTTGGGCTCGATGCGTAGCGCCGCGCGGAACTGTTCCGCGGCTTCGTCGGTCCGCCCCCGCTTTTGCAGAGCCCGCCCCACCGCGACGTGCCCACGCGAACCGTGCGGAACAATCGCTGAAGCGTGTTCCCAGCAACGCGCGGCTTCGACAAGATCCCCGCGCAGTTCGCGCAGCTCGGCGAGTTGTTCCCAGAAAATCGCGACGGTCGGTTGCAACTCGACGGCCCGTTGCAGGCCGGCGAGGGCCTCATCGAGTTGCCCTTGCTCTTGGGCGACCAACGCGAGATTGGCCTCGGCCATTGCCAGGTTGGGGTCGATTCGCAACGCGTCGAGATAAGCGGCCTGGGCCTCGGCGAGCCACCCAAGCCCGTGGAGGGCGTTGCCCAGATTGCGTCGCAGCTCGGCCACGTGGGGTTGCAATTGGACCGCGGCCTGCAGGTGCGGCAAGGCTTCGGCAGCCTGGCCCCGCGCCAGCAGCATCCGGCCGAGGTTGATCCGGGCCGGGGCATAGGCAGGGTCGAGATCCGCCGCACGGCGAAAACCGGCCAACGCCTCGTCGAATTGGCCCAGGGCACGATAAACTTCGGCCAAACGGCTCTGGAAGACGACCGAGTTGGGTTGCAGCGCGATCGCCCGGCCGATTAGTTCCAGCGCGCCGGCGTGGGCTCCCTGCTGATGCCGCAACATGCCGAGCAGGTGCAGGGCCTCGGCGTTTTCGGGTTCCTGAGCCAGCAGCGTTTCGTACAGCTCGGCGGCCGAGGCCAACTGGCCGGCCTGATGCATCGCGACGGCCCTGGACAAAATGTCTTGCACGGAGAGAAAAATCCTGCCAAGCAGAAAGGGCCGGCGGTCATGCTCGCCCGGCTCGAAAAGCGGCTGCCGGAACGAGCCGCGCCGCTGGCTATCTTACCAACGCGTCTCGCCGCGAACCATCGCCGCCTCGGCCTATTCCTCGTCGCTGCGCAGCCGGGCCAGTACGCTGTAATCTTCAAGTGTCGTGGTGTCGCCGACCGTGGCCTTGCCGCTGGCGATATCCTTCAGCAGCCGCCGCATGATTTTTCCGCTGCGCGTTTTCGGCAGTGCATTGGTAAAGCGAATGTCGTCGGGCTGCGCCAACGCGCCGATTTCCTTGCGGACGTGGGCCTTCAGCTCCTTGCGCAGCGCCTCGTTCGGCTGGCCGCTCTTGAGCGTGACGAACACCGCCACGGCCTCGCCTTTGAGTTCGTCGGGCCGGCCGACGGCCGCCGCTTCGGCAACCAGCGGATGGCTGACCAGCGCGCTTTCGATTTCGATCGTGCTCAAACGGTGCCCCGCCACGTTCAGCACGTCGTCGATGCGGCCCATGATCCAGTAATAGCCGTCGGCATCGCAGCGGGCGTTGTCGCCGGCCAGGTAATTGTGCGGCACCTTCGACCAATACTGCTCGCGATAGCGCTCGTGGTCGCGCCAGATGCCGCGCAGCATCGCCGGCCAGGGTTTCGTGATGACCAGCCAGCCCCCCTGCCCCGCCGGCACCGGTTTGCCCGACGCGTCAACGATCGCCGGAACGATGCCCGGCAGCGGCTTGGTGCAACTGCCAGGCTTGGTTGGAATCGCCCCGGGCAGAGGGCTCATCATGATGCCGCCGGTTTCGGTCTGCCACCAGGTGTCGACGATCGGGCAGCGTTCGCGGCCGATTTTGCGGTGATACCACATCCAGGCTTCGGGATTGATTCCCTCGCCCACGGTGCCCAACAGCCGCAGGCTCGAAATGTCATGCTTGTCGACCCAGGCGTCGCCCCATTTGATAAACGCGCGGATCGCGGTAGGCGCCGTGTAAAAGATGTTGACGCGATACTTTTCGATCAACTGCCAAAAACGGCCTTCGTCCGGCCAGTTCGGGGCGCCTTCGTACATCAACACCGTCGCGCCGGCCGACAGCGGGCCGTAAACGACATAACTGTGGCCCGTGACCCAGCCAATGTCGGCCGTACACCAAAAGACGTCCTCGTCGCGATAATCGAAAACCCATTGGAACGTTTTCTTGGCGAACAAATTGTAGCCGGCCGTGGTGTGCTGGATGCCCTTGGGTTTGCCGGTCGAGCCGCTGGTATACAGGATGAACAGCGGCGTTTCGCTATCCAGCGGTTCCGCGGCGCAATCGCAGTCGGCCTCGGCCATCAGGTCGTGCCACCAGTGGTCGCGGCCGGCTTCCATGTGCACCGGGTTGCCGGTGCGACGCACCACGACGCAGTGCTTGACGGTCGGCGATTTTTGCAGCGCCTCATCCACGTTCTTTTTCAGCGGCAGTTCCTGGCCCCGCCGCCAGCCGTAGTCTGAAGTAAGCTGCACTTTTGCGCCGGCGTCGTTGTTGCGATCCGCGATCGCTTCGGCGGAGAATCCGGCAAAAATCACCGAATGAATTGCGCCCAGCCGGGCACAGGCCAGCATGGCCACGACCAACTCCGGTATCATCGGCATGTAAATCGAAACCACGTCGCCGCGTTGTACGCCCAGCCCTCTGAGCACGTTGGCGAACTGGCACACCTCGCGGTGCAATTGTTGATAGGTGAGCGTGCGCGCGTCGCCCGGCTCGCCCTCCCAGATCAACGCCGCCTTGTTTTTGCGCCAGCTCGAGAGATGGACATCCAGGCAGTTGGTCGAGGCGTTGGTCTGGCCGCCGACAAACCATTGGGCGTCAGGCTCGTTCCACTGGAGAACCTTTTCGAAGGGACGGAACCAGTGCAGCTCCTGGGCCAGATGGCCCCAAAACGCTTCGAGATCGCCGGCCGCCTCCTGCCACATCGTTTCGTAGACTGCCAGGGAGTTAATCTGGGCCCGCTCGACAAACTCCCGCGGAGGCGGGAATACCCGCGTCTCTTGCATGACCGTATCGAGCTGGCCGTGGGCCTGGTGTGCCATCGTCGCGTTCGCCTCGGGGTTGGATTTCTTGGCCTTTTCTGGAACAGGGAGCCCGGATTCTAACGGGCGATTTCGGCCAGTGTCAACGAACGACCGGCTAGCGGACCTGCCGGGCCGGGCCGGTGCGGGCCGATTCGGACTTGGCCGTCGCTTCGGCCAGCCGTTTGAGATTCCGCATGAAATACCGGATCTGGAAGAACGTGAACACGCGCGCAATCGGGATGGCCAATTTGATGGGCCCGCGCAGCGATTCGGTGTCGATTTCGGCGTAGTATTCCAACCGGGTGCGGGTTTCCAAGTCGGCCAGGCGGTAGTCAACCCGCATGATCACGCCAGGGCCAAACGCGCCTCCCCAAAACGAAACCCCCAAATGGCGCGGCGGATCGTACCCGCTAATGCGCCCCTCGTATTGCGCGATCCGCCGGCCCTCGCGCACGCGCAGATCAAACGTCGATCCCACGACCCGTGGGATCTGGCTGGTGGGCACGATGTCCACCAGCGTGGTCAGCCAAAGCTTCTGTCGTTCGGCTTCATTCAGATAAGGCCACAACTGCCAAGGCGTGCAGCGAAACTCGTCTCGATACTCGATTCGCATGAACCTGGGCCCCAATGTCTGACACGCGGGATCCGTATCGCAACTTCCGAAAACACCCCAGCCTCGCCGGTCCGCGACGCACACGCCAATCGCGCACGCTGTGCCGGTCGCCGCAGGAAGCATTGCGCGCGCCGGAGCACCGTCGGATGCCTGGCGGCGATCTTGGATTGTTGTTATCCCTCATTCTGGGGAGCAAGGTCAAGGCGTGCCGGTCGGTAGGCAAAGCTACTTGGACAGCTCTTTCAAATAGACATTCTTAAAATACAACAGGTTCCCATGATTTTGCAACTCGATCTGGCCGCTGGGATAGATCGGCTTGTCGCGCTCCCAATAGTTTTCCATAACCACCTCGTCGACCACCAGTTGGTCGTTGAGCCACACGCTGACTTTTTCGCCGACCATACGAATGCGAAACGTGTTCCATTGGCCCACCGGATGATCGGCATTGAGCGACGGCTTGGAGGGATGCTTCTGGTTGTTGTACAGGCCGCCTGAGCCGACTCCCATGGCGGCCTTCGCGGCCGGATCCCAGATTTGCACCTGCGGACTACCGCGCAGATAGACGCCGCTGTCGCCGTCCTTGAGAATTTTCCAGTCGACCCAGAGTTCGAAGTCGGCATAATCCTTGGCCGTGCACAGACTGTCCCCTTTGCCGTCGAACACAAGCGTGCCGTCGATGACGTTCCAGTGGGCCCGCATCCGCCCGTCGGCTTTCGCTTGTTCGGCGGCCAATTGCTCGGGCGTCATGTGCGCTCGCTTTGGCGGATCGGCGAACAGACCCTTCCAGCCTGATAAATCCTTGCCGTTGAACAAGGCCACGAAGCCCGGCGGAGGCGCATTGTCGGCGGCCCGAGCCGGAGCGATGCCAGCCAGCATGACGCAGGCCGCCAGAAGCGAGAACGTCGTTGTCTTCATCATGGAGTCCACCTCAGAGGAGTTCGTAGGACCGACCGCGGGCGTGCCCATCGAAGCACCTTTCGATCGTGTTGCAGGCCGCGGTCGTGCGAATCTCCGGATTGTAGTCGCGCGCCGGTCGGCAGGAAATAGTGGGCGCGCCAAAAGTCCGCGCTGGCCATGGAGGGGCCCGGCGGATGCAAATCGCTGGAAAGCGGCTGTGAAAAGGCAAGAATGCCGCTGGGCTGGTCGCGCTAACCCACGACCCGTTTTCGACCCATCCGGCGACCGAGCACATACCCGGCCAGGGCCAAAGTGCCGGCTCCGGCTAAAACGAACGAGGAGGGCTCCGGCACGACCGTCATCGGCGACATCATTGGACTGGGCATCGCCGCGCCCGACATATTGGGCATCGCCGCGCCCGACATATTGGGCATCGCCGCGCCCGACATATTGGGCATCGCAGCGGCCGACATGGCCGGCGCCGCGCCCCCGCCGATTGCCAGCAACGCGTTGATGACGTTCAGCGCGTCAAGGGGCGAGACTTTGCCGTCGCCCGACGTGTCGAGATAATTGGTTCCGGAAAACGGACCGTTCAACGTATGGGTGCCGTTGGCGAGCAAATCGTTGATCACGTTCAGGGCATCTAGCGGATGGAGCGCGCCATCGTTATTGACGTCGTCGACCGCGACCGGATTCTGGAACGACGGATGCGTTCCCACGACGGTGATGCTGCTGAGCGTCACCTGGTTATTAGACGTGGGATTGGTGTGATTGTTGAAGTCAGTCTGAGTGTAGTTTCGTAGCGGAAGTTCGGCGAAGGGCGAAGCGAACGCAAACGTCGGCAGGGCGGCAATACTGTCGACCGCGCTCATCCCCGTGAGAACCCAACCAAAGACCGCGTAGCCGGGACCGTTTAGCCCTGGCCCCAAACTCCCGGTATTGTCCACGGTATTGAAGAACCACTGTCTCGTGGCGCTATTTGGATCTGTCGTGCGCGCCATGGCAATCGTCCCACGCGT
>JBGQKM010000231.1:0-9644 GCA_041499515.1 Planctomycetia bacterium | reverse complement strand
TGATCGGCAATTGCGACATGCCCAAGGTGTCGCCAATTTCCGCCGCTGCGCGAAGACCAGTTTTTCACCCCGGGGTGTGAACGGTTACGTCGGGATCTTTCAACTCAGCTCCGTAACCCCAGTACACCTTGCGTGGTTCGTGAGAGAACTTGACACCGCGCGCGGACCACTCGGCAAACGTCGCTTTCACGTCGGCGACCCGGAAGTACAGAGCACAGCCGTTCGGCTGAACAGTCGATGGAGCCTCCTGAAGGAAGATCGTGAAGTCCTCGCTGTCCTGCACCGCCACTGTCTTCCGGTCCGGCACCTCGAACTCGACCTTTAGGCCGAGTGTGCTGACGTACCAGGCGCGGGATCGGGCCAGATCGGCCACGGGGATCGTAAGATGATCGAACTTCATCATCCTTCGTCACCTCCAGATATATTGAGTCGTGCTCGCTGACTTGGCTATAGATAGTTTCTGCGTAACACCTGTAGACCACAAATGTGCGACCTATCGCGGAGGCAGGAAATCGCCACAAGTGGAATTATGTCAAGCGGGTTGCAGGTTTGTCACGCCGTTTCCAGCGCGTTACATGGTTTCTCAATATCGCGCAACGACCGGCGGCGGACTGCGGCTCAGGATGTCGGCCGGGTTGCGGATGGCTTGGCCGACGTAAAGAAGTCCTGGAAAAGGTTCCTTTGCTGCAGCTCGCAGCAGGGCGAGATCCGCGGCAAGTCACCACCGCGTCTCATTCTGAGAAAACGGCTGCCTTTCCGGGACGTCAGAACCCTCCCGTCAAAGGCATGGCTTTTCGGGAGTCGCGAGCGGTGTCGGAATAGGGTCCATGCTCGGGCCAAGTCAGAAAACGTATGGCAAACGAGACTGCTGGGCGGCCAAACGAGGGCGCCGCGAAACAAAAAAGCCCGCCAGGCCAGAGGGCCGGACGGGGCTTGAATTGTTAGCTACTACACGGTCGGTGAAGTTTCAGGCTCGGCGATACTTCTTCCGCCAGGCAAAGAAGCCCAGGCCCAGGACACCCAACGCGGCCAGGACAATGCTGGTCGGCTCGGGCGTCGCGCTGACAGAGTTGACAGACACGTTATCGAGGCCAATGTAGTTTCCACCATTGCCGGTGCCCAAGAGGCTCACCAAAGTGCTGCTGGAAGTCGCCGTAAATTGCAGCTCGAAGTGCTTCCACTCCTGCACGTTGTCCGCTGGCGTGAAGGTAAACGAAGAGGAAGTGCTGCCCGCGGAGGCAAGCAATTCCGCGGAACTGCCGTAGATGAGATTCCCACCGAGGTCGAATCCCAAAATGTACGACTGGCCGGAAGTAGTTGCAATCAGCTGCGCCACACCGCCATAAGGCAAGGTATCGGAGCCAGTGAGGTCTAATAATTTCACGCCGTCGGAAGCGAATACCGTAGGGGAATAGGAGTTATCGATCCAGGCCAAGTCAGAGTTGAATACCGTCCAGCCTGTGATCACCGTTGAACCCGGGAAGAGCACCGTCGCCCCGGGCAGGCCAACGTCCTCCACAAACGCGCCCGACTCAAAACTGCCGTTAAGGATCTGATCCGCCCAGGCGGTTGGCGTAGACAGCAAAAGAATGGCCAACGCAAAAGTAGTACTGCGCGTCATGGTTGCCGGCTCCAAAAAAGGAAACAGGGCGCTGACGTTCCACCGACAATGGCGGATCGCAAGCGTCCTGTTTCTTGGGGAGAAGCGAGTTGTAGAAAGCATTAGCGTTCTCTTCGAGAACCGTCGCGGCACAGGCCGCATCAAAACAAAAAAAGGCACCGGCGGCTTCTTCCGCCGGGCATGACTATCGTCAACCCAAGCTGGAAGAAGGCACCAATGCCTTCTGGCAAGTCAGATAAAAAATAGAGATGGCTTAAAATCGGTCGCCGTTTATTCGGCGGGGCGTTGCTGTGACCCTCGGGCTATCTGGGGAGCGCAAGTCCAGTGGGAGTGTGGCCGTTGGGTCGCCTGCCGTCAAGGGATTTCGCCCAAGAAGGCTGGCGATTCACCAAATACTCGAAATTAGGTTCTCGGGTCGGTGAATCGGTTCGTGCGATGGGATCAAAACACGCTCCCGTCAAACGTTGATTTGATGGGGCTCGGACTAGGGCCAGAACGCCCACAATTGGAGTCCGCGCATCATTCTGAGAAATCGGCTGCCTTTCCGGGACTCCAGGACGGTCCTGTCAATGGGATGGGTTCGTGACGCGGGCCGGGAGCGGTGCCGCAATAGGGTCGTTTTCTCGGAATGCCGAAATACAGTTTGACCATTCCGACTGTCAAGCCATTGACACGACAGCGGTGTGCTTTTGCTATAATCCCGCCAATGTCGGTCAACAGAAACCGATCGGCTGCTACCATTGTCGGCCGTGCAAGCGTACCTCAGGAGGTGCAGGATGAAATCGTTGCGATTACTTCTGGTGGCCGTTGGATTTGGCATCCTTTCGCGGGCGACCGATGGAGCCGACTGGCCCGAGTGGCGAGGACCCAATCGTGATGCCAAAGTTACTGGCTTTCGCGCCCCCGAGACCTGGCCCAAGGAGCTCACGCAAAAGTGGAAGGTCGTAGTGGGCGACGGGGTCGCCACGCCCGCTTTGGTCGGTGACAAGCTTTATGTCTTTACCCGCGAGGAAGGCAACGAAATTATTCGCTGCCTCGACGCCGCCAGCGGGAATGAGCGTTGGCTGGACAAATATGAAGCGAAGGATGCGACGGTTCCGGCGTCGGCGTTCTCAGGACCCAGAAGCTCGCCCGCGGTAGCCGATGGAAAGCTCCTTACGCTTGGCGTGCGCGGCACCCTCTCTTGTCTCGACGCGGCAACCGGAAAGAAATTATGGCGCAAGGATGACGGTGGCGACAACTTGCCGAGGTTCTTTACGTCGTGTTCGCCGATCGTCGTGGATGGCCTGTGCATCGTTCAGCTTGGCGGCGAGCGCGATGGAGCGATTGTGGTCTACGATCTGATCACCGGCGATGAGAAGTGGAAATGGGCCGGCGATGGCATGGCCTACTCATCGCCGACGCTGCTCACCGTCGACGGCGCAAAGCTGCTGATTGCGGAAACCGCAAACAAGATCGTGGCGATCGGCGCCGCTGACGGGGTGCTCCAATGGGAAACGCCCTTCGCAGTGCAGGGGCGAGGTTACAATGCCGCCACGCCAATCGTGGATGGCCAAACCGTGATCTACGCCGGATCGGGCCGCGGCACGAGCGCCGTGAAAATCGAGAAGCAGCCTGACGGTTTCACTGCGAAAGAACTCTGGCGCAACGCCGATAATTCCGTCCAGTTCAACACGCCGGTTCTCAAAGACGGTTTCGTGTTCGGCATCTCTGACCGCGACAGCTTGTTCTGCATCAACGCTCAAAACGGCCAGACTGCCTGGACCTCCGCAATGGCCGGCCGCAGTCGTCTCCGCGGATATGGGTCGGTCCTTGACGCGGGCAACGTCCTCATCGCGTTGACGCCAAGCGCGCAACTAACGGTTTTGGAGCCCACGGATAGGGAATTCAAGCAACTGGCTAGTTATAAGGTTTCGGAAGGCGAAACTTTTGCATACCCGGTCGTCGCCGGCAATCGCATCTTTGTCAAGGACACGGATTCCGTCACACTGTGGATGATCGAGTGAGCTTTTGGGGCTCTGGCGTGCCATTACGGTCGCAACGTGGTGCGCGTCGGTCCGACATGCGTTAATCGTTGCAGGACGATGCCGAGTCAATCAGTCCCAAAAATGGTTCCTTTGATGCGGCTCGCAGCTGGGCCAGAACGCCCGCAATTTGTAGCCACCCATCATTCCGAGAATTCGGCTGCCTTTCCGGGACGCCCAGACGGTCCCGTCAAAGGCATGACTTCTTGACGCCGGCCGCGAGCAGCGTCAGCAATAGGTCCATTCTCGATGCCGACCTGGTGCGACGCGCCATGCGCGGCCGGTAACACGAGCGAAATCATCGGCCGGCCCCTGGCTGCGCGATGGGGACCGAAAGTCCGTAGCGGTAGTGGACGTAGTCGATCAGAAACTTCTGGTACATTGGCCCTCCCGGCTTCGCGCCATACATGCGGCCGGTCGTGGTGCTCCAGCAGTGCATGTCAAAGCCGCCGAGCTCGGTCCCCAAATCCTTTCTCACGTCATAGACCTCCGAAAGAAACCAGCGATCGCTCTGGTGCGCGCGGAAGCCAAGCCGGACGTGCGAGTCGTCGATGCACTGGATCAGCATCGCCAGCGGTTTGTGGGCCAGGATCGACTCGGGGACGTCTCGCTCGAATCGAAGCTTGAACGTCGCGCCCGGATATGGCGCGTGACGCTTCGCTTTTGGATCGTTCTCGACGCCAGGAGTCCACATCCCCAGGTTTTTCCCCTGCTTGTCGACGACGATGAAGTTCATCCAGTAGTTCCAGGGAATCGAGTCATCGGGGGCCGCGAAGCTGGTCTCGATTTCCCACGGAGGCGGATAAACGGCGAGCCGCAAAGATGATCCCCCGGCGGCGCCGAAGCCGGTGCCCAAGCCGGGCCCGATCATCTTGAGCATCAGGTGGCCAGGGTGCGAGTGCGTGTCCATGAGCGTACATTGTTCCTGAACCTGCCACTGCCCGAGGTAGCCCACGATGTTGAAATCGTCGGAGAATTTTTCGAAGGGACGCGGGCTGGAGCCGAAGAAGACGCAGTAGTCGACATAGTATTCGTAATTCGGGTTGGGAGGCTCGGGTTTCGGGGCGCGCACGCCTTGCATCTTCTGGGGCCCGTCTGCTGCGCCCCCAGTTCCCAAATTGATCGGATGGGGGCCTTTGACCTGCGGGAGGCTGCGGCAAAGCACGTCGGGAATCCAGCGATCGGCCGAGATGATCGGGCCGATTTCCCAGACGCCGGTGATCTTGCCAAATTCAGAGCAGTCGATCGTCCGCATGTTCCAGCCGTGCGAGGCATCGAACTTGATGCCGACGGCCAGCTCGGTCGGGCTCAGCAGCACGCAACGGAAGTACAGTTGCGGGCTGGCCGGGCCGGCGTACTTCGCGCCGTCGCCGATCCAGACATAGGGGATGCGCCAGTCTCCCATCACGGTATGCCCCAGGTCGCCGCGGCCCCAGATGAGGTACGTTTCGGGGTGCGGCTCGGCCGAGAACTGGGGGAGGCCGACGCCCGCTTCGCCCGTGCTGCCCAAGTGGACCACGAGAAGCTGAAACTCGCGCGTCTGCGGTGGGCGCTGACTGCGGTCGGCGGGCCAGGAAGCCGGATCGGAAAAGGTGACGGCAACGTTCAGCCCGATGGCCGAATTGACCTGCGTTTTGGCCCCCACGCCGGCAGTCAGGTTGAAGCTTTGCACGAGCGACGTCTGGAACTCCCAGGGGAGTTTGTAGTCGCCGATGCGGATCGGCTTTTCCAACATCCCCTTCACGTCCGCTCCGGCCCCCGCCTCGTAGATGGTGGCCAGCCCCGGGTGCTCCTCGGTCGAGAACTCCTTGATGTTCTGTTTCGGAATGAACATCCAAGGCGCGATCTCACGGCCAGGAGTGTTGAAATGCTGATTGAGCTCGGAGATGTCCGCCGCGGCGAGCGATTTGCCGCCAAGCGTGAGGCTGGCAGCGGCGAGAGTCGTAACGAGCAGCCCGGCCAACGTGCGACGCGGTCGGTTTCTCATGAGTCAATTCCTCCCGGATGGATGAACCGACATTGTCCCATATGCACTGAGCCTGGAGCCAATCCAAACTCGCAATAGCCACGATTGTAACAACGCCCCCTGCGTCTAGCGCGCAGTGGATTTGTCTCCGTTTTTCCCCCGGCCACCCCAGTTTCTTGGTGCCCAGGGCCGGAATCATGCTCCGACAAGCGACTATGCCGACGCGCGGCGCTCGTAACGCTCGGACTTGCCACCGGCGACCAGCCTTTTTCGGCCGCCACGACACTCCCACGCGCGCATCCGGCCGACGACGACTGGCGGCGGTATCGCCAACCGCGCGATGCTGCCGGGGATCGCCCCGAACAGGTTCCGCGTGACCAACCCCTCGGCCAGTTGGTATGGCATCGACCCGTTCCGCTACCTGGCCGATGTGCTTCGGCGGCTTCCAACCACGCCGCGCGACCGGCTGACGGAGTTGCTGCCCGAGGTCTGGTTCCTGACGCACCCGCGGGCGGCCAGAAAAGGGCCGAGTAGCTCGACGCGGCACTTTCACTGGACCAAAATGCCGGTCGGTCGCGGTGTGGTCACCGCGAATTGGTTGCTATTGACGGCGTTCCAAAGTGAGGTCAGAACCCGTCTGCTCCGAAGAGCATGCCTTTAAGTTGGATTACTCCAATTTGCGACGGTGGACCAAGTACACAAATGCGCCAAGGCCGATGCCCGCCAAGAGCAGGCTGCCGGGCTCCGGCACGGGCGAAAACGCCAAGGCATCTAGATTGTTTGGGCTCAGTCCTCGAGTCGTGATTGCACCGGTGCTCGGATCGATTGTCACCAGGTGGATGGTCGAAATCGGATGTTGCCGATCGTTATCCAACCCAAATAGGGTTCCAGCGCTGTCAAACGCCATCGAGTCAATGACATGGCCATTTGTCAACCCCGTTAGCGTGCCCACCGTGGTCAAGGAACCATTGACTCTGCTAACAGTGCGCAACGTTCCGGGCGGGTCGGTTCTGCTGTCCGGGGTCACAAAAATTACGTCCGCGGCATTAGCTGCCAGCGCGCCGCCGCCGAAATGCCGGGAGCCCACGCCTGAATTCCCGACGAGTGTGGGCGTGCCGTTGGACGGATTCACAGTGAACATGTTGTGGTCGGCCGAGCTCCAGGCGTACAGTGTGCCATCGGAGGTGAACGTGATATCCGAAGCGGCGGTACCGTCGAAATCAGTGAAGATCTGTCCAACCAGCGTCACACGCGCGGTTGTCGGGTCGACTGTAACGAGAGAATGAGGCGCGGTCGTCGAAGTCAGCGCGGTCGCACCGAACAACACTCCAGAGCCGGGCTGAAAGGCCAGGCCTGAGAGACCGTAAGGGTTGCCAGCGTTATCGACAAGCGGCCCAATGTCCGAGAGGAGCAACCCGGTCGCCGGATCAAGAGTTAGAAGATGGCCATTGACGCCGCTAGTGCCGCCCGCGGCAAACAGGGTCTCGGCGGCCGCATGAGGCCCGACGACGAACGTCGCGCAGCAAAGGAAAAGCGAAGCGAAAATGCGGTTCATGAGTTCTAACTCCAGTGAAAGTAATTGTGGCCGATCGAGATACCGGACGATCTTAGCCGGCGGCGTGGCGCGCAAATGCGCAATTCACTTCACGCAGACGGCTAGGATTTAGGAAATCGCTACGCCTGATCGATGATCAAGCGGTAGAGAAAGCAATGTCGGCTCGCAGTAGCGTTTCCTCGGAGAGCGCCCGAATGCCCAGCCCCGCAGTGGGGCAGGTTCAAGCAGACTCACGCGATGATCGCTGGAACCGCGAGCGAAGTCAAGCGTTTTAGCCCCCCGCCTAAGAATTCGCCAGATTCTGGAACATCTCCTCTCAGGCGAGAGATCAGGAACGGCCCCCGCTTGGTGGGCGAAGTGGGCCGTGGCGGCTATGAGGTGTTGGGGGCCAAGAGTGAAGGAGTGGGCTGCCGCTGAAAGTGCAAATGCACGGTTTCGGCCAGGAACCCGAACGGCGAGTGGCGCCGGCTTGAGGCTTCGGGGGGCGTGCTGAGATTGAGGCGTGGCATCGCGAAGTCCGCAACAGAATCTGGACACGCGGCCGGCGATGCGCTGACCAGCCTGACCGCTTGCCCACTGTTTCTTGACAATTCGGTGCCCACGGCATCGCGAACCGGGGGCGGTCGTTATGGGCTCAGCGTTTCCGTCGCCACCGTAGAAAGCGATGCCCACCCATCAGCAAGAGTGCCGAACCCATCAGCGTTATGGTAGCGGGCTCGGGAGCCGGAACCGTGATGGGGGTGCTCAGCGCGTAGATGGAATCCAGGACGGGCGAAGTCGTGACCCCCGGTGGTCCACTGTAATCCGTGGAATTGTCAGCGTAGAGCCAGCGGAAGCCGACCTCCGTGGACAAACCAAAGGCTTCAACGGTTTTAGTGAGATCAAAGCTGAACGGGGTGCCGATCGGTTGTGGCGTGGGAGGCAGTGCCGGACTGGTCGCGGCTCCGCCGGTCCACACGTTGGTCTGCAGAAAATCCCCTCTTTGCGTAAAGTCTGGCGCGTGACTCAGCGGCAATAAATACAAGCCAGCGCTGGTGCTGCTGAAAGCCACTAAATCGCCATGGGTATCGTAGACCGGGATGCCGGCAAACGATGGAGCGTTGCTATTCGCGCTGACCGATACCGTGGAGACGACGGCATTCCAAGTTAATCCGCTGGGCAGCCCAAAAGGAACGCCGATCGCTGCCTCGGAGGCCGCAAAAGGATTGTAGGCGCCGACGCTGGGATTAACCGCGTCATGCGTGTCGGCCGTCACGAAGATCAACTGATACTGCGAACCCGGGGTGAGCCCGGTGGGCAGTATCACGGTCGCCATGAGAGGAGTGGCAGGCAATGCGACGGCCGCCGCGAGAAGAGAAGCCAAGATTGATTTGTGCATGAGCGAACCCCCGACAACTATCCAACCCGACATTTTCCATATGGGCTTAGCCTGGAACGGATCCAGCCTTGCGATAGCCACGATTGTAACAACGCGCCTCCCCCTCGCGTCTACTACAAAGTGGTTTTTTCTCGCTTTTTTCCCGGCCGCGCCGGTTTCTTGGTTCGCGTGGCTGGAATCATGCTCCGACAGGCTCGTTTGCCGGCGTGCGGCGCTCGTAACGCGCGAGTTTTTGCGATGGGACCAGCCTTTCCCGGCCAGCATGACTCTCTGGCCGCCTGCGGTCGTGCCAGAAACCAGACGTCGGGCAACAATTCGGTTGCTCGATGACGGACGTCAGCACACAATGTCGTCTGCATCGGCGACGACTGTTGTCGCCAGTATTTGATTTTCTCTCGACTGGGGGACTCCTCATGCGCACTCTGTTTCTTGCTGTCTGTTTGGCGCACGCCTTGTTTGTGCCGGTTATCGCCGTAGCCGAGCCGCTGCCCTCGGTTGACCCCGATCGTGTCGGGCTTGCTACTACCCCGCTCGACGGCGTTGACGCGCTCGTCCAGTCGTACATCAGCGAGGGCAAGCTGGCTGGTGTTGTGATGCTGATCGCCCGAGATGGCAAGATCGCTCATGCCGGCGTGTACGGCCAGATGGACATCGAGGGCGGCCAACCAATGCGCCGCGATGCGCTATTTCGCATCTATTCGATGACGAAGCCGCTTACCGGAGTGGCCTTGATGACGCTCTACGATGAAGGTCGCTTCGCTCTTGACGACCCCGTGGCCAAGTACCTGCCCGGTTTCGACAAGCTCAAAGTTTTCGCCAGCAAGGATGGCGATACGATCAAGCTGGCCGATTTGAAGCGGCCGGTGACGATCCGCGACCTCATGTGCCATACGGCCGGCTTGGCATATGGCCTGTTTCCGGCGTCGCCCGTCGACGAGATGTACAAGGAGGTCAAAATACTTGATCGCACGCGGAATCTCGACAGCATGATCGAGCGGCTGGTGAAAATCCCGCTGGCGGCCCAGCCCGGCGAGAAGTGGATGTACAGCATTGCCGTCGATGTGCAAGGTAAACTGATCGAAGTGCTTTCGGGGAAGCCG
>JBGQKM010000230.1:0-9685 GCA_041499515.1 Planctomycetia bacterium | reverse complement strand
GACAGCTACCAACTCAGCAAGATGGCCGCCGAGAGCGGCGAGTGCCGCGCGATCGCGTTTTGTGGCGTGCACTTCATGGCCGAAACGGCCGACATCCTGGCCAATCAGCCGGCCAAACTCGCGGCCCGCGGCGGCCAGCGCGTCAGCGTGGTGCTGCCCGACATGGCCGCCGGATGTTCGATGGCCGACATGGCCGCCATCGAGCAGGTCGAGGGTGCTTGGGAAGAGCTCGGCGAGGTGATCGAGACCCGCGACATCACGCCGGTGACTTACATCAATTCGGCCGCCAACCTGAAGGCCTTCTGCGGCCGGCACGGCGGCATCGTCTGCACGTCGAGCAACGCGCGGGCCGTATTGAATTGGGCCTTCGGCCGCACCAGCCGCGTGCTGTTCTTTCCCGATCAGCACTTGGGCCGCAACACGGCCAAGGCGATGGGCATCCCACTGGAGCAAATGCCGGTCTGGGATCCGCATCACGAGGCCCTGGGGGGCAACACCGCCGAGGCGCTCAGGGCCAGCAAGGTGCTGCTCTGGAAGGGACACTGCAGCGTGCATCAGATGTTCAGCCCGCAACACGTCGATCTGTTTCGCGCCAAGGTGCCGGGGATCAAGATTCTCGTTCATCCGGAATGCCCGATGGAAGTGGTCGACAAGTCGGACGTGCAGGGTTCCACCGGGCGGATCATTCGCGAGGTCGAGGCCGCGCCGGCCGGCACGAAGTGGGCCATCGGCACCGAGTTGCATCTGGTGAATCGGCTGAAGCAGGAGCATCCGGAGCAGGAGATCCATTTTCTTTCGCCGGTGGTTTGCATGTGCGCCACGATGTATCGCATCGACCTGGCCCATTTGTGCTGGAGCCTGGAGAACCTGGCCGCCGGCACGCCTGTCAATGTCATATCGGTGGACGACGAGACGGCCCGCTGGTCTTTGATCGCCCTGGAGCGGATGCTGGCGGTGAAATAGCACGCGCCCCAGACGCGTCGGCCGTTTGGAACCAAAGCCTCCGCGGCTTGTGGCGCTGGTGCGGCTTCGGTAGGCTACGCTGTTCGATTTTCTGGAAGTTTTGCGATTCATCTTTGCGAGTGCGGCATGAGCGACCCGTATTTTCAGCGACTGTTTGCCGAGCGCGTGGGCGGCGCGAACTATGGCAAGGGCACCGCGATCTACAAGTTCGAGAAGATCAAGCGGGCCAAGCGCAAGGCGTTGGCCGACCATCCGGAACGGACGCTGATCGACTTCGGGATCGGTGAAAACGACGAGATGGCCCCTGCGTCGGTGCGCGCCGTCATGGCCCAGGAAATCAACCGCCCGGAGAACCGCGGCTACGCCGACAACGGAATCGCGGTCTATAAAGAAGCCGTGGCACGGTTCATGCAGCGCCATTTCGGGGTCGAGCTCGACCCAGCCCATGAGATCAACCATTGCATCGGATCCAAGACGGCGCTGGCCATGTTGCCGGCGGCGTTCATCAACCCCGGCGACGTCACGTTGATGACCGTGCCGGGCTACCCGGTGGCCGGCACGCACACGAAATACTATGGCGGCAGCGTGCACGCCCTGCCGCTGTTGCCGAGCAACGACTTTCTGCCCGATCTGGATGCCGTTCCGGCCGACGTGCGCGCGCGGGCCAAGCTGCTGGTGCTGTGCTATCCCAACAGTCCGACGGGCAAGGTGGCGACGCGCGATTTTTACCAGCGGGTCATCGAATTTGCCCAGCGCAACCAGATCGTGATCGTGCAGGACGCGGCGCACGTCATGCTCACGTACGAGGGCCCGCCATTGAGTTTTCTCTCGCTGCCGGGGGCCAAAGAGGTGGGCGTCGAGATCCACTCGATGTCCAAGGGCTTCCACATGATCGGCTGGCGATTGGGCTGGGTCTGCGGACACCCGCGCATCGTGCAGGCGTTTGCCGACGTGAAGGACAACAGCGACTCGGGCCAGTTCATGGCCATTCAAAAGGCCGGGGCCGCGGCACTCGACGATCCCTCGATTCCAGAGCAAGTGCTGAAAAAATACGAACGCCGCTGCCGCAAGCTCGTGGCGACGCTGAATCGGTGTGGATTCGACTGCAAGATGCCCGGCGGCACCTACTTCGTGTACGCCGCGAGTCCCCGGGGCATCGCCGGCGGACCCACCTTCGAAACCGCGGAAGCCGCCAGCCAATATCTGATCACCGAGCACTCCATCTGCACCGTGCCCTGGGACGATGCCGGCGCGTATCTGCGGTTTTCGGTCACGTACGAAGCCCAAGACGAGGCGGCCGAAGACGCCCTGATGGCCGCCACCGAACAGCGGCTCAAAAGCATCCGCCCTCTGTTCTGACCGGTTGGCGGTTCTAACCGGCCGTTGAAAAATGGGATTGGCTCCGATTGGATCGGCGTAGGGGCTCGCAAAAAGAGTGCCCGCGAGGTGCCTGTCCCAATTTTTCAACACGCAGCTAACCGGCGCCGGGTGGTTGTTCCAGGACTTGGGCCAGCCGGATCAGTTCGGGCCGAGAACGCACGACCAGCTTGCGCATCAAGCTGGCGCGCCGCAACTGGATCGTGCGCAGGCTCAAGTCGAGTCGTGTCGCGATGGCCTTGTCGGGCTTGCCCTCGGCGGTCAGTTGCAGCACGTTCTTCTCGTCCGACGTGAGGCTGGCGAAACGCTCGAGCAAAACGCTGCGATCGGCGTCCGCCTGGCGAATGCGGGCGTTCAGCTCGATGGCACGACGAACGCTCTCGACCAGCGCCTCGCTTCGATAGGGCTTTTCCAGAAAATCGACCGCGCCGGCCTGCATCGCCGTCACGGCGGCCGGAATATCGCCGTGGCCGCTGATCATGATGATCGGCGTTTTGATCTTGCGGGCCGACAGTTCGCGGATCACGTCCAATCCGCTCATGTCGGGCATTCGCAAATCGAGCACGATGCACCCTGGCCGGGCCGGGGAATAGTTGTCCAGAAACTCCTGGCCGGAGGCGAAGCACTCCACGCCGAGGTTCAGCGATTGAATCACAGCAGCCAACGACTCGCGCGCTTGCTGGTCGTCGTCGATGATCGAGACCGTGGGTGATTCATGCATTTTGCGCCCCCGCTGGCGGCAACGTAAAATGAAACGTGACTCCTCGCTGAGGATTGGGCTGGACCCACATCCGGCCGCCGTGACCTTCCACGATCGAGCGGCTGATCGCCAGTCCGACTCCCACTCCGTTGGGTTTGTTCGTGAAGAATGCCTCGAACACGCGGTCCATGTTTTCCGCCGCAATCCCTTCGCCCAGGTCTTCCACCGAGATCTCGATAAGGTCCTGGCCAACCGTCACCCCGATCGTGACGCGGCGCTGCTCGGGTGGGTTGGCGGCCATCGCCTCGTAGGCGTTGTGCAACAGGTTGACCAGCACTTGCTGAATCTGGATCCGATCGACGTTGGCGTAGACCGCCTGGGTCGGCTCCCAGCGGACGCGGACGTTGTGCAGCCGCGTTTCGGCCTCCAGCAAATCGATCACTTCCTGGATCAACTCGTTGATTTCGCACGACTTGCGGTGGGGCTCCGATTTTCGGGCGAAGCTGCGAAGCCGGCGAATCATCTCGGCGGCCCGGTGTGTATTGATAGTAATCTTTTCCAGCCACGATAACAGCAGCGTATCGTCCCGCTGGGAACCCTTCGAAAGAATGGCCTGCGCGCCGCTGTGGGCATAATTGGCGATCGCGGTCAGCGGCTGATTCAGTTCGTGCGCCAGTCCCGTGGCAATCTCGCCCATGGTGTTCAATCGCGCGATATGCGCCAGCTCCGCCCGGTGCACTTGGTCCATTTCCTCGGCGCGTCGCCGCTCGGAGAGATCCATGATCGAGCCGATCATGCGGACCGGCTTGCCGTCGGAATTGAACATCACGAACCCGCGATCGAACACGTCGGCGTACGTACCGTCCGCCCGGAGAAACCGGTACTCGAAGGCCGATTGCTGCGAGTCGCCGCCACCCGGCATGGGAATTTGTGCCAAGACCCGTTCGCGGTCGTCGGGGTGGATTCGGTCGCTCCACCAGTCCCATGCGGTCGTGACCTCCTCAGGCTTGTAACCGAATAAAGTCTGGAATCCTTTACTGCGCCACACCTGGTCTTTGGCCAGATCCCAGTCCCAGATGGCGTCGCGCGTGGCCTGGGCCGCCAGTCGAAAGCGTTCTTCACTTTCGCGCAGCTGTTCTTCGGCCTGTTTGCGCGCCGTAATGTCGACGTGCACGACAATCGCCCCCCGCGGCTCAACGTCGCGCACCGGGCCGATCAGGACCGTAAACCACCGTTTTCTATCGGCCGACGGCCAGACATATTCGGCCGCGAACGTGGCACTCTCGCCGGACAGCACGTGCCGCAACCCCTGGGCGATGGCGGTCGCACCGGGCACGCCTCGTTTGGCCCCGCGGTCGCAGATTTGCAAATAGTTGAGACCCTTGCTGAAATCGTCATCCTGATAATAGTTCTCGCGCGCAAATTGCTTCCAAACTTCATTCACCCCGAGAATAACGCCGCTCTGGTCCACCAGCGCCACGCTGGCCGAAAACGCGTTGAGAAACCGGCTATACACCGACGCGTCGCGCGACAAAGTACCCGCTGGGTTCGGCGGCGCGACATCCGCGAATTTTTCAGACGCGGCCATCAAGCGTCCAGGCAACCGCTCTAAATAGTCTTGGGTCTTGGGAATATAATCCGCCGCGGCGCGCTTCATCGTCTCGACCGCCCAGTCCTCCGAACCGCAGGAAGTGAGAATCACCACCGGCACGCGCGGCTTGGCGGCGCGGACGACGTCCAGAATATCGAGTTCCGCCAGGCCCCAGGGCTTCAATTCGCTCAATACCAGATCGAACGATTCTCCCTGCAGCAGGCGATTCAGGTCTGCGACCGTTCGCGCCGTGACGAGCCGGAATCGCGCGTCGGCCTGCAAGCGACACCGCGCGGCGCCGCATTCCGATGAGCCGTCGTCGATGTACAAGACACCGATCCGCTTGGCCGGTTGCACGCTCATGCGCTGATCTTTCAAAATTGCCTCGCGGCGCACATCGGCGCGGCACGCCGGCAATGGTTATCGAACGACTGCACCGGCGGGTGTGACCACGACCGGCTGGTGGTGGACCACCATCGATAAAGCCTGGAAATGCCCTTCTAAGCATACTTTGGTCGGGCCACCAGAGTGCGTCAATACCGCACGCCAAGATCGGCGCAGCCGGCTGAGCTTAAAGACGCGTTTGGCCGGCATCAGCGGGGCCGGCCGCCGGAGGATGGGCGAAACATGAACGCCCGGGGCTGTGCCGCTTCACTCGCGCGAGTCGATTCCTGGCGGCTAGCCGGCAGTCGCGGCGACCGACCGAAATCGCTCGGCCGGAAGAATCAACGACGTGATTCGCAGCCCGAACTTTTCGCCCACTTTGACGCACTCGCCCTGGGCAACCCGATGCGTGGCCACTTCCAGTTCGAGCGTCTCTTCGCAGGACTTCTCGAACTGCAAGATCGTGCCCGGCACGATCTCGATGATCTTGGAGACGGCCTGCTTCTTGATGGCCAACGTGACCATGACCGGCACCTTGATCTTCAACAAGCTGCGACTATAGCGCGGCAGTGCGTCGAGCTTTGATTGGTCGCCACTGTCCCGCCCGGCAATAGTGCTCGCCGGCTCCGGTGGACTCGCACCCCGCAGCGGCGCACTGCCAGCCGGCTTGGGCATAATCGCGGACTGTTCCGGCGGATTCGCAACGTTTTCGGCCGGCGGCTCCACCGGCGCCACGGGACTGTCCGACGTGGCCGGCTGAGGATCGAAGACGGCCGCCGGATTGCCAATCGGCCAGACGAGCGCCAATTTTCCCGGCTGGCCGCCGGCCGCGCCGAGGTTGAGCCACACGATGACCGCGCCTTCGGCGCATTCGCAACGGAGAAGCACCGCTGGCAAATCAGCCACGGCGGCGCCCGTCGCTTCTTTAACCGTCAGACTCTCGGGCAGCAGCACGCCGAGCTCTTGAGCCAGCGTCGCCAGTTTTGCGGAATGCGTCGGCGTCGGCTGGTTGTACCACGAAGGCAGCAGGCCGGCCGACTCGGGTACCAGCAGCAAGATGGCTTGTTCGCCCAGCGAAAACTGGACGACGAACCCTGGTCCCTTGAAGTCGTCCGGGAGCGCAGCGGCGTTGAAGACAGCGGGCTCGCCAACGCTCAACTCGAAGGTGGCGTCGAAGGCCTGCGAAAAGGCCTGACCGGCCTTTGCCGCCGCCGCCTGACAAGCCGCCACCACCGCGGGCGCTATTTGTGGACCAAAGTCATCCATGAACTCTCAGCTATCGGCGCTTCGCCAGCCGTTCAAAATCTCTTTGCCACCGGCCCGTTAACCGAGCAGGCGATTCGACGTCGTTATCGGCCGGTTGGCCCGCAAACTTTGACTAATCCCTGCAAATCCTAATGAGCAAGGCAGCGCAGCCCCGGCCTGTGAGCCCACGGAAATCGCGTGATTTGGCCGGTCTGAGTGCTCTTGGCGCGATGGCTTGATTTGGCGGCCAAGATGGGCAAAAATGTCCGCTTACTGATTCCTGCGCGGCGAAATAAAATAAGCCTGGCCAGCCGTCGCAAGGCGGGAGTCCCGTGCGGGAGCATCGGAAATCACGGGCCACAGTCTGCGGAGCGACCAGTAATCTCTGCCGCCGATCTGGCAGGCTAATGCTGGCAGGCAAAGTATCGCATTCTCTTTTTCGCAAACGGATTTACAAGTGTTCGATCAGATTGAAAAGCTCAAACGGGACCTCACGGATCGCTACGTGGTGGTCGACGCTAGCGTACCGGAACTCATGCGGTTCGAAGGGCACGTGGGGCAGGTCAAGACGGTCAATATGAGCGGTCGGGCCCTGGTGCAATTCGATGCCTGGAACAACATTGGCTGGTACGACATCGACGTCGCTTTCCTCAAAATTGTGCCCAAGCCAGAAGCCTCGGCCGAGACGACCAGGCACGAAGCCCCGCGCGAAGCGCCGCCCAAACCTGCGCCGGCCAAACCGGCGGCCGTCGTGGGCGAGAAGAAACTCTCTCCCCTGGAAATGGCCCGGATGCAAGGCGCGGCAAAGCCGGCCGGCGAAAAGGTCCCGGCCGTCGCCCCACGCGCCCCAGTCGCGGTTGCCAAAAAATCGACCGCCGAAATCCTGGCCGCCGCCAGAGCGAAAAATACGGCCGAACCTGCCGGGTCAGCGCCTGTCGCTGAATTGGACGAACCGAAAGGCTCGGCCGTCGCCACGCCTGCAGCCGCTGCGCCTGCGATGGCCGCCAAGCCGACTGCGGCCGCGGCGGCCAAGCCCGCCGCCGCACCCAAGCCGGCGCCTGCGCAGCCCGCATCCACGCCGGGCCAGCGTCCAAGTGTGAGCGAGATTCTTGCCTGGTGTCGCGCGCACGACGCCAAGTAAGATCGTCGCGCCGACGACGGGCCTCATCATCCGGCGCGCAATAACAAGGCCACGGCACATCGCGTGGGACATGCCGTGGCCAGATATAATCAAACCTCCAGCCCAATGCGACGGAGGAGTCGCTGCGAGAAGAGCGAGGTCAGACTGTGCTAGGCACTAGCCGTTGATTGACCCGAGCTCACGCAAATAGTTAGGTCCTCCCGACGGATTTGAAGGCTGGAAAGGTTTGAAGTTTCCAGTGAAGGCGCTTTGGGGTTCCCCCCGGTTTCGCTGCCTTCCGGCTATTAGTTAACAAATTACATCGGCACTTTCACCGCGGCGGTTCGGTTTGAATGTCGATTCGCCGCGGTTACTCACAATTATAGTCCATAGTGCGGCCGGCGACAGCCAAAATCGCAAAAAAATATCGAATCGACTCGCCCGCCGACCGTGCCGAATGTGCACCAGGCCAACACGTTGCAGTACGGCCCGCAACCCGCCTCCCCCTAAGAAATTTTCTCGCCACGACAAACTCGAACCGTCGGGCGGAAAATCATGGGGCGACTGCAAAAAAACTCAAGTCCTCGCCGCGATCATCTGGGATGCACGCGGGCGATCTCGCGTGTGGCTTCGTTTTGTGCTTGTTGTAGACGGTCCTGTTCGCTCCATAAGAACGCGTCCACGGCGTCTTCGAGCTTTTCCAATGTCTCGTACTTGCCCGTGGTAATCAGTCGTTTCAATTCGGCGACTTTCGCCTCGCGTGCGGTTTCTTCGGCAAAACGGGCCATCGTTGATCTCCTATCTCCTTCTCCTGCAGAACCCAGATACCGCCTCGGAAAATTGCCCCTCGCGGACGCCCCGAATTCACGCAGACACCATGCTAGCAGATCGATGGCAAAAAAGAATCACCCACAACCGGCCACGCAAACGAGACGCCCAAATCAAAAGGCCTGCTGCAAAAAAACGTCTTTTACGGCAGGCCCTGCCGCTGATCGGCTGTGGATAAGTTGTCGATTGCCGGAGAGTTAGGACTTCTTTTCCACGACCCAAATATTCCGATAGGTCACCGGATTTCCGTGGGCCTGAAGCTGGAACGGTCCCTTGCCCGGATATTCCTGCGGTGCGCCGCCCGGAGTCAAGGTCGGCAATTCGAAATCATCGAAGATCTTCACGCCGTTGTGACTGATCGTGACGCGCGCGTTCTTGACCTTTTTGTCGCCATCGAAACGGGCCGCCGCAAAGTCGATGTCGTACGTTTGCCACGACAGCGGTGGAAGACACATGTTCACCGCCGGCTCCTTGATCGAATAGAATCCGCCGCACTCATTGTTGGCGCCTTCGAGCCCAAACGAATCGAGCACTTGCAGTTCGTAGCGGTCCTGCAAGTAGACGCCGCTGTTGCCGCGGGCCTGGCCCCTGGCCTTGGGGACGAACGGAGTGCGAAATTCGATATGCAGCGTAAAGTCCTGAAACGAGTCCCTGCTGCGCGTGCCGGCCAACAGCAGATTGCCCTCGACGATCTTGCCGCCAGCCCAAGCGTCGGCGTTGCTTCCGTCGAAGAGCACTTTGGCGCCGGCCGGTGGTTTGGCGCCCAACGTGGGGCTCTTGCGCTCCACTTTTGTCAGCGTGCCGAGCTTGTTGCCGCCGGTGTCCAGTACGGTCATCTGGCCGTCGGCGATGACCGCTTTGCCGTTTTCGCCCGTGAACGTGACGTGGCCGTCTTCGGTCGTGCTATCGTCGGCCACCTGCATGTCGCCGCGATGCCAACCGTCGCCGGGCAATCCGCCCACGCAAAACACGCCGTGAAACTTGCCTTCGCCCAAGGCGATCACCTGCGCG
Organism: Planctomycetia bacterium; assembly: GCA_041499515.1. GTDB lineage: Bacteria > Planctomycetota > Planctomycetia > Pirellulales > PALSA-1355 > PALSA-1355. The sequence continues at coordinate 466 of JBGQKM010000230.1, read as the reverse complement.
CCGATCTTGACGTCCTGGTCCGGAAGTTTCAATTCGCCTTGATACTCGCCTTGCGTGGCATAGTCAGGTCCGGCCTTGGCTGGATCCGTAAACGCGTCGGTGCCCGCCGCCCGGGCGCCAGCCGCCAAAGCACCGCCCAACGCGAGAGCCAAAAATAAACGCTGCACCATAAACAATTCTCCTTCACGATCGGGCCCGGGTTTTAAGGTTCTCACGAACCGATCATTTTGACCATTGCCTCGTCAGGCTGCAAGCATTTCGCCATGCCGGGGCCGGAAATCGCGAAAACCCACAATCAGCCGGCTGTTGATGTCGGAGCGCCCAAAATCGGGTGGGAAGGGGCGTTGCCGCCCCTGTCCCCCCACACCACCGGACGTACTCATCGTATCCGGCGGTTTCCGTTTACTGTTGTAGTTCCAAGTACCTGGGGAGCAGTTCGATCAGGCCGTGAGCCTGGAACCAGGCG
>JBGQKM010000229.1:0-9718 GCA_041499515.1 Planctomycetia bacterium | reverse complement strand
TCAAGAAGAACATCTACGTCACCGCGGATCTTCAGTACGTCAGCAATCCCGGCTACAACCTCGACCGCGGTCCAGTTTTTGTGCCGGGACTTGGCGTGCACGCCGAGTTTTAGAAGAAACGGGCACAACCCGACGGGCCTCCTTGCCGAGTGGCCCGTGACCACCGCTTGCGGCTTAGCCTCGCATGGCGTGGACACGTTTCGTCCGGCTTCGCGATCCGAAGAATCCTAGACGCCGGCGGCCTGTGCCGCGCGCGGGCCGGCCGAGCGGACGGCAGGGCGGGCCGCCGCGGAGTATTGGCGGAAGTTCTGGTGGAACAGCGCGGCCAGCTTGGCGGCCGCCACACGATACGCGGCCCGATCGGCCCAGGCGTTTTCAGGCCAGAGAATATCCGCGCTGACGCCCGGCACCTGTTGTGGGACGGCCAGGCCGAAAATCGGATCTTCAAGCGTCGGGGCATCGCCGAGTTCGCCACTGTGGATCGCGTCGATGATCGCGCGGGTATGCGCCAGCTCGATGCGGCGTCCGGTGCCGTACGCGCCGCCCGACCAGCCCGTATTGACCAGCCAAGCTTGAGCCCGGTGGGCGCGCAGTTTCTCGGCCAGCATCTCGGCGTATTTGGTGGGGTGCCAGACCAGAAAAGCCGCGCCGAAACAAGCGGAAAACGTGGCTTGCGGTTTAACGACGCCAACTTCCGTGCCGGCAACCTTGGAAGTATATCCGCTGATGAAGTGATACATGGCCTGTTCGGGAGTCAGCCGGCTGACCGGCGGCAACACGCCGAACGCGTCGCACGTCAAGAAAATGATATTCGACGGGCTCTCAGCCACGCAGGGAATCTTGGCGTTGGGAACGAACTCGATCGGGTATGAGGCCCGCGTGTTTTCGGTCAGGCGGGCATCGTCGTAATCGACGTCGCGGGTCACCGGATCGACCACCGTATTTTCCAGCACCGTTCCGAAGCGGATCGCGCGGTAGATCTCGGGCTCTTTTTCCGCCGAGAGGTGAAGGCACTTGGCGTAGCAGCCTCCTTCGATATTGAAAATGCCGGCGTCGCTCCAGCAGTGTTCGTCGTCGCCGATCAGTCGGCGCGAAGTGTCCGCCGAGAGCGTTGTCTTGCCCGTGCCGGAGAGGCCGAAAAACAGCGACACGTCTCCCGCGTCGCCCTGGTTCGCCGAGCAGTGCATGCTCAGCACGTTCTGCCTGGGCATCAGGTAGTGCATCAGCGTGAACACGCCTTTTTTCATTTCGCCCGCGTACTGGGTGCCCAAGATCACGAACTCGCCGCGCTCGAAGCTGATGCTTACGCTCGTCGGCGAAGTCAGGCCCGGAATGCTCGCATCCGCCGGTGCTTGCCCGGCGTTGAAGATCACACAGTCGGGCTCGCCGAACGCGGCCAACTCGCTGCTCGTCGGGCGAATGAGCATGTTGTGCATGAACAGCGCGTGGTAGGGCCGCGAGCAGATCACGCGAATCTTGACGCGCCGCTGCGGATCCCAGCCCGCAAACCCGTCGACGACGTACAATCGCTTGTGCATGTTGAGAAACGCGATCGCCTGCTCGCGCAATCGGATGAAAGACTCCTCCGGCAACTTGATATTGACGTTGCCCCACCACACGTCCCCTGCGCTCGACGGATGATCGACGATCCGCTTGTCGTGCGGACTGCGGCCGGTTTTTTCTCCCGAGCTCATCGCCAGCGCGCCGCTGGAAGTGATCGATTCGTCATCCAGGGTCACGCCGTGCTCGTAGAGTAGCGCCACCGAGGCGTTACGCAGCACCTCGCTCGTGGTCAGCCCATAGACACCAAGGTCAATCTTATGACTCATCGGTCGGCCACTTTCTGCGACACGTAAAGTTTCTGCAAGAAACCGGGGCTGGCGATACAACGTAATTGCGACCCGGTCCGCCCAGGACGGCCTGGGGCTACGGAATTATAGGGCGCGGACCGTCGCCGCGCGACGCGTTCGACGGCACAATCGGCCCGTAGGAGCCTGCGGGAGTTCCCGTGGTTTCATTCGACTGGATCGGAGGGACCCGGTTTTTGACGGGAAGGCACTTTCTTGGGCGCCGTCCGCGGGAAGGGCTTGGCCTTCTTGCCCCGTTTTTCGTTCGGCTGCGGATCGGCCGCGGCATCGTCCGGCATGGGCAGTCCTTGCACGCGTGGCGGATTGGCCGGCTGGGGCGGAGCGTCTTTCTTGGGCGCATTGAGTCCCGGCAGCGCCAGCACCTTGTCTTGTCCCGGAGGCGCGACCCCCGAATCGACCAGCAGGTAGCCGGCCCAGAAAAACGGATGGCCGGCCGTCGGCGGTTCCGCGGAGGACGATCCCTTCTTGAGGCGCGGCTCACGGTCCGGCTCGATCGGCGTCTCGGTCGCGATCTGCACGCTGCGCTGCCAGGCCTCGGCAGGGCTCGCATGGGGCAACTCTTGAGCAAACTCGCGCACCAGATCGAAGGTCGTTTGCCCGCCGGTCCGCCAGCGGCTAATCAAGATCGTGCGCGCTCCGGTCGACATCAATCCACACACCGCCAGAAACAAATCGTTGCCCGAGGCCTGGCCCTTGCGCATGCCGTTTTCGGCCACGGTATGGAAGCCGGGCAGAATCACTTGCTCCGGACCGCCCCATGGTAACGCGAACCAATGCGACAAGGCCCCTCCCGATTTGCCCCGTTCACCAGCCGACGGCGACCAGTCGTAGGGGCCTTCGCCCGGCTGGATGTCGTCCAACACGATCAGCCCATCGAGCAACGTTCGGTAGATCGAAAACGCCGCCGGCAGGCCGTGCGGCAGCGCTATTGCCCCGTCGACCACGGGCCGCAGTTGCTCGAAGGCCGCGGTGGCCACGCTGGGGTCGCTCTGGGGGTGGAGCTTGCCCAGCAGCACGCCGATCGTGGGCCGTGGTTTCTGCACGCGGCTGTAGGGAACCGCCAAACCCACGGTCGGCGCATAGCGCACTCGGGCCTGCGAGATCAGCCGTTTTTCGTGCTCTCCCTTTCCGACGGTGAGGGCTTCGAAAGGCAAGTACCACAGCATCCCGTCGGGCACGATCACGATCTCGTCAAAATTGCCGGCCAGGTCGACGTTCGATCGTTCCAACAGCAGGCTCATTACCTTGGCGGCAGTCGTATGCCAGGTCCCCTTGGCCAGATCGTTGAGCGTCAGGTCGTGATTCGCCTCGAAGTTGCCCATGTCGCGCAGCAAGGCGACCGTTTGCTTTTGCAGTTGCACCGGCGAGTTGATGCGCCAGGTGGCGTATTTGTCGCGGCCGTACAGAAAGGCGTAGAGATTACGGCTGGTAGCAAAGAAGGCCAGCAGCACTTGTCCTTCGGGCAACGCCTGTTGGATGTCTTTGGTCGTGCGCAGGGGCGGGAACACCATTTCGGCCGGTTCGCGGCGGACGCCGATTTCGCGCAGAATCACTTCCTGTGCCTGGCTGATCTCGGCCAGCGACGCCCAGGGGCCGGCTTGTTCGCGGCGCGCATCGGCCGCGCCGTCGGCCAGCGGTTTTTCCGCCAACTTGGCGCGAATCTTGGCCGCTTGCCGCGCCAACTCCGCGTACTTGGGATAGCGAGCCAGCAGATCCTGACGCTCCAGCAGGCCGCGTTCGCCCAGCAGTTCCGTCGGCCCTTCCAAGATCCAGCGCAGCGCAAGCAATCGGCCGCCCATGGGCAGCGTGCTGAAAAACCGATGTCGCCGCGCGCGATCGGCGATTTCCAACGCGACTTCGTGCTCCTTGCTGTTTTTGACGGCCGCTTCGAACCAGTGTTCCAGCACCGCGCTATGCGGCGTGGTCAGCACGGACAGGCATTCCAAGGGGCTAGAGGCCCAGTCGGCTTGCGTGGGATCGCGCAGCATGGTCTCGTACAACGTCATGCCTACTCGATCGCTCGACGTGCCGCTGGTATAGCGGTTGTCGGCCAGCGCGATCTGAAACATCCACAACGAGCCGCTGCGTTGAAAGGCCAGCGCCGCAGTGAGCGCTTGATCGCCGGCGGCCACGTTGCCCGCCTGATAGGAAGCCAGCGCGGTCAGGTGATTCATCCGCGCGCCGAGCTGGCTGGCGGCCAAATCGCTGCGCGCGACCAACAGCCGCGCATTGCTCAACAGGCTGGTGGCCTGCGCCGTGTCGCCCAACGCGGCCAGATTCTCCGCGGCCAACAATAACAACGAAGCTTGCAGTTGCCGGTAGCCCTGGGCCTTGGCCCAGGCCATGGCCGGCAGAAGCGGCGCATAAACCGTCTTCGCATTCAACAACAAATGCGCCAACGATCCCAGCCGAAACGCTTCTTCCAAAATACCCGAGTCAGGAAAATTGACGCACGCATACGTCGCTTCTTCGCAGTAGCGGGTCGCGGCCGGAAAATCGCCGGCCTCAAGCGCCAGCCGTCCCAATTCCAAAAGTGCCGTGCTGGTCAATGGGTGGTCGAATTCGCCCCCGACGAGGATCGCTTTTTGCAGCACGGTGGTGGCCTGCGCCGTGTTGCCCGCGGCGGCATACGCGCAACCTAACTGCACGTTGACCCACGCTTCGGACCAGTGGTTCGGCGGACCCGGGTGGCGCGACAGCACGTCGACTAAATCGTTGGTCAGCGCGTCGTATTTGCAGACCGGGCCCATCAACTCGCGACGCCGACGAATGGCCAGGCTCGTGCAGCGGACGATCTCCGACACGTGCACCGGAAACAGCACGGCCTGCTGCACCACCCCGCCGGCAAAAACCGCCACGCTGTTATCGATTTGCCCCTGTCCCATCAGGAACGTTGCCGGGAATTGGCCGACGCGGGCCGCGCGTTTGGTCTGGCCCCAGGGGGTCGCGCGCACGACGCCGGCCGTCGCCGGCCCGATCCCTTGCGGAAACTGTACCCGCATCATCCAGTTGGAATACGTCACGTACAGCTTGAGTGCCGTGTTGTACTGATCCAGGGCATCCGGCAACTGGCCCAACTGGTAGTAGCACTCGCCGGCCATCGTGAAGTAGCAGATCGAGTCGATCCAGCGGCTGGTCGCGTTCTGGATGCCCGAGCGCTGCTCGTTAAGAAACGAGCCCAACGCGTTGCGATAGTCGCCCTCGTAGTAGGCCGGCAGCGAGTTGAAATAGACGCGCCTCGGAACGCCGTCGCCAGGGGCGATCTGTGCAACAGCCGGGGGCGCGACAAGAAACTGCGCCCAGCACACCGCCCAGGCGATGCCCGCGGAGACCCAGCGGCTGCGGCTCAAAGCGCAACGGAGCATCGCCTTACTGCCTCCCGGCAGCCGCTCTGCGCGGCTGCCCCTGCTGGTGTCCGAGAAAACGGCACAAGCCTGGAACCCCAGGCAAACGTTCCAAAACCTCGGCCGACATTGTCATAATCATACCTAATTATCCCAGTTTGAGCGAACCGCGACAACGCTGACGACAGCAGAGCATGACGGCAAGTGGCTGCTGGCGGGCCTTGGTCCGGGGTCGTTGGCCATTTCTCGATAACTTTGCCAATGACGTCAAAGTCTGCCGATTCTTGTTGCCGATAACCGTGGTGCGGATTGTATCGGATGCGGAAGGTTTGCCGGCGACCCCCTGCAAGGATCGCCACGGCAAGTCCCCGCCCGCCCTACCGAGAGGTGATCTGATGCGGCAAGCACAACAACGACGGCATTCCTGGCGGCGCACGCTCTATGGTCTAGGGCTTTGCGCGACGTTGGGGGGCACGGGTTGTCAGGTCGACGTCGGCGGTCAGACTCTGCCGAGCGCGCATTACCAGCAAGACGACATTCAATACTTCCCTGCAGGGCCTGAGTTCAAACTGTCGAAAGAGGCGGCGGCCCAAAAGGCCTATTCCGAAAACCCGACTACCGAAGAGCGCTAGGGGGTTACGTGCAGAACCGCGGCGGCTGACCCCTTTTTTGTCAACCGTCGCCATTGAAGTTTCGTCGAGCGCCCCGGGCGGCTCGGTTGTCGCGGTCGGCCTCTGGTCGTCCCCGGCGAACAGCGCGCGAGCGGGGTGTTGGGGGGACGATGCCCTCGGCGGCTGACGTTGAAGACGATTCGCGCTCTTGCAAGCGCGCCTTGAACGTCAGCGGCTGGGGGAATTTTTTCGACAACCAAGGGAGGATTGATAAGCCATGGACGTGCAACTGCCGGCCGCGGCCCAGCAGTGGGCCAATGACATTCTAGTTTGGGTGGGCTTCGGAACCTTGGTGGGACTGATGGCCAAAGCCATCATGCCCGGCCGTGATCCGGGCGGCGCCGTCGCCACGTTGCTGATGGGTATCGGCGGCGCGGTCATCGGCTGCAGCGTGCTGATGTACTTCTCCAACGGTCAGCGCGTCACGCCAATCAGTCCGCTGGGTTTTGTCGTGGCCACGCTCGGCGCGTTTACGCTGCTGTTTTTTTACCGCCTGCTGGGCGGACGATTCTTCGTCGAGGGCGACCGCGGCACGCAGCTTCGTTGGCCCAACTATGGCCGCCGACGCTACTACAACTCCTCGCGCATCGACGAGTAGCCGTCGCCGGCCCGCCAGACCATCATGCATTTTTGGCTGCGGTCAACGCGCGATCGCCGCTGAACCAGCGCTGCACGCTTCGTGCCATCCGCACCAACTGGGCCCGCGGCACGTCGTGCCGGAAATGCGTGTAGCGATAGCTGCACTGAAGACGGGTCTGCCAGGCACGCTTGCACTCCAGATAGCCAGAACCCAGATCGTAGGTATGATCGCCGCGAACGAAGCAGTCCTCGATCATGCGGGCCTGCAGCACCGAGCCGGACCCGGCATGGGCCGCGGCATAGCCGGTCCGTAAGCCGAACACGTAGCCCCGATACTGATAGGCGTAGTTGAAGGCCACGGCCTGGCCATCGACCAGCAGCAGATTCAAATCCAGCGCACCGCTCTTGGCGGCCACTCGATGGCAATCGCGCAGAAACGGACGGATCGCGTCGTGGCTGAGCGTCGTGCCGGTTTGTGAACCGGCCTGCCAACTCGACCGGGCAATCCTCTCACACTCGTCGTACCAATCCCAGCGCGGGTCGTCGTCTCCGCAAGCGGCCCCGGCAGGACGGTAACGCACATGACTAATCTGGCCTTGCCGCGCAAGATTCTTCTCGCTGCGGCGGACGTTGTTGCGCCATCGGCTGGTGCGCGTCGCCCAATACGCGTCCCAATCGCCCGCGGCGGCCAGGTCGACAAGCGCCGTGGTTTGCCAACGCTGGGCCGAGGCCTGCAATCCGGCGTTTTGCATCGCCAGCGGCGTGCGGCCATGATCACTCCCTAAAGCGTCGACCCATGGTAATTCAATCAGATCCCAGTCGCGACGCGTGCGACGAATATGTCCCAGACCGGCCAGCAGCGTGGCCGTGGGATTCGTTCCGATGGGACCGTAAAAGCTGCCCCAATCATCCAGTGGATACGTCAGAACCCGCACCGTGCCAATCCGCCGTCGCTGCCTCCGCACGACCAGCGGCAGAATGCCGACCGGGTGGCCGTTGGAATAAACTGCCAACACGCGCAACTGCTGGCCGGCGGAGAAGTGTTTCCAATAGACTTCGAGCCAGTCGAGCGAATGGAAGAACGAGGCGCCCCGGGTTTGCGGCAGCAGCGAATCCCACGGCAGCCGCAAGCTGGATAGTTCAGCCGGATCGTTGATTTCGCGGACGGTGCTCATCAGAGACAGCCGAAGAATGCAAGCGGTGTACCGCCTCGATTCGCGTCTCTGGTAGCGCGGCCAGAACCATCATAAACTCTGTCCCAATAAGTCTTTCGTTCGATCGGATCCCACTTGCCGAGAAGGAGTCCGGGTGTTGCCAAACGGCAACGTTTTTGTGCCTCGGATGCCAAATTCCAACATGCCGCGACCCCGCGGTACCATTCTTGAAAAAAGCCATGATTGCCCGGTTTTCCCGCGTGCCGGAACTCGACCGCTTGATGCGGTGTTCAATCGATAATAATGAGATAGGCTCATCATGGGTTCAAACCGGATGAAAAAGGTGCTCTCGATGTTCGCTTGGCGATTCGTCCTGACCGGTGGGCTCGGTGCGCTCTTGCTGCTCCTTGAGCCGTCGATTGCCGCCGCGCTCGATCCGCGCTCCGCTGCCCGGCAAGTCGACGAGCTTTTGTCGAACGAACGCTTGGGCGCTGCCGAGGGGGTTGCGCCCCAACCGACACCGCGGGCCGATGATCAGACGTTTCTGCGGCGCGCGTCGCTCGACCTGGTGGGCCATCCGCCCACGCCAGAAGAGATCACGGCGTTTTCGCTCGACACGACTCCCGAGAAACGCGACGTCGCCATCGATCAATTGCTGGCCAGGCGGGAGTTCGGAAATAACTGGGCCCGCTACTGGCGCGACGTGATCATGTATCGCCGCAGCGAGGATCGTGCGCTTCTGGTTAACGCAGCGGTCGTCAAGTTCCTGTCCGAAGCGTTCAACGACGACCCGCACTGGGACAAGATTGCCCGCAAATTCATCACCGCCACGGGCGACGTGCGCGAGGAGGGTGCCACGGCGCTGATCATGGCACAGATGGCCAACGCCGAAGACACGACGGCCGAAGTCTCGCGGATCTTTTTGGGCATTCAGATTCAATGTGCCCAGTGCCACCACCACCCCACCGATCGTTGGAAGCGCGAGCAGTTCCACGAACTGGCGGCCTTCTTTCCGCGGATCGCGGTGCGTCCAGTCAAGAAAGGCGAGGAGCGTTCATTCGCGGTCATTTCGGTCGATCACGAGGGAAAAAACAGGCCCGACAAGCCGCCTCTGGGCCACCTGGAACATCACATGCCCGACCTGAAACATCCCGAGCAGGAAGGCACGCTGATGAAGCCCGTATTCTTCGTCACGGGTCAGAAGCTGAATGTTGGGCTGCCCGACCACGAGCGGCGCGAAAAAATCGCCGCCTGGATCACCAGCCCCAACGATCGCTGGTTCGCCAAGGCCTTCGTCAACCGCATGTGGTCCGAACTGGTGGGGCATGGGTTTTATGAGCCGGTCGACGACCTTGGTCCGGACCGCAAGTGCTTCGCGCCGCACACGCTCGATTATCTGGCCGAGCATTTTGCCGTGAATCATTATGACGTCAAATGGCTGTTCCGCGTCATTACCGCGACCGAGGCCTATCAACGGCAAAGTCGCTCGCGCTTCGAAGAAGACAAGCCGCTGTTTGCGGCCAACTGCCCGCAGCGCTTGCGGGGCGATCAACTCTTCAATACCCTGCTGGACGTTCTGGGCATCGACGAAGGACCACCCGTGGCGGCTCAGAAAAACCCCCGCGCCGCACTGGCCGGCCCCAGAGGGCGGATGAACCAGACATTCGGTTACGACCCCAGCGTCCGTCGCGACGAGGTGGCCGGCTCGATTCCTCAAGCGCTGTTGTTGATGAACGGCCCGGAACTCAACCGGGCGATCAACGGCAAGCAGCCCACCACGTTATTGGGCCAGTTGCTCCTCGACATGCCCAAGGACGAAGCCCTGGTCGCCGAGCTGTACCTGCGCTGCCTGGCGCGAGAACCGAAGCCGACGGAATTGCAAACCTGCTTGGATCACGTGCGCACCACCGGCCAGCGGTCCGAGGCGTTCGAAGACATCTTGTGGTCGTTGATCAACTCCACCGAATTCCTGAATCGTCAATGACCCGGCGCCCCGGGTTGCGCGGGGCATGGCCGGAAAAACGCAATATTTGAAGGGCGGAAACTCGCATGACTTTACATTGGCGTCATCAAGTGGACGTGTCGCTCGGGCACGGTGGACT
>JBGQKM010000228.1:0-9796 GCA_041499515.1 Planctomycetia bacterium | reverse complement strand
TCCAATTGCGCGACGCCCGGCGGACGATGGGTGTAGTGAAGCTAAAGGAGTGTTCGTTTGTGGAACGGATTTCCACGCGTCGAGAAGTGCATGGCTTCTCGCGACCCTGCCGGAAACTTCTCGCCTCGCCGCCCGTGGGCAGGTGCGGAAGTGAAGTGATAGAAACACCGAAAGGAGTCTGATGCGATGAAATCGTTCTGCCTGACTGCATTGACCTTGTTCGTAAGCCTGGGCTGGGCCACCAGTGCCGCCCAGGCGCAGAGCGGAGGCTTTGGCATGCCGACGCTGCTGCCATTGCCCACCGCGGCCACTGGGGGGACGTTGCCGGCCAACTACAAACCCAGCGCCGCCACGGTCGAGCCCTACAATTCGATGTTTGCCAGCCGCAAACTAGAGTCGGTTCCCCAACCGGTGGCCGCCGGCGACCAACCGGCCCGCAGCGAGTTCGAGGAGGCGCTGCATTCCTCTGGCTGGGGTGATTGCGGTGATTGCTGCGACCAACCCTGCGGCCGGTGGTTCGGGTCGATCGGCGGGCTGGCGATGACCCGCAACCGGGCGAACCCCTTTTGGACGACGTTTGAGACCAACAATAACGCCAACCAGTTGATGAACACCCAAAACGCCGAAGCCGGCTGGGCCGGCGGCGGTCAGGTGACCGTCGGCTATGGCTGGTGTGGCTGCGCGGGACCGGCCTTGGCCTTTACCTACTGGGGCCTGGCGCCGATGACCGGCTTCGCCAGTATCCGCGACCCCAACGATCAGCTTAGCACGCCGATCAACTTGAACACGCAAGCCGGCCAGGTGATGATCGGCGCCAACCCGGCAGCTTCCTTCTTTGACAACTCGCGCGAACACCGCATCGCCCGCGACGACCGCGTGCAGAACTTCGAGCTCAACCTGTTGCAAACCGGCTGGAACATGGGCCGCCTGCAATTGACGGCCCTGGCTGGGTTTCGTTATTTCCGCTTCGACGAACGCCTGTCGTTCGGGGCGGTGGCCGGCGGGTTCGAGTTCGGCTCCAACGGCGGCGCCAACGAGGCCTACCTCTCGCTGCGATCCACCAACAATATGTTCGGCGGACAAATCGGCGGCAACGTCAATTACATGGTAACACCGCGGCTGGGCGCGTTCGTCACGCCAAAAGTCGGTATCTACGGTAATCAAATGACCTGCCGCAACCAGCTCTATACGGGCGACGGGCAGGTTGGCTTCGATATCACCGGGCACAAGTCGGACGTTGCCTTCCTGGGTGAAATCGATACCGGTCTGAACTATGCGTTCACGCCCAACCTGAAGGTGTACATCGGCTATCGCGTGGTCGGAGTGGCCAACGTGGCCCTGTCGGACAACCAGATGCTGCCGTTTTTGGCCGACCAACAAGGCTTCGGCGAGGTGAAACAAAACGGCAGCCTGATTCTGCACGGAGGATTCGCCGGCCTGGGCTGGACGTTCTAGATAGAGTTTTTCCAGAACCGGTTCAACGAGCGTCCTCGATCTGCCCCGCCGCAGGTCGAGGACGCTTTCGTTTCTTCCAGAAGCTCAAGCACGCCAGGCGGCAGCACGCGCGGCGGCGACCTAGACCGTCACTCGAACCAGCGACTGGAACGCCGGGTCGGAGCGGATCGCGTCGAAATCGGACTCACTGGCCACGAGCGCGCGATACTGGTCCTTCAGATCGAAAGCCCGCGAGAGATAGCCCAGGGCCTTCCGCTTGTTGTTCGCCAGGCTCCAGTAGCAGGCCAGATTGTAATGGATCAGGGCGTCGTTGGGCTCGAGGGACAGCGCCTCTTCGAGCGATTCGATCGCCAGGTCGAGCCGTCCGGTGCGCTTGTGGCACCAACCCAGCGCCAGCCAAATGTGGAGATCGTCCGGACTGCCCTGCGCGGCGCGCGCCAGCGGCTCCAAGGCTTCGCGGAAGCGTCCCAGCGCGCGCAAACTCTCTCCCTGGAGATACAGCGCGTGATCGGAAAGCGTCTCGGGATCGCCGTAGCGGACCAGCGCATCGAGCGCGTGGCGCGGCATCCCCAGTTCGAGGTATCCCTCGGCTTGGGCGACCAACTGCTGGCGACGAATACGATCGTGAGAAGACACTGACCCGCTCCAGAAATGAGGCATGCCGCGCAGGCTCTATCGAGCCGCGCCGCCTGTCTCAATTCTACACGGGAAAGTGCCTCCAAGAAAATGCGGCTTAAAAAAAACTTGGCCCGCGGTCGCACGCGCAGAACCCGCTTGCTACCACGCCGTTCGTGCCGGGAGCACGGCAGATGTGCCGGTTGGGTTAGCTCTTAGGGCTTGCGCGGCACGCCCTTGCGTTTGGAGATGGGGACCGTGCCGGTTTGCTCCGCGGACGAGCGCAAGGTCGGGACACGCGTCGGCTGTTTCCAATCGGTTCTCAGACTGCGGCGGCCGGAGCTTCCTGATAGTAGTCGACCAGGGTTTTGGTCGCCGGATCCAGCTTGATCAGCGGAGCAAATTCGACAAACAGGGTGTCGATCCGCTCTAACAACTCCGGCACGCTCGGAGCCTCCGCGCACGGCAGGCGATGATAGGCCTGCTCGAACTGAGCGAATTCCCACCAGGCCGAATCGGCCGACGAGGGCAACAAGGACGAAAGACTGACGGCCGCTTGGAACTCTTGCGGACAGGAACCCTCGCCGCACGACGTTTGGCCGGTGTGACCTTCGATCAGCAGCGCGAAATCTTCGGGCAGCCGCCACTGGCGAGCCATGATGCCGCCGGCCTGGGCGTGGTTCCAGCCGAACCGCTCGTGCTCGAGTTCCGACAGCCGGCGTCTGCCGTCGTCACGCTGCTTGAGCAAATCGAGGTAGTCGGTTGGCAATTCCTTGGCCAAAATAGGCACGCCGATGTCCTGCAACAAGGCCGCCGAGAATGCCTCCTCGGCGTCTTTGCAACCCAATAGTTTCGCCAATGCTCGGGCAAACAAGCCCCGCCGCAACGAGTCCTGCCACAACCGCTTCAGGTCGAAGGGACCGCAGCGCGGATTGGGCATCAGGCTGAACACGGCGCTCCACAGCACGAAATTCTTGATCGTGCGAACGCCCACCAGCGCCAGTGCCAGCTTGACGCTCGAAATCTCGTTGGAAAACCCAAAATACGACGAATTGACGAACCGCAACACCTGCCCGGTCAGCCCCGGATCGACTTCGATCGGGGCGGCATATTCGGGTGGTCCGTTTTCCGGATCGCGGGCCAACTCGATGATCTTGATCGCGCTATGGGGCAACGCCGGCAACTGAGCGCTGGAAAGCAGCTTGTGCAAATCGCCGGACTTCGCGGAGGCGATGCTCATGAAATCGGACCTTTATTCACGCAGAAAACTCAATCAAACCGCCTCAGAGGTGAACTCACCAATCCCCAGCGGTTGTGAGACGGCTTCCTCAGTCGTACCCGAACGCGGGGCTGCGGAACCGCCTCCAAAACTCTGTTCAACCCTAGGACATGATCGCGGGTGGAGCAAGGAACGTACGAGCGGCAAAAAACCCCGTTCTCGGCCAATTCCACGTCGCGTTTTCAAGACAAAGTCCGCGTCTTTGTTTCCAAAAAACCACGCGATCGATCGCCGCGGTCGATCACGCGGCACGGCCTAAACCGATCGGCCGCTAACGCTTACACTTGGACCCGAAACGCCGGGCGCGTGATTGGCTCGGGATATGCCTGGGATCCAAGGCCAGAGAACTTTGCGCGTGACTCGCGCGGGCCCGTCACCCCCGCGCGGGAAGCGACTCTCCGAGGGCTGTTGCATGTCTGTCGCCCGGCACCGTTGGGCGGTGGCAGGATTTTGCGTAATTCTTGTCATCGCCGGACTGATCCTTGCTCAAACGGCCATTCCCAGCGTTCCGGCGCCGGGGGCTGCCATAAAAGTAAAATGGGTACGCACCCGCGAGGGCTGGCAGGTCGCCCGCTGGGAACAACGGCGGACCGCGTATCGGGTGTCGCTGCATCCGGTGTTGGTGGCAACGCTCGTCGGACTTGTCTCTGCGACCCTATGGGTCGCCTTCCCGCAGCAAACGGCCAAACCGCCAGGCGACGACGAGCGAACTTCATGCAGCTCGTCGAGTTGCGGCTTGGCGTTATTTGGCCGCGGCTAGCGCGCCGGGCAGATTTCCTGGGAATCTTCCTCGGGTTTGTACGAATTTAGGCGCCCAGGCCCACTAATTAAATCAGGGCTCTCTCCGTGCGCACAGTGTGCGCACGGACTCGACATCCAATCCTGTTGTTTTTGCAGGTATCGATCAAGTCTAAACCATTGGGGATCGTATGCGACTAACTCTGCGAACGATGCTGGCCTACCTGGATGGCAACCTCGAACCGGACGACACCGAGGACATCGGCAAGAAAATCGAAGAGAGCGAATTCGCCACGACCCTGGTGCATCGCACGCGCGATTGCATGCGTCGGCTGCGACTTGGGGTGCCGGCTTTGTTCGGCCGCGGTTTGGCGGCGGATCCCAATACGGTGGCCGAGTATCTGGAATATGAGCTCTCGGACGACCGTGTCCCCGAGTTCGAAAAGATCTGTTTGGAATCCGATGTGCACCTGGCCGAAGTGGCTTCGTGCCATCAAATCCTGACGTTGGTTTTGCGCGAGCCGGCCGAAATCGATCCGGCGGCGCGTCAGCGCATGTACCGACTGGCTACCCATGTCGATGCCCCGCCGGTGCAGAGTGACGCCGTCGGAGTGGCCTCCGCCGCGGCAGGTGCGACGCTAGCGACCGGTTCAAAATCGACCCCGCCGGCGGTGCAAGTCGGCATGCGGCGGGCCAGGCCCGAAGTTCCTGAATATCTGCGTGAATCGCGTTCGCGGTTTTGGCCGGTTGCGGCCATGCTGCTTGTGGCCGCGTTGCTGACTTTCGGCGGATTGATGGCCTTCATCGGCCCGGCGCAACTGCGCGAGAGCGTGACGGCATTGGTTCAGGCCCCCGACAACGATGCCGCGGTCCAAGCCGACGTCCAGGCGGAAGGCCAAGCCGAGGTTTCCGAAGAAGCGCCCGCGGCCGACGAGGCCGATCGCGATGCTGGGGACTCCACGACGCCGGCCAGCGCCGAGGCGGGCGAAGCGTCACCGCTTAAGAACGCCGCGGTGCCGGATGACAGCGATCCGCAAAATGTTCCTCCAGATCGTGCGGCCGACGAGGCTGACGCGACGCCGGCTCCTGAGCCCCGGGACTCGACCGAGGCGGACGAAACCGGCAATAAAGCCCGCGCGACGGCCCGCAGCGTGCCGACGAATCCGCTCCGGGCGCCGCCCACGCCGGCGCGCGGCGATGTGCCGCCGGACGAGACACCCGACACGCCGGCTGGCGAAGACGCCGCATCGAATCGGGATGGGGCCAAGGAGGCGGGCTTCGGGCGCTACACCTCCAAGCACGAAACCTCCAAGCACGAAGCGCTGTTGCAATTCGACCCGGATTCGAGCGATTGGATTCGGCTGCCGGACATGTGGCCGCTGAGCAAGGGAGATAAGCTCCAGTCGCTTCCCTCGTTCCGGCCAGCGATCACCTTGAGTTCGGGCATGACAGTCCGTGCCGATGGCGCGGCGCGATTCGAGTTGGTCGGCTGGGGCGATCAGGGCGTGCCGCTCATCGCGGTGACCTATGGCCGGTTCTCGATGGCCACGGCTGGCAGAGCGGGCAATTCGCTGCAACTGAAGTTTGACGACCTGCAAACGCTGCTCACGTTTGTCGACGCCGACTCGACGGTGACTTTGGAGGCGCGGCGCGAGCTGCCGCCGGGCAAAGATCCGGAAGTGGACCCCGCGCCGTTGACGGTCCATCTGTACGCCACGAGCGGATTGATTCGAATCCGCGAAGGCGAGACGCCCGTCGAGTTGCAGGCCCCGGCACATCGGATCTTGTTTGCAACGAGTGCCGAGCAGCCGGCGGATAGTGAGTTTCCCAAGTGGGTCACGTCCGAGGTGACCAGCGAGGTGGACCGCCTGGCGACCACGACCTTGGAACCGCTCTTGCCGCCGGAAAAATCGGTCGAGTTGACGCTCAAGGAATTGGCCGATGGGCAACGTTCGGTCGGCCGCCGCCGTGAGGTGCGCTCGCTGGCCATTCGCAGTTTGAGCTGCTTGGGCGAATTCGAGGCGTGCGTGGCCGCGTTGAATGATGCAAAGGACAAGCAATTCTGGCCGGCCGCGATCGACGAATTGCGCCTGGCCGTGGCCCGGAGCCCGGAAACGGCGGCCCAAGTTCGGACAACGTTCGAAAAACAGCGTAACGCCGATGCCGCGGCCTTGTATCGGATGTTGTGGGGCTATAGCGCCGAAGACCTCAAAAACGGGGCCGACCGCGACCTGGTGGACGGCTTGGATAAAGAATCGCTCGATCTGCGCGTCTTGAGTTTCTGGAATCTCCAGAACATCACCGGGCCCGGCAACCACGGCTACCGCCCGGAAGATCTGGCCGCCAAGCGGCGCACGCCGCTGAACGCTTGGAAAGAAAAACTGCGGCAAGGCAAGATCGTGCCGCGCACCGCCACGGCTTCGCCCAAGAGCAAGGCCGCCGCCAAGGGCGGCTGAAAGTCGCGAGGATCCTCGCGAAATCGCGCGGTTGGCGAAGGACTTTTCGGGGGCTGCCAAAGTTGTGTGGAGGTGGTTGCCCATCGCTTGCGGGCTCTGGGACCATTCGCCCCCTTTCGTGCGCTGTGCAAAAGGCTAAACTGGGGTGCGTGGCCGGATTTACCCGATTCGCTTCTTTCTGCGTTTGTTGCGTTTGTCGGTTCTGACAGGGTCCGTTAAAATGGCTCGTTTCGAGACTCGTGCAATGGCCGCAAACTGAAGCCGAGTTTTGGGTTAGCTGAAGGAGTGCCGTCCCGTGCAAATCAACATTTCCGCCAGACACGGCCATTTGAGCGACGCGAGTCGAGCCAAAATCACCGCGAAAGTAGAGAAGCTGGCACGCCTTTTCGAGCGCCTCTCGGCGATCGACGTCACCGTGGATTTAGAGCACGAGCAAAATCCCACAGTGGACGTGCGCGTCTCGGCGGAACATAAGCACGACTTCGTGGCCGCCGAACAATCGACCAGTTTGATGGCCGCGTTGGACGGTGTCATCCACAAATTAGAGCAGCAATTGCGGAAGTATAAGGAAAAAGTTCAAGACCATCACCGCGCGACGACGCCCCGACACGAGACGGCCTCGCTGGAAGGGGAAACCGGCGGCGAGTAATGCCTGGCAGGGACCCGCGCGACCTTGTGATGCGCTCAGTAGACGAGCCGGCGCGGCATGACATGGTGAGAAAGGAAACGAGGGTATGAAGTTTGGCGATTTTGTGAGCAGCGAGGCGATCCGTGCTCAGTTACGGGCGGAAGACAAGGAAGGCGCCATTCGCGAGATGATCGGCGCGCTGCTCGACGCAGGCAAGATTTCGGCTAACGAGGTGGAAAGTATCGTTAAGGCCATCATGAAGCGGGAGGACTTGGGCAGCACCGGGATCGGTCGAGGTGTCGCTGTTCCGCACACCAAACACCCCAGCGTTCAACGACTGGTCGGCACGGTGGCGGTCAGCAGCGAAGGCATCGACTTCAATAGCCTGGACGGCGAAAAGGTGCAGCTTTTTTTCTTGTTGATCTCTCCTCCCGACCGTCCCGGCGACCACCTGCGTGCGCTGGAAAACATTTCGCGCCAACTGCGCGATGACACCTTTTGTAAGTTTCTCAAACAGGCGACGTCCGCCCACGATATCCGGCAATTGCTGGACGAGGCCGACAACAACGGCTTCGTCTCTTGAGGAATCGCAGGCGCGTTTCGGCAGCCGCCTCTCGAGGTTCGCCCAACCGGGGTGAACCGCTATCGAGCGGTGAATTGGAACGTGGATCGAATTTGGCACTATGGCAAATGGCACCCTGGCACGAACCGTCGTGGTCACCAACCCGCAAGGATTGCACGCGCGGCCGGCAGACCTGTTCGTCAAAGTGGCCAGCCAATACCAATCAAAAATTGAAGTGGTCAAAGAAGGAGAGCGGGTGGACGGCAAGAGTATCTTGGCGATCCTCACGCTAGCCGCCGTAGAAGGCACGCCGTTGCACATCGAGGCCACGGGTCCCGATGCCGAAGCGGCGCTCGATGCGTTGTCGCAGTTGATCCTACGCAACTTCGACGAATAGTGAAATGTGGAATAACAGCAGTCCGATACGGCCGTTCGTTCTCCCTTAGAAAGTCGAACGAACGGCGCGTCCGCGGACGGGGTGATTCGCCGACAGCGCGGCACCGCCGCGGGCCGTCAGGCCCGCCAACGATGTGGTCGATTACCGAGAGGCCGGCATTCCGGCCGGACTCTCGCATCCCACTGGCGCGCCGCGAAGAGCGTCCCATGCAAAAACTACAAGGTATTGCCGTTTCGCCGGGCGTGGCCGTGGGTGAAGCTCTCGTGATTACCAACGAGGGATTTCGCATTCCGCGACGTTTCGTGGCGCGCGACGCGGTGGAACACGAATTGGAGCGGCTCGACCGGGCCATTCGCGCCGCCGGGGACGAAATCGAGTACAATCGCCAGGCGGTCTCCAGCAAGCTCGGCGAACAATACGGCGCCGTCTTCTCCGCCCACCTGCAAATGCTGCGCGATCCGTCGCTGCGGACCGAACTCGACGGCATGATCCGCGAGCGGCACTACTCGCCCGAATATGCCGTCAGCCGCGCCTTGCGCCGCTATGCCAAGGTCTTTCAGACCATCCGCAGCAGTTACCTGGCCGAACGGGCCAACGACATTTTCGACATTGAGAAGCGGTTGCTGCGCAACCTGTTGGGCCGCAATCGCGAAGAGCTGGCGCAGCTCACTTCGCCGGTGATCGTGCTGGCGCACAATCTTACACCCAGCGAAACGGCCAACCTCAATCGGGCCTTCGTGCGCGGATTCGCCACCGAGGTCGGCGGACCCGGAAGCCACACGGCCATCGTCGCCGAAGGACTGGAAATTCCAGCCGTGGTGGGCACCGGCCCGTTCTTGACCGACGTCTCCGGTGGCGACCTGGTCATTATCGACGGCGATCACGGCCTGGTCATCCTGCAACCCGACGAAGAGACCATCGCCCACTATCGGCACGAAGCCGAACAGAATCTCAGCCGGGCCGCGCGACTGGAAACGCTCCGCGAGTTGCCGGCCGAAACGGCCGACGGCGTGCGCATCGAACTGTTCGGCAATATTGAATTTCCGCATGAGGTCAGCCACTGCGTCGAACGCGGCAGCGACGGCATCGGGCTGTATCGCACGGAATTCCTCTATCTGGGCTCCGAACAGGAACCCGACGAAGCCATGCACTACGCGGCCTACGCCAAGGTCATGAGCGAAATGCAGGGCCGCCCCGTCGTGATCCGCACCTGCGACTTGGGCGCCGATAAAGTCTCCGACGACAGCGAAAGCGCCCGCAACCCAACACTGGGTCTGCGCAGCATTCGACTGTCGCTCAAGAATCTGCCGCTGTTTCGCACCCAGTTGCGGGCCGTGCTGCGGGCCAGCGTGTTGGGCGACTTGCGGCTGATGTTTCCGTTGATCGCCACGCTATTGGAATTGCGGCAGGCCAAGATGGTGCTGGCCGACGTGGCCGATGACCTCGATGACGAGGGGGTGGCCTTCAATCGCAATCTGCCGGTGGGCATGATGGTGGAAGTTCCGTCCGCGGTGCTGATGATCGACCACTTTGTCGACGAGGTCGATTTCCTGAGTATCGGCACCAACGACTTGACCCAATACACGCTGGCAGCCGACCGCAGCAACAAGGACGTGGCCGAGCTCTACAGCTCGGCCGACCCGGCCGTCTTGCGATTGATCGATAT
>JBGQKM010000227.1:0-9855 GCA_041499515.1 Planctomycetia bacterium | reverse complement strand
GGTCGCGCTCGAGCAACTGCGTGAGCCGCCCCCCGGCCTGCACGCCGACCCGCTCCTTGACCAGCGGGCTGTTCATGAGCGCCGCGGCCTGCAGAATCGACGTCGAGCGAGTCGGCTCGGCCTTGTCCCGGTTGCTCTGGCCGAACTGGCTGAGAAATGCCTTGGCCGGTCCGCCCACGTCCTCGGGCGAGTAGGCCGCGGTGGCCGACTTGATCTTCTTGTTCGTGCCGTTGATCGCAAATTCGCTGCTAACGCCGGTCGCCTGCGAGATCGCGTCGTAGAGCATCTCGGCCGACAGCCGGCGCAGATGCCGCCGCGCAAAATACCGGCCCTGATCGCCGCGCTCCGCGTCCGGCGCCTGGGCCGAAAGCTGATAGGCCGCCGACTGAGCGATCAGGCGCATCAAGTGCCGCAGATCGTAATGGTGTTCGACAAAATCGCGCGCCAACGCGTCAAGCAATTCGGGATGCGAAGGCTGGATCGTCCACGGCGCCGGCGGCGGATTTTGAGGATCCTGACGAGCCAGATCGAACGCCAGCGGCGGATCGACGATCCCCTGGCCCATCAACTCGGCCCAAATCAGATTGACCGTGGCCCGGGCGAACTGTGGGTGCGCCGTGAGCATGCGGGCCAGTTCCTGACGGGGATCGAGTTGCCCCTCGGCCCGCTGGCCGGTGAGGATGAAAGTCGGCGTGATGTCGGCCTTCGCGCGGGCCACGCGAATGACGCTGTCGGCCTCGACGTTGTAGCCGGTGCCCTCGTTGGTCAGGGTGAATTCCTGGTTTTCCAACAGCGGCCGGACGATGCGGATTTTTCCGAAAAACGAAGCCTGCCGCCACACGTCGCTGCGTTGGCGCTGGCTGAGCCAGAGATTGATCTTCTCCAAGTGTCCGGCGCCGTTATGGCAGGAGACGCATTCCAGATCGACGCCCAGAAACACGCGGCAGGTCTTCACGGCGATCTCGTCGCAAGTGTCTTCGTGGTGCACGTGCACGTCGGCCGCGCCATCCACGTGAGACCGCACCAGCAAGTTGGCCGGGCCCGAGGCCGAATTGATCGAGGCGGTCGCCGTGAGCATCTCGCGCACGAACTTGTCATAAGGCAGGCCAATCCGCAGGGCGTTGTATACATACTCGCGAAACGGGTTGCGCCCCTCGCCAAGCTGGGCGCTGCAGATCTCGAACAGGTCGCCAAACCAGTACGTCCAGCGATCGAGCCAGGCCGGGCTGGTACAAAGCGTGTCGATCAAGCGATCGCGCTTGTCCGCCGCCGGGTCGGCCAGAAACGCGCGCACCGCATCAGGCTGCGGCAATTGGCCGGTCAAGTCCAGCGTCACGCGACGCAGAAACTCGGCATCGCTCGAGCCCGCGGCATGGGCAACCCCGTCGCGCTCGATCTTGTCGAAGATGTACGCGTCGATAAAGTTCCGCCGCGTCGCTACGACGGCTTCGTCGTCAGCCCGCAAGCCGGCCGGCGCGGTGGCCAGGACGATGCAGGCAGCAACCAGAGCCCCTGCCGGCCGAGACCACGGGGCCCGGCTGGCCAAACAACGGTTCTGTGTGTCTGGTTCGCTCAACATGCAAGCGCCTTTTTTGGGAGCGCGTCGAATCATTCGGCCCTTGGCGACCTTTTGCAATTTTACTCGACGCAGTCGCGACTTACGGATTTTACACCGCGGTGCGACCCATTCCAGGCCCCGATCCCGCTTTTGGCCAGAACCATCGAAACCGAGGCCGTTCGCCAGGCCGTAGCAGGCCATCGTCGCCAATGTCGCGCCAGACCCAGTGGTTGCTCGGGGTGCCGGGGACAGCCAGAATGGCCAGGGGGCGATGGGCTGGCTGCCACGATCTCATCCGACAATGTCTGAGGATTTCGGTCCGTCTGGCATTTTGTCTTTGAGGATTCGAGCCGGCAGCCGTCTAACATGCTGAGCAGTGCCGCGGTGGCGGATCGAGCAACAGAGGCGACTCGTGCGCAACCCTGCATCCCTCGATCGACTGGTGCTCGATCATTTGCCCGCTGCCTTGCGGTTTGCCACCCGACTGACCGGCGATCCGGATCGGGCCGAGGAGCTGGTGCAAGAGGCCCTGCTGCGCGTGGTGCGACGGTGGACATCCTTTCGTGGCGAAGCGGCCTTTCGAACGTGGTTCTTTCGGATTGTCATCAATGTATTCCGAGATCGATTGAGCGTCACGTCGCCCGAGACGGTGTCGGTCGATGAGCAGCAAGCAGACCTGGTCGATTCGGCCGACGCGGGGCCGGCGCAAGCAGCCATGGCGGCAGAGCTCGCACGGTTGATCGCCCAGGAAGTCTCCCGCCTGCCGGCGAGACAGCGGGAGGTGCTGGTCTTGATCGTTTATGAAGGACTCTCGACGCGCGAGGTCGCCGAGGTGGTTGGTATCAGCGAAGGAAACGTACATTCGAATTTGTCGGCGGCGCGGACCCGTTTGAAAGCACGCCTCGCGCCCTACCTGGGCTCGGTCGAAAAATAAATCATGAAATCCGGCGAACATCCTAACGACGAAAGCGAGTTTGATCGACTGCTCGGCCAGGCGCGATGGCCCGAGCCGCGGGGCGAACAGATTGCGCGACTCGGCGAGCGGTGGCAGGCCATCGTGCGCCGCCGCCGGCATTTGATGTACGGCGCCTTGGCGATGGCGGCAAGCGTACTGGTGGTCGTGGGACTTCTGGCATCGCGCGACCGGGGAACTTTGCCAGCGACGATCGCCGGCGCGGATCGCACGGCTGACACAGTCACCGCCGAAAACCCGGCCGTTACCCAAGCGCCGCGGTCGACACCGTCGACTCCGCAGGTTGCGATCTCAACGGACATTCCATCGAAGCCGGCCGGTTGGTCTGTTGAATCGCGGGATGCCAACCTCTATGAGCGGGTCCTACTTTCGAGCGCTTCGAGTCGGCGAAAACCCAACCGACAACAGCCTGCCAAAGCGGAGCCGGACAAAAGTCCGGTGGAGGAACTGGTCGCGGTTATCGTGCGCGACCCGGTGGCCGACGTCGAGGTTCGCCTGGTTTTGCTGCAGCGTGATCTAGCTCGATATGAGCCCGCGTTGTGGGACGTCGCCCGCGGAGCAGACGCCGAGCGCAGGCTGGCCGCCGCGCGAATTCTGTCTCGGATTGGTACGGCCCGATCGCTGAGTGTTCTAGCGGAATTGACGAACGACTCCGCGACGCACGCCGCAGCGATCCTGGGTCTTGGCCGATTGGCCGGCTTGCCGGACTTGATGCGGCTTGTGACGCTTGAGCCGGACGCCGAGCTGCGGCGGGAATTGCTGCGGATGCTGCTGGCCCGCCGCACGGAAGAGTCGATCAGGCTGTATTTGGATTTCGTGAACGAACCGCGATTCCGGCCCGACGCGCTGGTGGCGGCGGCCACGATGACGGATCCGCCGGTGGACTTGCTGTTGGCTTTTTTGGAGAGCCCGCAAAAATCGTTGCGGCTCTCGGCGGCCCAGGCGCTGGGTCGGCTGCCAGACGCGGAGATTGCCGAGCGATTGAGCGAGTCGGTACTGCGCGGCATCGGCCGGCAGGAGGCCCTCGTCGCGCTACTTTTGAGCCCCACTGCGCAAGCGGCCGGCTTCTTGAACCAGGCACGCCAGAACCTGTATCTGGTCGCGTCGGTTCAGGCGGCGGAACAACAACTTCATGCTTTAACCATTCCCGAGCGGAGGTAACTTACGATGATTCGCAAAGCAGGCCAGGTCGTTTTTTTATTGGCCATCGTCTGGATGATGCCGGTGAGTCTGCGGGCCGACGAGAACGACAAGCCGGGCGACGATCGCCCCGAGGAAGAGCAGGTCGTGAAAGTCTATCGAGTTCTCGGCCTGGTGACGCAGGCCCCCGACTATTCCTATGAAGGCACCTATCTGCCCTCGGCGTACGACGGGCGAGTCGTCAAGCCACTGGGCGGCCTGGGCGGCGGCTACGGCGGGATGGGCGGCGGAATGATGGGCGGCATGGGTGGTGGCATGGGTGGCATGGGCGGTGGCATGGGCGGAGGAATGGGCGGTGGCATGTTTCGGGTCGCGGACAATCTGGCACAGGCCGCCGGTGGACAAGCCACCGCCGCTGCCGCGGCAGGAGTCGCCGGCCCAGCGCGACCAAACGGGCCCGCGATGGGCCAGGCGGCGGCAGCGCAGCGACGGCGCGACCGGAGGCGAATCGACATGGATACCTTGATCGAAGTCATCACGAGCACGATTAAACCTGCATCGTGGGACGAAGTCGGCGGCCCTGGCACTATTTCTCCGATCGGCGGGGCGCTGGTGATCGCGCAGACGTCGGCGATCCAGTCGAAGGTGAAGAGTCTCCTGGACGAGCTCCAGCGCGAAAGTGGCACGCTGCGAGTGCTGACGATTGATGCACAGTGGCTCTTGCTGAGCAAAACTCAACTCGCGCAATTGCAAACGTCCGCGGATCCGAAGAAGTCACCGATCGCCGGCAGAACAATCCAGCGAGCGGCCTTGGATGCGCTTCCGGCCGAGACGCGCCGCTATGCCGGACAAATCACCTGCTTGAATGGGCAGTCCGTGCATATCATCTCCGGGCGACTCGAGACCGTCCTGCAAGGGGCTATCCCAATAGTCGGCGGCAATGAGGTGGGTTACCAACCTGTTCTGCTGACGCCCCATTTTGGCGTCTTGTTGCAAGTCACGCCGTCGGCCCTGCCGGGCGACGAGGGGGTGATGATCGACGTTCAGAGCACGGTGACGCGCCGCGATCCGCCCGAAAAATCTGTCCGATTACGAACGGTTGGAAACGACGAGGAGGGCTCAACCGTGGTGCAGATCGACCGGCTGAATGTGACGTCCCAGCAATTTGCCACCAGCATGCGCATACCGCTGGGCAAACCGGTGCTCGTCGGCGGTTTCACTTTTCCGGGCGGCGAGCCAGCCTCGCAAGACGGACAACTGTATCTCGTGATCGAGGTCCAACCCAGCCCGGAGCCGTAACGCGGATTGAAAGTCTTTTTCTGACCCTTTGTCACCTCAGGCCGGTATCTCTTCGAGATTCGTCGGCGATTGACCTGGGCCCTTCTTTGCATCGTGCACCAAAAGCGAATAGAGCGCCGGCACGACGAACAACGTGGTCAACAACCCGGCCAGCAACCCACCGATCACCGCCCGTCCCAGGGGCGTGTTGGCTTCGCTTCCCCTGGCCAGGCCCAAAGCCATCGGAACCAGGGCAAAGAAGGCGGCCAATGCCGTCATGACCACCGGTCGAACGCGAACCGAGGCGGCCCGTTTAATGGCTTCGGTCGGCGACAGATGCTCTTCGACGCGCAGCTTCTGCGAAAAGTCGGTCAGCAGGACGGTATTGGAAACGACAATGCCCACCATGAATATCACGCCCAAGAGCGACTGCACGTTGATGGCCGTGTTGGTGACATACAGCATCACCACGACGCCGATCAGGCCGATGGGCACCGCGAAGAGAATTACCAGCGGGACGATGTACGACTTGAACAGCGCGACCAGCAGGAAGTAGATCAGCAACGTGGCCAGGACCAGCCCGACCGCCAGATTGCGGAAGGTATCCTGCATCCGCGAATACTCGCCGCTGAGATCGATCTTGCTGCCTTCCAGCGGTTTTTGATCCGGCGAGGAGGGATCGTAGGGGATCCAGGCGCCCTCGCCGTCCGAGACGCCAAACTTCTCGACAACCGCCGCCACGTCGGTGGCCACGTGTCCCAAATCGCGCCCGTCGACGCCCATGGTCAGATCGATCGTCGGCTGCAAGTTGGTGTGCATGATTTCGGCCGGAACCGTGGCCCTTCGGAGCGACACGATGTTCCGCAGTGGAATCGGCTGGTTCTGCACGGGGCTGGTGATGGGAATGTCCAGAAGCGTTTCGATCGACTTGATGTCCTCTTCCGGATACTGCACGCCGACGAAGTATTGGTTGTGGCTGATCGGGTCAATCCAAAAGTTTCGCTTGTTGAACTGGATGCTGGAATTCAGGGCCGCCACCACGTTTTTCATCACGTCATCCTGGGTCAAGCCAAGATCGGCCGACTTCGCGCGATCGACGTCGATGATGTATTCCGGATAATCGAGCCGCTGCAGAATCCGGCAATCGACCACGCCGTCGATCCGCGTAACCTCTTTTTGGATGACCTCGGCCACCTGGCGGGACTTTTCGAGATCCTTGCCTCGAATGCGAATGTTGATCGGCGTCGATTTGCCCTCATTCATGGCGCCGCGAATCATTCCGCCGGCATCGAAGGCGAACTCCAAGTTCGCGAAGTTCTGGCCGGCGGCAAATCCACCGCGCAATTGATGGACGTATTCCTGGGCCGAATGTTGCCGCTCGGGCGTGAGTTGAACCTTCACCACCGCATCCATCGGGCCCGAGTTGGGCGTGTAGGCCGCCGACCAGTCGGCCGTCACGCCGAGCTCGCTGATGATCAATTGCAGATCGTCGCCGAGGTTGTCGCGGATGAATCCCTCGACCTTGGCGATCTGCTCTTCGGTGACTTCGATCTTGGTTCCGCTGCCGGCCCGCACGTAAATCTCGAACGCGCCGGCATCGACCTCGGGAAAAAACTCCCTGCGCAGCGGCACGCCGAACACGGCGATCGCCGCGGCGAGCAGGACCACCGAGCCGATGACGAACGTCCAGCGCCGCTTGAGCACTCGGTTCAAACGCCCGCTGTACCACTTGATGGCCCGATCCAGCAGCGACTCCCAACGCGCGAATGCCCGCGTGAGCACGTTTGCCGGCGGGCCGAATTCATGCGCGCTGCGATGTCCGTGATCTTTGCCGAGATGCAGGTCGTGAGCGACCCGATGCGGTCTGAGCCACGCGGCACAGCGCGTGGGCACGAAGGACCAGGAAAGCAATGAGGCGGAGGCCATCGAGAAAGCCACGGCCATCGCCATCGGCTGGAATAAAAACTGGCCCATGCCCGGCATGATCGCCAACGGAACCAACACCAACAACGTACAAAGGCTGGCCGCCACGACCGGCAGCGCGACTTCACTCGAACCGAGATAAGCGGCCTGCGAGGGCGCGACTCCCAACCCCAGGTGGCGATGCGTGTTCTCCAGGCAAACGATCGCGGTATCGATCAACGGACCGATCGCCAGGGAGAGACCCGCCAATGTCATCACGTTGATCGTGTTGCCGGTATAGTACAGGCAAACCAAGGTGGCGAACACCGCGATAGGCACCGTCAACACGGCGATGATCGTCATCCGCCACTCGCCCAGGAAGAATAAAATCACCAGGGAGCACAGGATCGCTCCCAGCACCCCCTCTTCCACCAGGCTCTCGATCGACTGGCGGACATAAACCGACTGGTCCATGACGACCTTCAAATCGATGCCCGGACGGATCAGCTTGCCCGTCATCTCGGGCACAGATTTTTTCAAGGCGTCGACGACGCTCAGCGTGCTGGCTCCCAACTGCCGGTACACCGGAATATAAACCTGGCGACGGCCGTTGACGCGGACCACGTTGGTCTGGATGAGATTGGCATCGGTCGGAGTTGCCACGTCGCGCAAGAAGGCGGCGTTGCCAGACTCCGTTCGCAACGGGATGCCGCCCATCAGATCGACGATTTCGTACATCGAATTCGAATCGATGGCGTAGTCCATGTTGCCGAACTTCGCATCGCCGGTGGGCAGAAACAGGTTATAGCTGTCGATGGCTTTCATCACGTCCAGGGGCGACAGGTGGCGGGCTTGCAGCTTGGCTTGATCGAGGTAGGCCATGATGGCCCGCAGTTTGCCGCCGTAGACGACCGGCGCCACCGCCCCCGGCACGCCCATGATCATGTTGCGGACCTCGTAGCGCCCGGTGTCGTACAAGATGGACTCGGACTGAGTCGCACTATCCAAAGCGACGATGCAGGTCGGGATGGTGCTGGTGGGGTCAAAAGGCAGGATGACCGGCGGCAAGGTGCCGGGCGGAAGGCTGGGGATGGCGGCGGAGGCCAGCGAGTTGACTTGCGTCAGGGCCCCGTTGGGGTCGATGTCCTGGCGATAATAGTTGCGAACGATGCTGGCTCCGACAATCGATCGCGATTCCTGCCGGGCCGTTCCCGCCGCCTGGCCCGTCCAGCGCTCCATGCGGTTGGTAATGTCCTTTTCCACGCCACTGGCAGGCATGCCACCGTAGAACGTCAACACCTGCACGGCCGGGCTCTTGAAGACCGGCAGGATGTCGATCGGTATCATCGAGACGGTGATGCCGCCGAAGATGACGATCGTGAAGATGGCCACCGTGACCGCGTAGGGGTTTTTCAGCGAAGCACGGATGATGCCACTCACGACGCTCTCCAGAAATCAATGGACCGCCGCGGGCCTCGCGACGACGCCAACGCGTCGCGAGCCCCGTGCGGGTAACGGGCTTGCCACCTAGGGCGATTTTTTCTTGCTGACTTCCACCGCGGCGCCATCCTGGATGGGGCCGTCGTGCCGAGAGATCACTTCATCCTCTGCCTGCAATCCTTGGCTGACTTGCACCTGCAGGCCATTGTCGGCCGCAATCTCAACGGGTGTGAGATAGACCTTATTATCTCGAACCACGTAAACCGAGCCTTTGCCGTCCTTGGATTGGCCCACCAGACAGGATGACGGGATGGCCAATACGGCCGCCTGAGGCTGAAACTCGATGTCCACGTGACCGTACATCCCTTGGCGCAGCCGGCCCGTGGTGTTCGGTAGATCGATTTCAATCCGCATGGTGCGGGATTCGGCATCTTCGGCGTTGGCCAGGCGGGCCACTTTTCCGGAGAAGGTTTTTCCAGGCAACGCCTCGATTTTGATCGTGGCTTTGTCGCCGACATCGACCAGCGGAACGAACTGGTCGGGCATCTGCACGACCACGCGCATCTTGTCGGTGCGGGCGACCGCCAGGACGGGCATTTCTCCGCCATGCTCGGCCCCGCGAATGAAGTCTCCGTGATCAAAATTGCGCCGGGTGACAACCCCGTCGAAGGGAGCAACGATCCGCGTGTACTCGACAAATACTTTTGCCCGGCTCAAGTTGGCCTCCGCGACCTGCACCTTGGCCCGCGCGTTGAGCACGTCGGCCTTGGCCTGTTCGATCTTGGCCGAAGCGGCGGTGACGTGGGCCTTGGAGCTGACGATTGCGGCGCGGGCAGCGTCTTCGGCGGCGTCGGCTGCTTCCATTTCGTCCTGTTTCTCCTCCACGAGTTTCTCATCCACCGAGTCCAGTTCGTAGAGTTCCTTGATGCGATAATACTGCTTTTCCCGAAAACTGTGCTGGGCCTTGGCGCGTTTCAATTCGGACTCCGATTGGGCAATCACGGCAACCGCGGCTTCTCGATCGGCTTCAGCGGTGGCAACTCGAGAGGTCATCTGATCCACTTCGGCCTTCGCTTGCGCCAGCGCCGCGACCGCTTCATCCACCTCGATCATCAGTTCCGGCGCGTCAATCTCGACCAGGACCTTGCCGCGCTTGACGTGATCGCCAATATCCACGTTCTGCGCTTTCAGGAATCCGGATATCTTGGCGAATAACTCGGCCGATTCGAACGCGTACAGCGAGCCGATCTGATTGGTGACCTGCCCTGCGCCGCTTTGCGTCGGCCTGGTGGTTTCCACGCGAACGGCGCCTCGACCGGCCGGCGCGCCCGCCGTCTTGGTCGCCGTGCTGTCGGCCGAAACGGCCTTTTGATGATTGCTGCGCAGCAGCGAGGCGCCGATCAAGCCGGCGCAAACGACCCCGGCCGCCATCAGTGACCATTTCAAAACCAATCTCACTCCTCCAAACCTGCGTGCGGTCGTACTCACTCGGCACCTCCCTGTTTGCATTTCTCTGCTTGAGCCCACGCACGGTGGGTATGAACACCGTGCAGGGTTTCAACGC
>JBGQKM010000226.1:0-9898 GCA_041499515.1 Planctomycetia bacterium | reverse complement strand
CCGCATCCAGGAGTTCAGTCTCGCCGCCCCCGAACCGTCGTCCATTGTGATGTTTGGTTTTGCGGTCGCGGCCCTGGTCGCCTGGGGCTGGCGACGGCGGAAACGCTCAGACTGAGCCGCCCACGTTCACTCCGTACGCTTAAGAGCGCTAAGGGCAGCCGACACAGAGCTGTCCGGGCGCAGTCGCATCAAGCCAACCGATTTCTCGGACTCCTATCAAAGGACCGTATTTCGACACCGCTCTTGGCCCGTGTCAAAAACATGCCTTTGACGGGACTGTCTTAGCGTCCTGACAAGTCATGCCAATTCTGGGAATGACCCGCGGCTGCCAATTGTGCGCGTTCTGACCCTGCTGCGAGCACCATCAAACCAACGATTTCCCGGATGCGTTTCAATCCTTTTCGTGCCCTCGGGCGATGCGACCGATGCAGTCAAACTGCGGTCGGTCGTCGCCGTCGGTGTGTCACACCGCAGGCAGTTGGCAATTGCCGTTTAGGCCGTCGGGCTGTCTTTCACCGCACGTGCAATGTATGGAGATCTGCCTCAAAAGCTCGTTTTCGGCTTTTTTTGTAAGTCAACGCCTATTCGAGTTACCAATACTTCTGGAATGCGGTTTTGCATTGCGTGACGAAGATCACAAGTCGCTGTTCATGACCTGGCCTGGCGAGCATGGCTCCTCAGTCATGAAGGTGGCGCGCTTACACCCTCACCGACGAGGAATGGGGCGAATGTTCTTACTTTTGCGAGGTTTCGAATATGAACCGTCAGCGTTGTACTTTGACTCTGCTTTCAATTGCCGTGAACTGTTGCGTTGGTGTACCGATCGCCTCGTCGCAGAACCTGACGGATCAATGGGTCGAGAAAGCGGCTAGGCCGCTGGTTGAAAATCGAGTCGTCGATGGTCTGTCGGTCGGTTACATCGAAGGCGAACACTACGGAATTGTGCACTTGGGAAGCGCGAACCAAGCCAAGGAAAAGGCCAACAACTTGACCGTTTATGAGTTAGGGTCGGTTAGCAAGCTCTTCACGAGCCTGTTGCTGGCCGATGCGGTTGTACGGGGCGAGATTAATTTGAACGCGGCAGCCGACGTTGCCAATCCGGCTGGGATTCGGTTGCCATCGCGTGATGGTCGGTCGATCAAGTGGATTGATCTGAGTACCCACCGGGCAGGGCTGCCGCGACTCCCAGGCAATTTGCCGCTGACCGATTCGACGAATCCGTATCGTGATTACGATTCGAAAAAGGCAGCGGCGTTCCTGAACCAATACGAACTGCCTCGTCAGCCCGGCGATTCGCAGGAATACTCAAACCTCGGCGGGTCCGTTCTGGGATACCTGGTCGCGCAGAACGCCGGCAAGTCATATCAACAGTTGCTGCGGGAACGAATCGCGGAGCCGCTGCGAATGACCGATTGCACCGTTTCACTAAGCGACGATCAGGTGAAACGGCTCGCCACGCCACATGATAAATTCGGCTCTGCCACATCACCCTGGACGTTTGCGGACCTACCGGGCGCCGGCGGCGTTCACGCAACGATGCGCGACATGATGCGTTTCGCCAAGGCTCAATTGACTCCGCCAAGTGGCACACTCGGCGAAGCGATTGAGTTGGCTTGGAAGCAACATAGTGAAGCCGACGCATCGGGTCCTGCGATGGGACTGGGCTGGATGATTGCGGGCGATAATCAGACTCGTTGGCACAACGGCCAGACGGGTGGATCCCATGCGGCACTCTTCATCAATCGTGAGTTCAAGTGCGCGGTTATTGTATTGTGCAACACGGCCGTAACCAACGAAGCCGACCAACTGGCGAGCCAGTTGCTATTGAAAGCCGCAGGCCAGGAAGTCAAGCCGGGTTCAAGCGAAGCTTTCCCCAAGAAATCCCCCTTTGCTGCGGTGCGCTGGCGGGAATCTCAAACGGAGGTCAAAGTCGGCGAGCAGTGGTATAAGCTCGTGTCGCTAGATGACCTTCCCGCCGCTGAGATTGTGGCTTTTAGCCGAAAGACCTTTGACAGCAAGTGGCAAATGCGATTTGAAGAGGACCTCGTTGAGCTGTTATCGCGCATGGGGCATCCGCCACAGGACACGGTCAAGTTGGTTGTTCAATCGCTGACGTCTAAGGAGACGCAGGTCTTGAAAGATATCCCTATGACGGAAGCGAATCGGGACGCGATTAAGGCTGCGGCTCAAGACCGCGCGAGGAGCGAGCCAGAGTCGAGCGATACTTCCAAGCATGACTCAGACAAACCCGCCATCGATGCGAAACTTCGCCGCCGGTTGGTGGGTCGTTATCAGTTGGCGCCGAGTTTTATTTTCGATGTTCGTGATGTTGACGGGCACTTGATGGTTGGTATTACCAATCAACCCACCCAAGAGGTCTATCCTGATTCTCCCACGCGATGGTCCTACCATGGGGTCGACGCCACGCTTGAATTCAATCTGACGAAAACCGGTCCCGCCAAGAGCCTGATTCTACATCAAAATGGCATTAAGCAGACTGCTCGACGAATCAAGTGAGTTCATTGAGCTATCAATGCGTCGGCGGTTGGCCCCGTAGGTTAGACCGATGAGGTCTTGCGTTGCCCGACGAGGATCAAAAGTCACTGTTCATGAACTGGCTTGGCGAGCATGGCTCCTCGGTCATGAAGGTGGCGCGCGCTTACACCCTCACCAGCGACGAATGCCAGGACCTCGCGCAGGAGATTCTGCTCCAGGCCTGGCGGTCGTTGCCGAACTTCGAGGGTAAGGCAACCGCGGCGACATGGTTCTATCGCGTGGCACTGCATACCGCGATGAATTGGCAACGCAAGGACAGGCCGCGCCGAACCAGGCAGCAATCTTTGCTCGAAGTGCAAGTCTTGGCGGCCGACGGCGCGAGCAGTGCCGAGCAAGCTCAGCACCGCGAAACCGTTGAGCAGCTCTACAGCGCAATCCACCAGCTCCCGAAAACCGATGCGGCGCTCGTGCTGTTGTATCTCGACGAACTGAGTTATCAGGAGATGGCCGAAGTGTTGGGCATCTCGGAAAGCAATGTTGGCGTCAAGCTGAATCGGGCGAAAAAGGCTCTGAGCGAACTGATGAAAGGGGAATCCCATGGACCCTGACAAATATCAGCAGGCATGGCAGGCGCATGCGTCTCAGACACGTGTCACGGTCGATGCCGACCTGCTGCTGAAAGAAGTGCAGCGTAACCAACGAGATTTCCGAGCGCTAATCTTCCGTCGAGATGTCGTTGAAGTAGGAATAGCACTGCTGATGCTGCCATTGTGGTTCTATCTGGGAGTCACTTTTTCCGAGCCCTGGACGTGGTATCTCATGGTGCCAGCTCTTATTTGGGTTATCGGGTTCTTTCTGGTGGATCGAATGCGCCACAAGCAGAAGTGCATCGGGCCGGGTGAAACACTGCTAGAGAGTGTCAAGGAATCACTGATCCAATTGGAGCATCAAATCTGGTTGCTGCGCAATGTCTTCTGGTGGTACCTACTGCCGTTTACTATTTCAATCTCGGCATTCTTTGCCCATGTTACTTGGCTAGACTCTAAAGACTGGTTGGACGCGCTTGGCCACGCGGGATTTTTCGTCTTTTTGTTCGCTTTATATTATTTCATTTATTACCTAAATCAATACGCCGTACGTACGCAGCTTGAGCCGCGACGCCAAGAGTTGCTCACGCTGCTCACGAGTCTCAGAGATGAAACGACGAGCGAAGTGAGCGGCGAGTACCCAATACTAATGAGTGCAGAGCGCGTCAAATGTTCGTGTTCGCCTCGGCGAATGTTCGTCGCTAGCCTGTGCGCGGTGGCGCTCCTGCTGATTGGCATAGCAGGCGTTGTTTTTCTGTCTAGCCTTGATCCAGTTTATCGGGAGAAATCTCCCTTCGCCGCTGTGCGCTGGCAGCAGTCCCAACCAGAGGTCAAAGTCGGTGACGAGTGGTTCAAGCTCGTTTCGCTTAACGATCTCCCTGCCTCCGAGATCGTGGCGTTCAGCCGGCGCACCTACTACGGCATGTGGCGGAAGCGATTCGAGGAGGACCTGGTCTTTGTCCTGACCAGCATGGGGCACGAGCCAAAAGATACCGTCCGGCTGGTCGTGATGCCGCTCGGATCGCAAGAGACGCGGACGCTCGAAGACGTCCCCATGACAAGGGCCAACCGCCGGGCCATCTGGGATGCGGCCCAAGCCCGTGAGCGCAGCGAGCGAGAGCAGCCGACGCGAGGCTCAGTTCACATCGATGACGCCGAAGCCCCACTCACGAAGTTGATCATCGGCCTTCGTAAAGAGAAGGACCTCGTTGGCCTCGCCGCGATGGTTATGGTCGACGGGCAAGTCGTAGCTTCTGCGGCCGACGGGGAGCGGAAGAAGGGGAGCGGGGTGTGGCTTGAGATCGGCGACCAGTGGCACCTGGGCGGGATCAGCAAGAGCATCACGGCCACGATGATCGCGCGATTGGTCGAATCGGGCCAGATGAAATGGTCCGATACCATCGGCCAGATTTTTCCTGAGTCCTCGGTTCATGAGGATTGGAAGCCGGTCACGCTCAGGCAGCTACTGACAGACACAGCGGGCGCGCCGCGAAACTTCCCCAAAGAGGTTTGGCTCCAGCGGCCTGCGCCCGGCCCCGAATGCACTCAGGCGCGTCGAGAAGCGGTGCTGGGGGTGATCGCAGATAAACCAGCAAACCCGCCGGGCAGGAAGTTTGCCTACTCGAATGTCGGCTACACGATTGCGGGGGCGATGGCCGAGAAGGTGACCGGCGCGACCTGGGAAGATCTTATGAAACGAGAGGTTTTCGAGCCTTTAGAACTCTCTGAAGCTGGATTTGGCCCGCCCAAGAGTGCAGACGAAACGCTCGAACAACCGCGCGGTCACCGAAAGGTCCTCGCTGGGAAAGTCTCGGTGGATGACGACGAGGACCTTACCCCCATCATCGGCCCTGCCGCCACAGTTCACATGACGCTCGAGGGCCTCTCAACCTTCGCAACGGAACACCTGCGCGGCGATCTTGGCGAGGGTAAACTTCTCTCCGCCGAGACTTACAAACTGCTGCACACGCCTGAGCTCAACCATTATGCATGCGGCTGGATCAGGAAAGAACCAGGCAAGGATATCCCATGCACGGTGTACTGGCACAACGGGTCGAACACGCTGTGGTACGCGCTGGTCGTGTTCATCCCCGAGAAGAACATGGTGGTCGCCGTCACATCGAACGACGGCGACTTTGATCAGGCCGAAGCAGCCGCGTGGGAGGTCGTGAAGGCCAGCGTGAAGCAGTTCAACGTCGCAGCCGTTCCGCCACGCCGCGAACCCCCGCAGAGGGCCGATGAGCGGTAGATGCTCAGGGACACGTGAACCTGGGACGTCGGGCAGTAGGAAAACGGGTGTACCGAAAATGCTCGTTCGCTGCGAATTTGGCCGACGTCCTGTTGCCCGCGGCTACACTGCCGATGCCGTCGCCTGGCATTCGTCGAGATCACTGGCGTCGGGCACCGGATGGCGGCCCGGCAGGTCTTCGGTATACCAGGCTTCGAGCACGGTTTTCCATTGTCCGGGGCGCGAGACGGCGACGAACGCCTCGCGCACCGCAGGGGCTTGCGGATGCAATTGCGAATACTTGATGCCAAACTTGCGCATCTGGCGGCCGCAGCGCTCCGGCCCATAGAGTTCTTCCGCCAGCCGATAATGCTCGGCGATCACGTCGCGTTGCTCGAGCACGCTCGGCGGCGGGGGCAGCGGCATGCCGGCCGCCAGGGCCCGCGCCTGGCCAAAAATCCAGGGGTTGCCGATGGCGCCGCGGGCTGCCGTCACGCCGTCGACGCCGGTTTGCTCGAGCATGTCGATGCAAGCCTGCGGCGTGAACAAGTCTCCGCTCCCCAACACCACGCGGGACCCGGCGTGTTGCTTCACTTCGCGCAGAAAGCTCCAACGACTCGGGCCGACATACTTTTGTTCGACGGTCCGGCCGTGTACGGTAATCGCGGCCACGCCGCGGGCGAACGCCCCGTCGAAGATCCGATAGAACTTGTCGCGGCTTTCCCGCGTATCGTCCAGTCCACGGCGCATCTTGACCGTCACCGGAATGGACGGCGGCACGGCGTCGCGGACGCGCGTGACGATTTCCAACGCGATCTCGGGCTGGCCGAGCAAGTATCCGCCGCGGTGCCGGCCGAGGACCTTACGGACCGGACAGCCGAAATTGACGTCGATCACGTCGAAACCCGCGGCCACGAGTTGCCGGGCCGCCGGGCCAAAATCGTCCGGATTCGCCCCCATCAATTGCGCGCCGACCGGACGCTCCTCGTCGGTCACTTGCATATAGCGGCGGGCCTTGCGGCTGTTGGTGATTTCGTTGACGAACCGATCGAGCATCACTTCGCACAACGTATACGGCGCCCCCAACCGCCGCGCGATGACGCGCATTGCCCAATCGCTGTAGCCGGAAAGGGCCGCCTGCACGACGGGGAAATCGAGCTCGATCGTGCCTAAGCGGAGTTTGGTAGCGCCAATAGCCATCACAACAGGCGGAGATGCCGCGCGCCGAATGCATTAAGGTTGAGGTGCTTCGTGTTGCGATATCTTAATCGCGCAGGCGGTGCAGATCGAGTGGTTGGCCGGGTGGCGCGTAGCGTTACGCCCCGGAGAAACGCCGAGGAAGTCGCGTGAAAACGTCATTTCGTCACGAAATAGCGGAAGCTGGCATGGTGAGGACTGCATTCGTTGCGTGGCTCGACGTGGATCACGCGGCCCCCGTGACGTTTCAGATGGGTCAGCATCTCGCGCCGTGGGATCGTGTGCACTTCCGTTTTCGGCGGGGCGACTGCCTTGGCCGGTTGGCTGTCCTGAACAGGATGTCCATTGGGGCCGGCGGATTCGGAACGGTCGATGCGCACGTAACTGCCTTCCCAGTCGAGTATGGGGGCACATCGCTCGTGTCTGTAATCGGTAATTTCGGAGAAGTTGAAACCGGACGGCCCGAGGACTTCCCTCGATTCAGCAAACCGCCGGGAGGCCTTCTGCAAAAGTTTTTTGGCCTTCTGGCGCACCCGATAACCGAGCGGCCGATAGTTTGGGGACATGGCTCTGCGGCAAGTGTGGCTGGGCTCTTGAAACAACAGCAATCCACCGGGAGCCAACAAGCGCAGGAATTCGGCAATGTACTTCTTGGCATAATCGGGCCGCATGTGTTGCAGCACGATCAATGACAGAATGAAATCGAATTGATTGTCCGAGAACAATTCCAAATCATCACGTTCGTTGACGTAAAACCGGCAGCGGTCGGCGTAGGCGTTGTAGCCGCGCGCCTTGCGAATCATCGCCGGCGCAATGTCGACGCCGCTGACTTCGTCAAAATAGCACGCCAGCGCTTGGCTCAGGCGGCCCAAACCGCAACCAAAGTCGAGGGCTTTGCCTCGCCGCAAGGGGAATCGCAAATCGCGCACGGTCTGCAAAGCGTAGGAAACGTCGTGGTGACCGGTCTCAAAAAATTCCGCCTGATCCCACCGGTTCTCGCTTCTGTCCGGAGCCATCAGAATGGCCCACATCGGATCGGTTTCTCCCAGACGATTCCAGTTGTGACCAAGCAACTTGAGATCCACGGCCCACTCCCTCCTTGGCGTGTTCGACAAAGCCGAAACATGAAAGCGGCTGCATGTTAGCCAGCATCACCGCTTGACTCAAGGCCAGCATCTTGCGCCGATTTCGGCGGTTTGCTAGCACCGGAAGTGATTCGCCGCGGCCAGTAAGAAAGTCGAATCCAAGGCCCCTCAAACCGTTTGGCAGTCGCCGCCACGGAGGGCGACCTTCCGAAACAACGGGAAACGCCAATACCGTAGACGCAGACGGCACAGGCTCGGATTGATGCTTAGGTCGTCCTGCAGAGTCGCGACTGAGACGCGAATTCGACCGCGTGATCAATTAACGATGCCGAGATCAAGGGCCGTCAACGCCGCGCCAGACAAAGAGTCGACCTGCATAGCTGGCGTCACCGGACGGCCGCTCTCGGTCATCGATTGTGAACGCGGCGAGCTGTCGGCTGTCGGGAGTAAACTGCAATTTGATGACAGATCCGGAACGCGTTTCGTAACGAGTAATCGCCTGTCCCGTGGCAATGTTCCAGAGATACACCGATCCGTCTGCCGTGCCCGTGGCCAACGTTCGAGCATCGGGCGAGAACGCGACCTCAGTTAACGGCGTTTGGTGTTGCAGAGTGAACAGTTCACGCCCGGAGGCAGCCTCAAATAGCGAAACCGAAAGCACGTCGCGGGAAGTAGCGAGCAACTCAGCGTGGTTCGCGACTGCGCGAGGGTGTTCTACCGCGCGGCGATAGCTTCTGGCACTAAAATCAACGATCCATCCAATCCGGTCCGCGTCCATGGACACAGCCATCAACTGTCTGTCCGGAGAGAAGAAGGTTCGCGGTAAAGTAAGGGGGTCCGTACGACGAAGGGTGCACCAGACTTGGCCAGACAGCGCATCGGTGACGGTAACGCTTTCTGAATCATTGGCAATCACGTGTTGAGCGTCGCTTGTACGGGCCGTGTATCGTGGCCCGCCGTGGGGCCTGTCAAAACTGCCCTCAAATTGATCTCGCGCGCTGTTCCATTGCGAAATCTGGTCGGACCCACGGGGAATTCCAAACAGAACTGGCGGATCCGCGCCGAGGAAGTTAAGCCCAGTCGCCACACCCGGCAGCGCCTCCAATCGTCGACATTCCTTACCGTCACTGACATGGAACACGTCTATTCGGTTAGCACTGACCGGCAAGCCCAAATAGCGAAAATCGGGCGATATGGCAACCAAGTCGTTGGGCTGTGCACCATTGGCGACGAAAAGAGTCGATCGCAGTCGCGGAAGTGCGTCCGAATTCAAACTCCAAAGTTTTACGGTTCCGTCGAAACTGGCACTGGCCAACAGATCGACATCGGGAGCAAAAGCCAACGACTGCACGCGTCCGGTATGCCCACTAAAGACTTGCCTGCACAAATCCCGTTTCCTGCCCCAAATTCGGATGGTCTTGTCAGCGGACCCTGAGGCCAG
This sequence comes from Planctomycetia bacterium, assembly GCA_041499515.1. GTDB lineage: Bacteria > Planctomycetota > Planctomycetia > Pirellulales > PALSA-1355 > PALSA-1355. The sequence goes on along the minus strand of JBGQKM010000226.1, from coordinate 865 downwards.
CCATGCTGCATCGGATGAAAATGCTACTGTTTCGACTCGACTGCGGTGTCCCGCCAGCGCCTCGGAGCCGGGCGGGTCGCCACCGACAAAATGAACCAGGTTATCTCTGCCGGCGACCGCAATTTCATCAGAACCCGGATCGGAGGCGAAACCAAGTGTTCCCCATTGGGTTTTGCGCACCGTTTCATTGTTGAGATTCCAGACTTCAAAGCCGCTGTTTTCGCCCGCTGCGGCCATCATCAATTCAGAATCATCATGTTGCCAGCAAAGCGCGTTGACCCCCGGTCCCGTGAGGTTCAAAGTCTTCAGGATTTCAGACGTGGCCAAATCCCAAACCCGTATGAATCGATCTTTGCCGCCGGATGCCAGCCGCCGTCCATCGCGAGTCAAGGCCAAGCACAGGACATCGCCATCATGACCCTCCAGCGTGCCGAGAAGTTCGTGGGTAACCGCATGCCAAAGCTTAATGGAATGGTCACAACTGGCACTAATCAGGATTTGACCGTCGGGCGAGTAAACCACGACGTTTACGCAACTGCGATGACCGGCGAGCGTGGCCAGTTCTTGTCCGCTGGTCGGATCCCAGAGTTTGATTAAACCATCCTGGCCGCCGGAGGCCAGCACGCGGCCGTCGGGAGAAAAAGCCACGCCGTAGACCTCGCCACGATGGCCGGTCAAGCTGAGCCGCTCGGCGTGAAGTCGCCGATTCAAGTGAAACCACTCGAAACCCCGCAAGTCCGCCAAGGGGCCGCCGGAGCTATAGGGATCAAGCAACTGCTGAACGTCTTCGACTTCCCCCTGATCGATCAGTTCGTACGCTTGACGCATGCGCAAGGCATAGAGGAATCGATTCGCAATCTGTTCT
>JBGQKM010000225.1:0-10037 GCA_041499515.1 Planctomycetia bacterium | reverse complement strand
TCACTCCTCCCCACAAGTCATCCCCTCGGTTTTCAACCCAAGTGGGTTCGGTCCTCCACGCGGTATAACCCGCGATTCAACCTGCTCATGGGTAGTTCGTGCAGTTTCGCGTCTAGCACTAGCGACCAATAACGCCCTATTCAGACTTGGTTTCCCTGTGGCTTCGGTCCGTAAGACCTTAACCGGGCCGCTAACGCTAACTCGCCGGATCATTATGCAAAAGGCACGCCGTCACACATTGCTCCGAAGAGCCATAGTGCTCCGACCGCTTGTAGGCACATGGTTTCAGGTTCAGTGTCCTCCCCTAACAGGGGTTCTTCCCATCTTTCAGTCGCCCTACTGAGTTCACTATCGGTCATCAGGGAGTATTTAGCCTTACGGGATGGTCCCCGTGGATTCAGTCGGGGTTTCACGTGACCCGACCTACTCAGGTACCTCTCGGGAGGCAAGTCAACTTTCACCTACGGGACTGTCACCCGCTGTGGTCCGCCTTTCCAGGCGTGTTCGGTTAGCCGCTCGCTTTGTAACTCCCATGTGAAAGGCCCTACAACCCCGCAGAGGAAAACCTCCGCGGTTTGGGCTATTTCCCGTTCGCTCGCCGCTACTGAGGAAATCGATTTTTCTTTCTTTTCCTGCGGTTACTGAGATGTTTCAGTTCGCCGCGTTCGCTGCATGCACCTATGGATTCAGTGCATGCCAGTTCGGGTATCTCGGGATCAACACTCGTTTGACAGTTCCCCCGAGCTTTTCGCAGTCTTCCACGCCCTTCAAAGCCTCCTGACGCCAAGACATCCCCCATGTGCCCTTAGTAGCTTGACCACATAAATCCAACCCTCTTGCCGACATGCGCTTCTCAGGCGAGAAACCACCACGGCAACAACCTGGATTCCTTGCAGCTTCCACTACTGTTTCAGCCCACGCACCCCAAAAAGGCACGCGTCTGAAAAAAGTAACGCTCGATCTTATTGTGTGTTCAGCGTCAAACGGCCGACCCATGGTGCGGCCGACCGCGCGGCACTGAACAGCGCTAAGAGCCTTGGAGAACAATTATCAGATCAATCGGCCCGTTCCACGCTTGCGCGCAAAAAAACGGGTGATCGACCCGGCTTTTGTTCAAAATATACAAGATGCCACTCTTGCAACAACCAAATTGTCAAAGATCGGCCGGCCCCGGCCTCCCACTGGGAAGCCGACACCGCTCTGCCAATGGACAGAGGCTGAATTCAACCGTCGGGTGAATTCAGCCCCCGGCCACGGACCCGTCCTCAGTATGGCTCGTCCATAAAACACACTGAGTGCTCAAGAACTTGCGCCAAACCGGAAACCGCCAATCTTACTCATCAAACCGCCTCCGTCAAGAGGAGGTCCAACGCGTTTTCTCCTCGCTCGAAGGGCTTCAAAGACACACGCCGAAGCCAGCGAGAGCTCGCACGTTTCCGAATGCGAAAAACGCCATCGAGCCAACGACTTCGGCCCCATGACTGGCGGCAGACCCTGACTCGCCGCGGAGTGCGAATCCCTTCGTCGCCTTGGATTGTACCCCCGCTGGCACCTTTCGCAAGGGCCCGGCCGCCGGATGTTCCTCAAAGCCTAACCAGGATCGTGTCTTGACGCGGCGCGATAAAATCGCATCGCCCAGGTCGACATTCAAGAAGTTGCCGGAGCGGGCCAGTCACGGAAGTCCAACGTCGCCAACGAGAAAGGCACCGCCAAGGCGGTGCCTCTCGGATGACAAAAGTATGGATTCGGCAGTCCGCCGAGGTTGGCTTTAATCCGCCGCAGCCCGCCGCCTGGGAAGCGTTTGCCGTCCCCCCCAAAACGGTCCAATTCCCAAGCCTAAGCCTGGAAAGAGCTTCCGCAGCCGCAGCTCTTCACGGCGTTGGGATTGTCGAAGGTGAAGCCCCGCTTCTCGAGCCCTTCATAATAATCCACCGTCGTGCCGTCCAGATACAAAGCACTCTTCTTGTCGACGACCACCGTGACGCCGTGGTACTCGTACTTGGAATCCAGTTTTTCGTCGAACTGATTGTCGAATTTCAGGTCGTAGCTGAACCCGCTGCATCCGCCCCCCACGACGCGCACCCGCAACAGCGTCGCTTCGGTCTGCTTCTGTTCTTGCAGCACTTTTTTGACTTCGCTCGCGGCCCGTTCGCTCAAGATAATGGCCATTTCAGTGCGCGCTCCAGTTTTTCGGGAAGTTGGTTATCTGTAACCGTTGAAGACAAAATGTAGTTTTCGCAATCCGAGCTTTCTAAATTATACGATGTGCCGGCCGAAGAAAAGGCAACTTCGCCCATTTTGCGCTAATTTATCGCAACTCCACGCGAAAATCCGCCTGCCGAAGGTCCGCGACCAGGCCCCCTCAGGCCAGGCTGCTGAGCTTGCGCAGCCTCCGGACCACCTCGGCCACGGCACCAATGGCAAAGTCAATGTCTTCGGCCGTGTTGAACCGGCCCAATCCAAAGCGGAGGCTGCTGCGGGTCGCTTCTTCGCTTAAGCCCAGGGCCCGCAGCACGTGGCTCGGTTCGGGATTGGCCGAAGTGCACGCGCTGCCGGAGCTGACCGCCACGCTCTTCATGTTCATCAACAGCGCCTCGCCGTCGACGTACGCGAAACTGACGTTCAGATTGCCCGGCAGCCGAAAGCCTGGGATGTCCAAGGCCGGACCGTTGAGCGAGACGCCGTCCAGTTCGGCCGTCAGTCCGGCGTAGAGCCGGTCGCGTAGCGCCGTCAGCCGCTGCGATTCCTGCGGCATTTCGTCGCGGCAAAGCTCCATCGCTCGAGCCAGCCCGACAATGCCCGGTGAGTTCAGCGTGCCGCTGCGCAAACCCCCTTCGTGTCCGCCGCCGGCAATTTGCGGTTCCAGCCGCACTTGCGGCGTGCTGCGGCGGATGTACAAGACTCCAACGCCTTTGGGCCCATACAGCTTGTGGGCCGAAAAACTCATCAGGTCCAGCCCCAGCGAGCGCACGTCGACCGGCAGCTTGCCGATTGCTTGCGTGGCGTCGCAATGCACCAGCACGCCCCGCTCGCGGCACATCGCGGCGATTTCGGCCAGCGGCTGCAGGACGCCGATTTCGTTGTTGGCCAGCATCACCGAGACCAGCAGCGTGTCGTCGCCGAGCGCACTTCGCAGTTTATCCAGGTCGAGCTCCCCTGCCCGGCCGCTGCCGGCCGGCTCGACACCAAGGCAGGTGACATCGAATCCGCGCCGCCCAAGCCGTTCGATCGGATCCAGCACGGCGCGATGTTCGGTCTGGAGCGTGATCAGACGATTGCCGCGCCGCTGCGCCCGTTCGGCCACACCGCGAATGGCCAGGTTGTTGCTCTCGGTGGCCCCGCTGGTAAACACGATTTCACGGGGGCTGGCTCCGATGGCCCCGGCAATCGTTTCGCGCGCCGCGTCGACCGCCTCTTTGGCTTCCCATCCGAAGCTGTGGCCGGTACTGGCCGCGTTGCCGTACGTGTCGGTGAAAAACGGCAACATCGCCGTCAACACCCGCGGATCGACCCGCGTCGTGGCGTGATTGTCCAGATAAACCGATCGGCTGGGCATGGAGGATGACATCGTGGAGGGCGCTGGGCCAAGGGACGGAACCCGTCCTATTATACGCGATGGCTCAGCGCTCGCGCAAGCGGACGAAAAGCGGTCGTTGGCCGCGATCCTCGAACCACGCTATCCCCTCAATCACCAGATCGACTTTGATCGCGTCGGCGTGTTCGAATTCGCCCAGATCGATGCGCAGTTCGCAGCGCTCGCCGGGGCCAATATCGTGCGGCAGATCCAACCGCTTAAAATCGCGTTCGACCCGATTCTCGGTCACGCGCTGCAGTCCGACCCGGACCGTGCCCCAACCCAATTCCGCGGCTCGCAGCCAGGTCGTTTGGCCCGTATTGAGTATATGAACGTCGAGATGTTTCGCGGTCCGTTGGCCCAGCACTATCCGAGCCGCGGCGTCGCGTGGGAACTGCGAATTGGGCTGCGGCAGTTCATCGAGCCGCAGTGTCTTGCCGTCGCGCTTTCGGCCGAAATAGTAAATGCCCGAGGGGATCACCGAACGTTGGATGACCGCCTCAGACAAGTGGGCGTCGAGTTGGACGCACGGATTTCCGATGAGGCGGTAGAGGAAGTCGACCGCACGGCGATAGAGGGGGCGCGGAGATAGATCCCGCAAAAACGAGAATACGATTTGAAACAAGGCCGAAGTGGGACCCACGCAGACGCCGACGTCCAACGGCGTGCAAAAATCGAACGCGGCGGCAAGGCCCGCCTTCGTCAGCCGCCGGTAGTCCTCGAAACGGACGCCGTACGCGTCGTGCGTGTGGTAGTGCTGCGCGAACGGGATCTCGATATACACCAGCCCGCCAGGTTTGAGCACGCGATCGATCTCTCGTAGCGTCTCCTTGAGGTCTTTGACGTGCTCGAGCACGGCATTGGAGACGACCACGTCGACGCTGGCGTTGCCCAGCGGCAGATGCTCGGCGTCGCCGACGATGTCCACGTTTTCCAGGCGGAACTGGTTGAGATTGATCTCCAGCGGATGGTTTCGGTTCGGTCCGCCCCCCACGTGGACCACGCGGTGTTCCGGGCGGTAGAGAATCGGACTCTTGATCGAGAACCGATCCATCGGATAGTGATAGAGCGGCTCGGACCGAAAAAACTCGCGGATCGTCGCCGCATTCATTTGTGTCACGCAAGGCAATATACCGATTGCCGGTCAACAGGCAAGACGAGCAACAAGCGGCCCGCGCCGAGTCAAGTTGTTCTGCCCAAATCTCCCGGTCGGGCCAATTCACACTTCGGACATGGAGGCGGCCGTATGGCCGTATCCGTTTGCCGCTTGCAACGAGGCGCCACGGGCTAGCATGCCGTTTTTCGTCGCAACTTCGACTCCCCCTCGACTGTCGGCCGCGGCGCGGGGCAGACTGCTCTTCGCCCGGACCGTGGTGCTCGGTTAGACTTCGTAGCTCGATTTTTTGGGAGACATTCGTTCATGACCACCGAGACTAGCACCTTGAATCTATTGCAAACTTCGCCGGGCCACCGGCCCCGCCACCGGACGGTGCCGCTTGACGATCCGGCGCGGCTCGAAACGCTTGCGTTTCGCTACGGCGCGACGTACGACTCGTATCTGGCGACCGAACCGGACCGCCAGGTGTTTTGGGCCCGCGACGTGCCGGCCGCGGTGGCCTACGTGCGCGATGGCCGGTACGTGCACATTTCCGGCGGGCTGTTGGCCTGTGAGAGCGACAAACCGGAGCTGTTGGTCCAGGTCGTGCGCTGGGCCGAGCGCGAGCGGCTGGTGTTGTCGTTCTACAATCTGACCGACGACGACGTGCCGTTGGTTCGCGATTTTGGTTTTCAGGTCACCAAGTGGGGCGAAGAGCTGTTGGTCGATCTGACGGAGTGCGCTTGGGCGGGAAAGCCCTACGAGTGGCTGCGACGGCAGACCAATTTTTGTCGGCGTCAGCAGGTCGTCGTCCGCGAGTGCGATCGGGCCCGGATGTCGGCCCGCGAGTGGCATCGCGTCTCCGAGGAACTGGGCGAGATTTCGCAAGCCCAGTTGGTCAACAAGCCGCAACGCGATGAGATTCGCTTTCTCGAAGGCCGTTTCGATCTGGAACATTTGCGCCGACGGCGGCTGTTCGTGGCGGTAAGCGACGACGGGGCGGGCCGCATCGAAGGATTTTTGCTGTGCAACCCGTGCCTCGACGGCGCGCGCTGGGCCTTCGAAACGTATCGCCGCCGGCCGGATGCCGTGCGCGGCACGATGCCCTACCTGATGCACCAGGCCATGCAGCAACTGCAGGCCGCGGGCGTGGCGAGCGTTTCGCTGTGCCTGATGCCCGGCCTGCGGTGCGAAACGCCCCTGCCCGGCGACAGCCCGTTGGCGCGGTGGAGCATGGTATTGGCCACGCGTTATTTCAGTTTCATTCACGACACGCGCGGCATGTATCACTACAAGAGCCGGTTCCGGCCCAATTTCGCTAATCGCTATCTGGCGGTTCGTCCCCGGCTCTCGCTGCGGTCGGCCTGTTCGTTCGTGCGCGTGCTGGGCGTATTGGACCTGCACGCGGGCCACTTGCTGCGTCAGGCGGCCCAACGGCTGCGCAGCGCCGCCTCGCGCCGCACCCTCTCGACGCCCGACGAAGAGGGCCGGGATTGAACGTCACCGGGCGTCGAGGTTTTGGTGCGCAGTCGAGCCCGTTCGATCCGGTGATCGACCTGTTTCGAGCAGGGCTTGCCGTACTTCGAGCAGGGCTTGTCGGCCGAAGTGCCGGTAGTTAGGTTAGTTCTTTCGGCCCTCGCCCGTTGCGTCTCGCCCGCCTCAACCCGAAGCGGCAGCCGCGTCGGCAAGGGGCATTCTGGACAGGTAGCTCAGTTGGTAGAGCAACGGACTGAAAATCCGTGTGTCGGCGGTTCAATCCCGCCCCTGTCCATTTTCTGCTAAACCACGCCGAAGCTTGAAGTTAAATTACCTGCCGGGTCTCCTCGATCATTTCGTGCCCGCGCGGCCCGACCAGTCGGCCAGGGCGGCGCGCTGGTCGTGAACCTTTTCGAAGGCGCGGTAGATGTCGTCCATGTCCTCGCGCGGGCCGAGAAACATCGCTTGCTCCAACCACAGTGCTTGTTCGCGGCACAAGAGGTCGCTGTTCGGACAATGCACTTGCTGGTAGTCCAGCCGGTCCGCTATCCGCGGCAGGTACGGGCCGAACGCACGGTTGCGAAACATGGGTTGTTGCGGGAGCGAGAACCCATAGCCGCCCGAACAGGGAACCCCCTCAGCGCACAACGCCGCGATCACCGCGCTGCGTGGCGCGCCAAACTCCTGGCCATCGATGCGCAACATGAACAGGTGGTACGCATGTCGGGTGCAGAAGTCGGGGCGTTGTTGCGGATGGAGGCCCGGCAGCGCTGTGAGCCGTCGCATGAGGTACTGGCCATTGCCATCGCGAGTCGTCGTCTGATCTTCGAGCCGCTCGAGTTGCGCATTGAGCAAGGCCCCTTGCAATTCGCCGAGCCGGTAGTTGCCGGAAATAACATGATGCTCGTACCACACGCCGGTCGGGATGCGACCGCAATTGTGCATCGAGCGGCAGGTGGCGGCGAGTTTCGCATCGTTCGTGGTGATGATGCCGCCCTCGCCGCACGTGAGATTCTTGCTCGATTGGAACGAGAACGATGCCAGTTGCGACAGGCTGCCCGCAGGGCGGTTCTTGTAACTCGCGCCGTGGGCGTGGGCGGCGTCCTCGATGACCAGCAACTCATGCTTGCGGGCGATGGCCATGATCGCATCCATGTCGGCCGGTTGACCGGCGAAGTGGACGGGGATCACGGCGCGCGTGCGTGGCGTGATGGCGGCCTCCAACGCCCGCGGATCGAGATTGAACGTGCCCAGGTCAACGTCCGCAAACACGGGAACCATGTTGGCCTCGACCACCGCGGAGGCCGTTGAAAAGAACGTGTAAGGCGGAACGATGACTTCGCTTTCGGCGTCCAGACCGGCCGCAATCAGACCCAGCCGCAGCGACACGGTGCCGTTGACCAGCGCGATGCCATGCTGGCAGCCGTGCATGGCGGCGAACCGCTCTTCGAACTCGTTGACTTCATTTCCGTCCAGCCGACCCCAGTGGCCGCTGCCGAGCGCGGCCAACAGACGCGCTTCCTCGCGCTTGTCGAAGATGGGCCAGGACGTGAAGGGACGCTCCCGGACAGGACGGCCTCCGAGTAGGGCGAGATGTTGTGACATGGGGCGATTTCGCGTTCAGTCCTAAAAAGTCTTGCCGAGATAGATACTTCCGTTGGTGGTCGTGCCGGTGCGGGCCAGTTCGTGAAACCTCAGTCGCCGATAAAAACCCAACGCCGGCGTGTTGAGCACACTCACGGCCAGATGGGCGCCCGGCGAACCGCGCTGGCGCAGTTGGTCCATCTCTTGCTCCATCATCCGCCGGCCAAAACCCTGGCCCCGAGCCCGCTGGAGCAGATCGATGTGCATGTGCGACGGATACGCCTCATAAGGCTCAGGGCAGAAGTAATCCGGATGATGATACCAGGAATGGACGGTCTGTGCCCGCGTCCAGGCCGCGGGATCGCCTGGCGGCAGCGGAAACTGCTCGCATGATTTCGGCCGCCACGCGTGATCGTACCGCGCATAGAACGCCCGCGAATCCAGCGCCGCCAGCGCGTAGCCACACACGCCTTGGTCATCTTCCAGTACCAGACTCAACTCCGGCTCGTAGGCGAGATAGGGGCCAACGAAGATTCGCCCAAGCGCGTGCGGGTCGTCGTGGTAAAAGGGCTCGCCATCCCGGCCATGGTCGCCGGTCTTGAGGCAGACGTAGTAAGCCGCCGCCTGGTCGCCGGGCTGCGCGAGGCGGATGGTAAAGTTACTCAATGGCTTTCCGGTGCGTCGGGAGATATTATCGAAAGCTGTGATCCGACGGAGTTGAAGCTATCCGAGACCCCTTGGTTTCGCCAGCCCCGAATTCCCAGCACGTGTTGACGCACCATCAGCACGGCGTAGTTTATCGAAAGCCCACGGGAGAGTTGGATGACGCGCGCGAACGTTTTTCGAATGGCAACAGGAGCGTTGGGGATGCTCGTTTTACTCGTCGTCGGCTCGGCTCGGGCCGGCGCGCAGCGGAGAGAAGATCTGGGCGTCATCCCAACCCCGCAAGAAGTGACCTGGACCAACGAGTCGCTGCGCGTCGACGAAGCAACGAAAATCCTGCTGCCGCGCACGCCGACGGATGGCGCGAAGTTCGCGGCCGGTAATCTCCAAGAGCGCCTCGGTCAGCAAACGGGCCTGATGCTCCAGATCACCCAAGACCCAGCCACGGTCACAGCCCCCAAGCTGATCGCCATCGGAAACCCCAGAAACGATCCGCGCGTCGCCAAGTTGATGAAAGCCTACGGTCTGGAGCTGACCGACGTGATGGCCAAAGAGGGCTACGTGCTCGGTATCGGCTCTGACGGCGTCGTGATCGGCGCCGAAAGCGCCCGAGGCCTGCTCTACGGCACCACGACCCTGCGGCAGATGCTGGTGTACCGCGGTCGAAGCGCGCCTTTGCCGGCGGTGCGCGTGCGCGACTGGCCGAAGATGGCGATGCGCGGCATCCACGACGAATTCAGCTACGGCCAGGTCTCCACCATGGAGAACTTCAAGGACATGATCCGCTTTCTGGCCGACTTCAAGATGAACACATTGATCTTCTATTTCGAGGACACGTTTCGCTTCAAGCGCTATCCGACGATCGGCGAGGGCCGCGGCGCCTTGACGCGCGAGCAGGTCGATGAGCTGGAAGCGTTCGCCCGGCCGTTGGGGATCGAGATCATTCCCGTCTTCGAGATGCTGGGCAACCAGGGCACGCTGTTGATGCTCGACGAGGTGCGGCCGTTTGCCGAGTTTCCCGGCTCCCATTCGTTCGCGGTGGACGACGAGGCCTTCGGCTTTTTGGCCAACTGCTTTCAGGAAATGGCCGCCGCCTTCGACTCTAAGTACTTCCACGCCGGGCTCGACGAGTCGTGGGACCTGGGCTTCGGAAAGAGCGAGGAACTGGTCAAGCGCGTCGGGCGCGGGCCGGCACACGCCGCACACTACCGCCGCATCAACGACCTGCTCAAGAGCCGCGGCAAAACGATGATCATGTACGGGGACATCATTCTCAAGTATCCCGAGATTCTCGACATGATCCCCAAGGACATCGTCCTGATGGACTGGCAGTACGAGCCCGCCGACCATTATCCGACGGTCGACGTCCTCGGCTCGAAGGGGTTTCCCATCCTGGTGCTGCCCGGCATGAACAACTGGGATCGGATCTTTCCCGACATGTCCAAGGCGATGATCAACATTCGCAACTTCACGCTCGATTGCTACCGTCAGCCCCACCCGCTGGGCTCGATCACTTCGACCTGGGGCGACAACGGCTCCAAGAACCTGCGCGAGCTGCTGTACTACGGCTACGCCTACGGAGCCGAGGTAACCTGGTCGCCCGACTCGACCGACGTCTCGAGCTTTTCCGACCGATTCTTCACG